>JAGRHE010000100.1 GCA_020445165.1 Gammaproteobacteria bacterium
CACGACAAGGTCAGCCGGATTCCGGTCAAGGTCGAACCGACCACCCAGATACAGCGCAAGCCGGCATGGATCCGGGCCAAGGTACCGAGCGGTGCCGGCGTGGCGAACATCAAGCGCATTCTGCGCGAGCGCAGCCTCAGTTCCGTCTGCGAAGAGGCCCAGTGCCCCAATCTCGGCGAGTGCTTCAGCCATGGCACGGCCACCTTCATGATCATGGGCGACATCTGCACCCGGCGCTGTCCGTTCTGCGACGTCGCGCACGGCAAACCGCAGCCGCTGGACGTGGACGAACCAGGCCAACTGGCGACCGCTATCGCCGAGATGGCACTCAAGTACGTGGTCATCACCTCGGTCGACCGCGACGACCTGCGCGACGGTGGCGCCGCGCACTTCGCCGCCTGCATCGCGGCAGTCCGAGCGCAGACCCCGCAGACAACAATCGAGGTACTGGTGCCGGATTTCCGCGGTCGCATGGAGATTGCACTAGAACAACTCGCCGCGGCACCACCGGACGTGTTCAACCACAACCTGGAAACCGTGCCGCGGCTGTATCGAAAGGCACGCCCCGGCGCCGACTACCAGTGGTCGCTCGACCTGCTGCAGCGCTTCAAGACCGCCCACCCCGGAGTACCGACCAAGTCCGGCATCATGCTCGGCCTGGGTGAGACGCGGGAGGAAACCGAGCAGGTGATGCACGATCTGCGCGCGCACGGCTGCAACATGCTGACCCTTGGACAGTACCTGCAACCCAGCCGCGATCACCTGCCGGTCGACCGCTTCGTGACGCCGGACGAATTCGACCAGCTGCGCGTAATCGGGGAGAAGATGGGCTTTTCCAGCGTCGCCAGCGGTCCCATGGTGCGCTCTTCCTACCATGCCGACCTGCAGGCCAACCCGGTTTTGGCCGATAGCGCTCAAGCGGATCCTTCGTGGACTTAGACGTTGCCACGCGCGAGGTGATCAAGGCGGCGCTGCTGCCGCCGGGCGCCATTCTGTTGGTATTGCTGACCGGCTGGCTGCTGGGACGGCGCTTCTTCGGGCGTTTCCTGGTTCTGCTCGGCATCGTCTCCTTCTACCTGCTGTCAACGACGGCCGTGGTCAATTGGCTGGCCGCGCAACTGGAGACGATTCCGGCCCTGACGCCAACCCAGCTCAAGACCAGTCGTGCCGATGCCATCTGGGTGCTGATGGCCGGTATCAAGCGCTACAACCCGGAACTGGGTGGCGCCGAACGATTGTCGGCGATGAGTCTCGAACGCATCGACTATGCACTGTCCCTGCATCGCAAGACCGGGCTGCCGATCGTGATCAGCGGTGGCAGTCTGAAGAGCGAGACACAACCGCTGGCCGAGTTGGCTGCACGCTGGCTGCAGGAGCAGGCCGGCGTGAAACCGCTGGCAATCGACAACACCAGCCGCGACACCTGGGAAAACGCACAGAACGGCGCAGCGGTGCTGGAAGAGCAGGGAATCGAAAGGGTGTTGCTGGTCACCCATGCCTTCCACATGCCGCGCGCCCTGCTCAGCGCCCGGGCCGCCGGCATCGATGCCGTCCCGGCGCCTTTCTCATTCGAACACGCGCCACCCGAGATGCGTCCGCCGGCCCACTGGCGCGACTGGCTGCCCAGCGCATCCAGCTTCACCCGCAGTTATTACGTGTTGCACGAGATGGCCGGCCTGGTCTGGTACGGCCTGATTCGCTGAACGCCCCGCACGGGCGCACACTCAAAGCTGACTGATCCCGCTCGGGAATCCCGTTCCCGCGTTACAATGTATATACAATATCCACACATGGTCTACACTTGGTGTTGTAGATTCAACCGGGAACGGGATCGCGCCGCTACAGGAGTGGTGATCAGGTAGACAAGGGGTGGCCATGCCGCGACGTTCGCGGTCAAGTTGGACCAGCTGCATGCTGCTAGGCGGCTGCCTGGCGCTCACCGGCACGGGTGGAGCGGACCAGACGTTCGCCCTGCGAACCGGGCAACTGGTGCAGACAGTCCGTGATCTGGCGGGAACCGATGCGGACAGCGAGTCGTCACTTCAGATCGTCGTCGAGCAATGCGAAAAGTACCCGTACGGACGCCGCCAACCGGCAGGCGAGGCGCGCCGGCAGTTGCTGGACGACCTGGCCGACGGCCTCGCGACCGGCCTGGCCTGTCTCGCCGGCGACGGCCCGATCGGCACACTGCATCCCTACCACGCACGGCAGGCGCAGCGCCTGCTCGAACTGTTTGAATCACCACAACGCAAGACCTTCCAGTGCGTAAATGACGCCATGTTCGCGACCGCGGTCGCGACCGGACCTGGCGGCACCTCGCTCGGGGACCCTTTGTACGAACAGCTCAGCCGGGTCGACCATCCGGCCGTCGTGATCGACACCCACCGCATGGGCGGACTGCTGAGCCGACACCTGGACGACCGCACCTACCGCAACTTCTACCGTCTGGGCGACGATCAGATCTACCGTCATCGCAACGCCCAGGCGCTGCGTCTGCCGGGACTGCATCGCTACCGGAATCGCTCGGCACTGCTGTTCCACGAGGTGGTGCACTGGCTCGGGCACGAGCACAGCGCGACCCATCCCGATCTCACCCACCTGTACGAGACCTGCTGCTTCGGCGGCAGCGACTTCGTTACCGACCCCGAGCGCAATAGGGCGCACCAGCAAAGTGCCTGCGCAATCCTGAAAGATGCCGAGCTGTGGCAGGCCGGTCAGAGCCCGTACCGACAGAGCCGGATCTGGCACCACAAGGGCTACGACACGCTGAAAAACAGCATGCGCGCCGACTACGCCGATTGAGATCCAGCCGCTCCAGCGTTTGACGACAGTCAAGTGCGCGACGCGCATTTAGATGACAGAAATGTGACAATTTCATGATCATCTCTCGCCATCGCAAGGTAATCGCCCATGGAGCTGCAGAACCTCTCGCAGATCGAACACGCAACGCGTTTCGGTCGTCCGGAAATGTTCCGCTTCGGCGTCGCGCTGTTCTTCATCATCGGCATCATGCTGGTCGCCGGCATGAGCATCGGCGAGGTGCCGCATAACTACATGCTGATTGCCGCCGCTATGATCGGTGGCTACATGGCGATGAACATCGGCGCCAACGACGTCGCCAACAACGTCGGTCCGGCGGTCGGGTCGAAGGCACTGACGTTGGCCGGCGCAATCGCCATCGCTGCGGTGTTCGAGGCCAGCGGCGCCCTGATCGCCGGCGGCGACGTGGTCAGCACGATCAAGAAGGGCATCATCGATCCACAGATGCTGGCCAATTCCGACGCCTTCGTCTGGTTGATGATGGCGGCCCTGCTCGCCGGCGCATTGTGGCTCAACCTGGCGACCGCCCTGGGCGCGCCGGTCTCGACCACGCATTCGATCGTCGGCGGGGTGCTGGGCGCCGGCATCGCCGCCGGCGGAATGGGCATCGCCGACTGGGGAAAGATGAGTCAGATCGCGGCCAGCTGGGTGATCTCGCCGGTGCTCGGTGGCGCTATCGCGGCCGGGTTCCTGTACATCATCAAGCGCACCATCACCTACCAGGAGAACATGAAGCAGGCGGCACAGAAGATGGTGCCGATCCTGGTCGCCGTGATGGCCTGGGCGTTTTCCACCTACATCCTGCTCAAAGGCCTCAAGCGCCTGTGGAAGGTCGACTTCGTGACCGCCGCCCTGCTTGGCCTGGTGGTGGCTGCACTGATCTATTTCGTGGTGCGGCCGCTGATCGTCAGCGCCGCCGAGCGCCAGCAGAGCGACAAGGCCGGCGTCAACCGGCTGTTCACGATCCCTCTGATCTTCGCCGCAGCGATGCTCAGCTTCGCCCACGGCGCCAACGACGTGGCCAACGCGGTCGGCCCACTGGCGGCGATCAACGACGCCATCCTGCACGGTGGTATCGCGGCCAAGGCGTCGATCCCCTTGTGGGTGATGATGGTCGGCGCGCTCGGTATCGCGATCGGCCTGGCCTTGTACGGCCCCAAGCTGATCCGCACCGTCGGCAGCGAGATCACCGAGCTGGACCAGATGCGCGCGTTCAGCATCGCCATGGCGGCGGCCATCACCGTGATTGTCGCCACCCAGCTCGGCCTGCCCGTCTCGTCGACCCACATCGCGGTCGGCGCGGTGTTCGGCGTCGGTTTTCTGCGCGAGTTCCTCAAGGCCAGCTACTCGAAGATGGTCGATGAGATCAAGGCGCACCACCAGGGCAAGGACGAGGCCGAGGTCGAATCGTTCCTGCTGGAGTTCCGCAAGGCATCGGTGGTGAAGAAGGGCCAGATGCTGCAGCAACTCAAGGAGCACTCGGCGCGCGCCGACCTGAGCAAGAAAGAACGCAAGGGGCTCAAGCGTGTGTACAAGACCGAGCTGGTCAAGCGTTCGGCCCTGATGCGCATCGTCGCTGCATGGCTGATCACGGTACCGGTATCGGGCCTGCTGGCGGCCATCCTGTACTTCACGATCCGCGGTATCATGCTCCCGTGACGAAAACCGCTACCGCGACATTGCTGGCCGCCTTGCTGGGTTTCGCCGGTGGATCGCCGGCAACCGCGGCTGAACTGCCCGTGCGCCAGCACGTACTGGTGGTCGGCTCATCCACTACCTACCCGATCATCAGTGCCGTTGCCGAACACTTCGGACGCATCCCGGGGCAGATCGCACCGGTGGTCGAGTCGACCGGGACCGGTGGTGGCATCAAGCTGTTCTGCAGCGGCATCGGTCTGGCCACCCCGGATATCGTGATGGCGTCACGGCGTATGAAGGACAGTGAACGCGACAGCTGCGCCCGCAACGGCGTCAACGACGTGCGCGAAATCAAGATCGGTTACGACGGCATCGTGGTCGCCAGTGCCAAGGCAGCCACGTCATTCAACCTGGAAAAAATCGACATCTACCGGGCGCTGGCGCGCGAGTTGCCGGATGCAGAAGGCAGGCTTCGACCGAATCCCTACAACAGTTGGCGCGAGGTGGATCCGGACCTGCCCGAGCAGCCGATCCGGGTGCTCGGGCCACCACCGACCTCCGGCACGCGCGATATCCTGGTCGAACGCCTGATCGAAGACGGCTGCCTGGCCGATCCTTCCATGCGTGCGCTCAGGGACAGCGAACCGGATGAATTCCTGCAGCACTGCCATGCCTTGCGTGAAGACGGGGCATTCATCAACGCGGGCGAAAACGATGCGCGCATGGTACGCAAGCTGCTGGCCGATCCGCAGGCGCTTGGCATCCTCGGCTACAACTTTCTTGACCGCAATCGCGACCGCCTGCGGGCAGCGAACATCGACGGTGTCGCCCCGGAGTTCGAGTTGATCGAGTCCGGCGTCTACCCGCTCAGCCGGCCGCTGTTCGTGTACCTGAAACCGCAGCACGAACGGCAATTGCCGGGACTGAACACATTCGTCGAAGTACTCATGTCGAGCCAGGTCTCCGGCAACGAGGGCCTGCTGATCGACCATGGCCTGATCCCGTTGACCAGCGCCGACCGGGCCGCCCAGCAGGTTCCCTGACGCCTGACAGCCGCAGCGCAACCGGTGACCAACCCGCGACCGGTCAGGACGTCGCTGCCACCTGCGAGCGAAACGTGCGCCAGGTCTCCTGCAGGATGCGCGCATCCCCGCTGGCCCGGTGACGCTGCAGGCCGAGCGACTCGGTCACTGCATCCTTGGTCGCCTGCCAGCGTTCGAGCTGTCCGGCATCGATCAGGTCGGCGATATCGGCGATGCGAAAGGTCTGCTCGATCCCGGCCGCGTCAAACAGCTTGCCGACCCAGGACATGTCGAAAGCCCAGGCGTCACTGTACGCGGTGCGGTTACGCAGCAACTGGTTGAGGCGCCAGGCAACGTCCTGTACCGAGCGACCGTGGCGGACCAGCAGTTCGCGCGATATGCCGTGGACCTGTTCGGCATCCGGATCCCAGTGGGTCCAGCGCCGCGCTGGCGCGATCAGAAAACAGTGGCGCGACGCATCGGCGAGCACGATGCCGATTTCGATCGGGTAGCTGCCCCGGCCGAAGCCGGAGGCCTCGACGTCGATGATGATCGGTGTGTCTTTCCTTTCCACGTCTGTTCCGTCGTGCATGCCGTGCGGCAGGGTGCGTTGCCGACGCCTGTTCAGCCGGCGTCGGCAAGGTGTTCGTCGTAGCGCTCCATCAGGTAGCACAGGCAATCCTGGCGAATCACCAGCGGATCACGTGTCAACATTGACGGCATGACCGGCACCCGGGTGACCAGCCTGTCATCTTCGACTGCGAAAAACCGGTCGCTGACCAGGCGGTCTTCTTCGTCGCGCACATCCAGGGGAATCGTCGAGCCATTACCCAATTCGGCGAACAGGGTCCCCACCGGCAGCTCACGGAAATTCATGACATCGAGGTTGCGCGGAAAATTTACCGGTGCCGCATCGTCACCGAAGCCAAATGCCTGTCCGGCAGGGACCCGGACGATCGCCACCGTGTGATAAAGATCGACATCGTGGCGCGCGACCGGGTGATTCGGGATCTCTGCCAGGTGCAGGCAGGCGTCGAGGTAATCGGCTGCATGATCGACGCCATGCGCATGCCCGACCTTGCCGCACTCGAGCGTCACCGACGGACCGAGCGCCGCCATCGCCATCGAAGCAACGCCTCGCGGTCGCACGAAGTACACCACGGTACGGCCGAACAGGGCGGCAAGGTGCAGCGACGAATGCTCAAGTACGTTAACGCAGGCATAGTGCGGATTGAGCCCGGTGTTGTTGTGCACGTCGATCGAGGCGAACAATTCACGGTCGGCCATCGTATCCATGACCTTGCGCATCAATTCATGGGCTGTGGTTCCACTGGTCTCGCTGCCCGGCCATACCCGGTTGAAATCCGGCTGGTCGTCGAGGTGGCGCACACCGGCCTGGGCCGCCGCGGTGTTGCCGACGAACAGGCTCAGCGAGCGCGGCAGATCGAAGCCATCGGTGCCCATGTACTTGCGCAACACACGCCGGATCGCGTCCCAACCCGTGGTCTCGTTGCCATGCATCAACACCGAGACGAACAGCGCCGGTTCGCGTCGCCCGTCGATGTGGAACAGGGTCGGACCGCCGAGTACGGCATGCAGGCCGTCCGCCTCGATATCGAGCAGCGATAAAGGGAAATCGCTGCGCTCGTTCAACAACTCACTCAATTCAGACTCCACTCGTGTACCGGCCGGTCCTGCACCTGGCTGGCGCAGTATGCTTCGACCAAGGCTGCGAAATCGCGTCCATGACGTGCAATCCATGCGACCTGCCAGTCAGCGCCGGTCAGACGCTGCTCGACCCGGGCACGCACGATACCGAGCCAGTCATCGATCTCGCGCTGCGCCAGCCCGGCAGCGGCCAGGCCCTGTGCCGCCTGGTCGATCAGGCGGTCGCCGAGCAGCGTGTGCAATGGCGCCGGGGCATCGTCCATCCAGGCAATCTCTGCGTCCAGCCCATGACGCGCGGCGGCGTAGAAATTCTCTCGCGCACGTTCGAACGGCAGGTCCTGTTCGAGCGTGCGATCGGACCGCATCAATGCCTCGAACAGGCCGAGGAAAAGTGCCGTGTTGGCGATCGCATCATGTGGCGTGGGGCCGGCGGCGACCACGCGATGCTCGATCCGCACATGCGGCTCACCGTGTTCATCGAACCCTATCAGCGGCCGGTTCCAGCGCCACACGGTACCATTATGCAGGCGCAGGTGCGCCAGGCGTTCGCGGGGTTCGTCCATCAGATCGGGCAGAATGACGGGGTAACGCGTGCGGTTGGCTTCGAAGCATTCGAGAATGCTGCTTTCGGCGTAACGTACGCCGAACGTGACCCGCTTGCTGTAATCGCTGCCACCGACCGCAACGGCCTGCTCGAACAGCGCGATGCGCGTCTCCTGCCACAGCTGCCGGCCGAACAGGAATGGCGAATTCGCGCCGACACCGACCGTGATCGCCGACAGCATCTTGCAGACATTGAATGCGCGCGCCGCCTCGGCGGCATCGACCTGTACATGGATCTGCAACGACGTGGTGCCGGCCTCTAGCATCACGTCGTGGTGCAGGTGATGCAGGTGCTCGACACCGTGGATGTCGAGTTCGATCGGTTTCCCGTCGCGCAGCCGGAACACCTGGTCGTTGATCGCCCGGTAGCGCTGCAAGGGCGACATGCTGGCCAGCGTCAGGTCGCTGCTGCGAACCGTCGGCAGGATACCGACCAGCAGTGGCCGCACGCCGATCCGCTGCGCAGCAGCGCGGCAGTGCTGCCAACGCCGGTGCAGGGCCGCATGCATATCGTCCAGCGCCCCGGCAGCCAGGTAGGCAGGCTCGGAGTTGATCTCGAAGTTGAAGCGCGACAGTTCCGGTACGACCAGTGGATCAGCGACCGCATCGAGGAAGTCCCGGTTGCGCGCCGCGGGCCGGCCGTCGGCATCGATCAGCCAGCCCTCGATCTCGAATCCGAAACGACGCCGCGAAGACACCAGGCGACCCTGCTGCAACCAGTCGGCCAGCAACCGGGTTTCATCATCGACCCGTCGACGGAATTCGCTGAACGCCGCCTGGTCGAACTCGCTGTCGGATATCTCCTGGCCCATGAATGCAGAGATTAGCCTGATTGGCGCAGTGCATGTTCGAGTTCGGTCAAACGCTGCGGAGTGCCGACATCGACCCATTGGCCGCGGTGCCACACCCCGCTCACACGCCCTGCATCCATCGCCGCGCGCAACAGCGGCGCCAGCGGAAATGCACCCGGCTTGCAGTCGGCGAACAGGGCCGGCCGATAGATCCCCACACCGCTGAAGGTGAGGCGCGGCTCACCGTGCCAATCCAGGCGACCGTTGCTGAGCCTGAAATCGCCTTTCGGGTGCTGTGCCGGGTTGTCGACCATGACCAGCTGGGCGAGATCGTCGTCGGCGAGGCACAGGCGCGCCAGGTCGATGTCGTGCCAGATATCGCCATTGACCACCAGGAAGGGATCGCTGCCCACCAAGGGCAGCGCGCGAAAAACACCGCCACCTGTCTCCAGCGCCCGACCCTCGCCCTCGGCCGAATAGCGGATATGCGCGCCGAACTTCGCGCCATCGCCGAGTGCATCCTCGATCATCTGACCGAGGTGGGCGTGGTTGATGACCAGGTCCGTGATGCCCGCCGCGACCAGGCGCTCGATCTGCCACGCGATCAGCGGCCTGCCGGCCAGCGGCAACAGGGGCTTGGGCGTGTGATCGGTCAGCGGCCGCATGCGCTCGCCGCGCCCGGCGGCGAGGATCATCGCCGTCGTCAGGCGGGACATGGAAGGCTTTGGGACGCAGAGATCGCGGAGGAGCGCAGAGGACACAGAGTTTCACTCTGTTGCGCAGCCGCGCTTCTAACTCGCTGTGGCAAGCACCTGCAAGCAGAGCAACTCCCGGGATCCGCTATAGGCCGCTTGGGCGGCACCTTCACATCCTCTGCGAACTCTGCGCTCCTCCGTGCACTCCGCGTCCCAAAGGAATCTGGCACAGACGGCCCAATCAGGCCTTCGACTTCATCGCGTCGAAGAATTCCTGGTTGGTCTTGGTCGACTTGAGCTTGTCGAACAGGAACTCCATCGCGGCCAGCTCGTCCATCGGGTGCAGGATCTTGCGCAGGATCCACATCTTCTGCAGTTCCTTCTCAGGCATCAGCAATTCCTCGCGGCGCGTGCCGGAACGGTTGATGTTGATCGCCGGGAAGATGCGCTTTTCGGCGATACGGCGGTCCAGGTGCACCTCCATGTTGCCGGTGCCCTTGAATTCCTCGTAGATCACGTCGTCCATGCGCGAGCCGGTCTCGACCAGGGCGGTGGCGATGATGG
>JAGRHE010000101.1 GCA_020445165.1 Gammaproteobacteria bacterium
TGGACGCCTGGGGCTACAGCTTCCGCCTCGGATCGGCGCGGCGCTGGTTCGAACAGGATGCCGACGATGCACGGCATTGGCTGCTCGAACACGGCATCATTGACACCCAGCAACGCCCAACCGGACTGTTGCGCACGTAACCTGAAGAAGACGGACCCATGCCCATGATCAAGAAGTGTTTGTTCCCCGCGGCCGGCTACGGTACGCGATTCCTACCTGCCACCAAGGCGATGCCCAAGGAGATGCTGCCGATCGTCAGCAAGCCGCTGATCCAGTACGGCGTCGAGGAGGCCATGGAGGCCGGCATGAACAACATCGGCATCGTCACCGGCCGCGGCAAGCGCGCCCTCGAAGACCATTTCGACGTCAGCTACGAGCTCGAGCACCAGATCAGCGGGACCTCGAAGGAGAAGTACCTGACCGACATCCGCCGCATCATCAACGACTGTACCTTTTCGTACACGCGCCAGACCGAGATGAAGGGCCTCGGGCACGCGATCCTGACCGGCGAGACCCTGATCGGGCGCGAGCCGTTCGGCGTCATCCTCGCCGATGACCTGTGCGTCGGCGACGGGATCGGGGTATTGGCGCAGATGGCACGCATCTACGCCAAGTACCGCTGTAGCGTGGTCGCGATCGAGGAGGTGCCGATGGACGAGGTCCACAAGTACGGGGTCATCGCCGGCTCCGAGCTCGAGGACGGCGTCTATGTGGTCTCCAACATGGTCGAGAAGCCGTCCCCGGAAGACGCCCCGTCGAACCTCGCGATCATCGGACGCTACATCCTGACGCCGGACATCTTTGACGTGATCCGCAATACGCCCCCCGGACGCAACGGCGAGATCCAGATCACCGACGCCCTGCAGACCCAGGCGATCAACAACATGGTGCTGGCCTACCGCTTCAAGGGTCGCCGCTTCGACTGCGGCAGCGTCGAGGGTTTCGTCGACGCGACCAATTTCTTCTTCGAACGCTGGAAGGCCGCAAACCGCTGACCCACACATCCAGGCGGGCGTTCCCGCAACATTGGCCGCAGCCGTGGCGCTGTCATGAACTTCCCAACAGACGCAGAAACGAAGCGGCCTTGTCCAGCGATTCCTGATACTCGGCGGCGCATTCGGAATCGGCCACGATACCGCCTCCCGCCCAGTACGACAGTTCGCCATCGCGCAGCAGTGCAGTACGGATGGTGATGTTGCTGTCGAGGTCGCCATCGAATCCCAGGCGAAACACGTTGCCGCAGTAGACCTCACGTCGCACCGGCTCCAGTTCGTCGATGATCTGCATGGCACGAAGCTTCGGCGCACCGGTGATCGATCCGCCCGGAAAACAGGCTTCGACGAGATCGAGCGCGTCGCGACCATCGGCCAGCTGCCCGGTCACGGTGCTGACCAGATGATGCACGGTGGCGAACGATTCGATCTCGAACAGGCGCGGTACCACGATCGACCCTGGCCGACATACCCGCCCCAGGTCATTGCGCAACAGGTCGACGATCATCACGTTTTCGGCGCGGTCCTTGGCACTGCTCAGAAGTTCAGTGCGCAGGGCCATGTCCTGCTCCGCACCCTCGCCGCGCGGCCGCGTGCCCTTGATCGGACGCGTCTGCACCTGCCCGCGTGACAGGCGCAGGAACTGCTCCGGCGACGCACTCAGAACCTGCCCGAACGGGTATTCGAGCAAAGCCGCGTACGGTGCCGGATTCTCATGGCGCATGCGTTGATAGAGATGCCAGGCATCGACCCCGACCCGCGCCCTGAAACACTGTGCAAAGTTGACCTGGTAACAGTCTCCGTCACGGATGTAGCGCTGGATGCTGGCAAATCCATGCGCATAGTCACGCTCACCCAGCCCGGCCTCGAATACCTCGCCGATGACCGGTTCCGGCAGTGCAGGCAGCCCAACGTGGCCGAGCAGTCGGCGCAACGCGGATTGCCATGTGACGTCGTGGCGCGGATCGCGACCCTGGCGGACGAAGTAGCTGCGCTGGCGCGCGTGATCGACGATCAGCGCCCAATCGTAGATGCCGATTGCCGCCGTCGGCCATGCGGCAGGACCTGCACGCGGTGGCAGCATGCCGAGGTCGCGCGCGAGGTCATAGCCGAGGTAGCCGACAGCGCCGCCGCAGAAAGGCAGGTCGGCGACAGGCAGCGAATGCTCACCCAGTTCAGCGCGCAAACACCCGAACAGGCCTTCGCTGCTGTGTTCGACGGTGCCATCGGCGCGCGTGATCGCGGTCCTGCCCGCTTCCTGTACCAGGGTCGTGTACGGGTCCGCGGCAAGGATATCGTAGCGCCCACCGCCGGACTGCGGGAAACCGCTGTCGAGCCAGACCGGCCATGGAAGATCGCGCAGCTGTGCGTAGTAGCCGCGACAGTCGGCCCAGTACGGCAGCCGGGTCACAAAGATTTCGCTCACTCGCGTGCCTGTTCGCAAACTCCATGGCAGGGCATGCAGTGTAACGCCGTTTTGCGGGAAACCCGTCCAACCGGGCAGACAAACGAACGGCCCGGCGCACGAATGCGCCGGGCCGTGCTTCACGACCCCGCGGACGAACCGGGGCCGTCAGACCACGCTGGCGGTCAGCGCCCCATCAGGTCGAGGATCACCTCGACGCGACGGTTGGGTGCCAGGCAGCGGATCGCTGCTGCACCACGTTCGCCGTCACAAGCGACCAGGGGCTCCGACTCTCCACGACCGCCGATCTCGATCGCCTGGGCATCGACTCCGGCACTGCGTGTCAGGTAGTCACTGACCGCGCTGGCACGACGCAATGACAGATCCTGGTTGTAGCCCTCGGTACCGATACGGTCGGCATGTCCGGTCAGACGAGCGCCCTTGATCGCACCCTGCGACTGGGCACTACGGACCAACGTGTCGATCGCCGCCATCGCATCCGCATCGAGGTCAGCCTTGTCGAAGCCGAAGTTCACCGTTGCGTCGGCCGTGGTCATCGCGGGTGCCGCGGCGACTGGAGTGGGCTCGGGTGCAGGTGCCGGTGCGGCTTCGGCAGTCTTGCCATCGCAGCCCACGACGGCCATGTCGCTGGACCAGAAATGGGTATGCCAGCATTCCCCGAAATTGTTGCGCCAGATCTCTCCGGCGGTACTGGTCCAGTAACCCTCGGCAAAGGCCTGGGTGCCGCCACCTGCCAGGAGCAGGAACAGTGCAACGTGTGCGACACGACTCTTCATTTCGACCTCCTTGCGATCGATTACTGCAAACAACTTGCAGTGCTTAAACTGATTCAAGAATAGTCTAGCGCAGCAGACGGGGCACGTGATTTGACCTGACGCACGCAGTTTCAACGTTGTTTGCAGAAAATCCCGGCATGACAGTCCTGTTTAGGCGCAAGCGAGTGGTTTCGGCGTGTCACGCAACCGATGATCGGGGGAGGAGTCGCCGCTTGGACAAAGAAGGCTGCCTGACGACTGCCTCCCGACCGTCGCCTCCCGGGCATGGACTCGACATCGAGACCGGGAGGCGCCAGTCAGTACGACATCATGCCGCGCGGCCGCTCAGGCTACCGACCGATACTGCCTTGGCAGCTGCGGTGGGCGTGGCAGCAACCATGGCTCCGCGCTCAACGACATCCTGCAAGGTGATGCGATCGACGAATTCGAAGATCTGGTTGCTCAGATCCTCCCACAGACCGCGGGTGCCGCCGTGCTGTATGTCGCTACTGCCGTGGGGCGCATGCCGACGCGAATACTCCACCCAGTCGTCCACGGCACAGATCACATCGGCGATCGTGATGTCGGCCGCGTCGCGACCCAGGTAGTAACCGCCTCCAGGGCCGCGCACTCCCCGCACCAGGCCCTTGGCACGCAGGCCGGCGAAGAGCTGCTCGAGGTAGGACAGCGAAATATTCTGGTTTTCCGAGATATCGGCCAGCGTGACCGGCCCCTTGGTGCCGTTCAGGGTCAGGTCGAGCATGGCAGTGATGGCATATCGGCTTTTCGTCGAGAGTCTCATTCGTATTCTCCTGGTTCGACACGGCGTACGGATTTTGGACAGCTTTCGCTTCGCTTGTCTAGTTTGTGTCTTACTTTCTAGCGGTAATCTTCGGTTAACGCAAGCCTGTTCGCAAATTGTTTCGATTTTCTGTCCAGGTTTTTTGCTCATAAGGTCAGACAACTGGTTGTGCAACCAGTTCCCGAACCGGGCAATCAGCTGGCTTTGGGGAAATCCGACCAGGACACAGCGCACCCGTGCGGTCCGGGGCCATACGGCCGAATGCTGTCGGCACGCCGTGCAGACCGCGATCGAAATCCAAGGGTCGGTGATTGCCAGGCGGCGGAAAACTTGCCTTAAGGCGAGGCGATGATTTGGAACAGCTTACGTTGGTGGTCCACACGGTGACAGATCCGGCACGTCGGTCGCGCGGAGGGCTGCGCCGACGTGGTGTGGAAGACCGCCCCACATTGCGCACAGCGGTATTTGTGCAGCGGGACCCATGCTTGCTCGACGGTGGCACCGGTCGCGACAGTCACCGCATCCTGGTCACAGATATCGTCGCATAAACCACAGCCGGTGCAGCTGTTCGAATCGATCCGGTAGCCATCGGGCTCGGTCGTGAACAGCAGCGCGCCATGGGGACAGACCCGGACACAGGCATCGCATCCGTTACAGCGGACAACGTCGATACTCGGAACAAACAGCGCGACATCCCCGATTCCGAATGTCGGCAATTCCACGCCCGGCGGTTGCCATTCCTGCTCACCACCCACCGGGATCGGCTCCACCATTGCCCCGGCCAGTCTTCTGAAGAACCCACGCCGACTGAGCTGCGCACCTTGCACCAACGCTGTTGCGTCAGCCTCGATAGAGGCTGGCTCGCCAGCAGCATGCAGATGCACCTGCAGCTCAGGCAGGCCACGGTCATGCAGCACCCGATTGAACAGATTGACGCGCAAACGGAAAGCATCGCCATCAACCCGGGTACAGTGCCGGCAGTCGCCGACGGCAATCGACAGCTGTGTCACACCCGCCCGGTATAATGTTGCGATCTGTGAGAAGCCAATCGCGTTGACGCAGGGAATGCGGGCTGGGCCTTCACCGCAACCAGCCCGCACGCAGGCCGCCGAAACACGCGCTGTGATCTCCCTGGGCAACACTGCCTCAGCCTGCACCAACGCGCCTTCCGGACAGTGAGCGGCACACAGACCGCAGCCATCGCAGCGCGCGCTGTCGATGTACAGCGCATCATCTTCGAGGACCCAGGCATCGAGCGGACAACAGTCCACGCAACGATCACACGACGCCACCTCTGCATGGGTATGCACGCAACGTTCCGGGGCAACGTGCGGGACCGGTGCCACCGCATCTGTGATCAGGTCACGCAGTCGCATTGACTGCTCCAGGCAGACGACCACGCCACGGCAGTATATTCAGGGCCAACGGGAGCAGGCGCCGAACGTCAGGGACCGTCGTCCACGACACCGCTGTTCTCACCAGGACGGCGAACTGCCCGGCACATAGGCATTGGGCATCGGCAGCGCCACCTCTTCGACTTGGCGCGTACGCGCTTCCACCTGCTCGGGCGTCGGGCGTGGCTGATCCAGCACCCGCGCCAACACGTCGCGCAATTCGTCCACATAAACCGCCGTCAGCATCGCCAGGCCGGCATAGAATGGCGTTGCCGCGCGCTGTGCGACCCTGTCGGCGAAATCCGGCAGCCAGCGCAGACTGTGGTCATCAAGAAACCGTGCAGCTTCAGCAAATGCAGCAACATGCTTCTGCTCCAACAAATTCGCGACGAACTGCAGCTGAAACACCAGGTGATCGTCGGGCCGGAGCCGCCAATCCGGAACACCGAATCCGGCGCGCGCATAGCTCTCTCGGACGCTGAACATCGGCTGTTGCATGACCAACCCGTCCTCGTCCAACCAGACCGACTCGCAGGGTGACGCGCCAAGTCCGTGGGTCAGGTAGATTGCCGCGAAGTCCACCGCCAAGCCATCGAGCACTTCCGGCTCATCGGTCATGGAATCGATGGCCGCAACCGTCAGCGCCAATGCCTCGATTCCCTTCGTCGATTCCAGGCGAAAAGCCAGACCATCGGAAAATCCGCTCGACTTGAGCGCCGCAACCATCGACGCGTCGAGCTCCCGGTCATGTAATCGCGCCAGCATCATCAGGTCCAGCGCCACGCTGGATCCGAATGCGTCAAGGGGGTTGCTCATCTCCCTGCCTCCAGGCGAGTCTCGTAACGATTCGTCATTGTCCGTTCGCCAGAACCCAGTCGATCACCGCTGCCAGGTCGGCGTCGCTGATGGTTGAGTTGGGTGGCATCGGAATCTGGCCCCACACGCCCATACCACCTTTACGCACCTTGTCGATCAGCATCTCCCTGGCGCCCGCCTCACCGCGATACCTGGCAGCAACCTCCTTGTACGCGGGGCCAACCAGCTTGACATCGACCTGGTGACAGGCGGTGCAACCGTTGGCCTGGGCGATGGCCTGGTCGGCCGTCGAAGTTGCTGTCAGCAACAAGGCGCTTACTGCGACGAATGCGTGAATCGATCGGATCATATTGGCTGCTCCTCAGTTGCAATGGTGTGAAGGTGACGCCCGGCAGTCTTCAAGTCAGTGTTGACTGTCCGGCTGGACCGCACCGGGCGGTTACGAACGGGATCGGCACTTCGGTATGCGATAAGTCGTTCGCTGCACAGTGAAGCGCGCCATGTTGTTTCAAGAGGTCATTGACCTCATGTGCATAACCGGACGTCAGCGTCGCCAGCGAGCGATACAGGCGGGTTTCGGCACAGCTCATTGCTCTTTCCGCGAATCTGTCGACCGAACCAAGCAGGCGCCCACCGAGCTGTACAGAGAGATCCGGAGCGGGCAGAGCGATGCCGTCCGTCGCCACCATGCAGGCAAGCTGACGAAGCTGCATCGACAGGCTGCCGTCCGCTTCGCTTTCCCAATCCGCAACGGTCTGACCATTGCGCCGCCCCCACCCGTACAGAACCTTTCGATCGAGAACCCGGACCACACCGGCATGAGCACCATGCCCCGTCTCCGACTCGGCACGAGAGCAACGGTCATCGTGGTACAAGCGGCGAAAATCGGCAGACAACAGCGCATCGGTATGCCGATCGACATAGGTGGGGATCTCGGTCAGACACTGACAGAAACCTCCCAACAGGCCCTTCAGGCGGACAGAGCGAGGTGTCAATGCAAGCAACCCATCGTAACAACGCGACCACAAGGTAACGAGCGCGTCACGGCGCAATGCCCGCCCGTGCAGTTCCGCCAACAACAGCAGGTCGGCGACGATCTGGGAGCGAATCTGATCATCGAAATTGCCTTCCCGGGCCGGCGCAGCTTTGATCGGTGTCATTCGTCCACCCTCCCCTTGCTGTGTGCAACGAAAACGATAGAAGGATGCGTCAACTCGGGATCGGCAAAGTTCTTAACTGCTCCGACCGGCTGCTCATGTGGCGCAATGGCCTTCGTAGGATGCTGCCCGAGCCGCAACAGATCGATCGGTCCGACATCGAGAACCCGCATCATGCAGGCCATTACGCAATAGGGCTGGCGTCCGGCCTCGAGCTCGTCGATACACAGGTTGCATTTCTTGACGACCAGCGCCTCGGGATCCCATTGCGGGGCACCGTAAGGACACGTCGCCTCGCAGCGTCGACAGCCAATGCACAGCGTGGAATCGATATCGACGACACCATTGTCCGCCCGCTTCCAGATCGCCCCGGTCGGACACGCCGGCAGGCAGGCAGGCTCGGCGCAGTGATTGCACGAGACATTGACCTTGTACGCGAACACGTTCGGGTAGGTACCGCCTTCGACGTACTGTACGCGGCGGAAACGCGGCCCTGCCGGCAGCCCGTTCTTGTCCTTACAGGCGATCTCGCAGGCGCGACAGCCGATGCAGTCAACGTTGTTGTGGACGAAGCCCAGCTGCTGCTCGGGCTTCACCGGTGTGTAGACAGTTTTCTTGCGACGCTTGATCGCTGCCTTGAGCGCCGCACGATCCTTGATCTTTTTCATCACATAACCCTCTGCTCAGAGATCGCGACGGAAGACATGCGAGCGCGCCGTCGCCAGGCGGTCCCAACCCGGCCGGTGTTCGAGCTCGGTCTTGCGGATGTCGCACAGCACGGTGTTGTAGGCGAACGAGCCGGCCGGACTCGGTTCGTCGAGTGTCAGCATGTCAGGGTTGCCGGAGCGGTCGACCCCATTGTCGTCGAGATCGATCCAGGCGCCTTCGTGGATGACCGCAACACCCGGCATGCAGCGTTCGGTGACGTATACCGGAACGACCACGCGACCACGGTCGTTCCAGACCTCGACCGTGTCGCCGGTCTTGATACCGAGCCTGCGTGCATCGGCCGCATTGACCGTGACCTCCTGTTCATAGGTCTCACGCAGCCAGCTGCAGTTGTTGAAGATCGAGTGCGTCCGCCAGCGTGGATGAGGCGAGATCAGGTGGAATGGGTACTTGTTCGTTTTCGGACTGTTCAACGATTCCCATGGCTCGATCCATTTCGGAATCGACGGGATGTGATAGCCATAGCGCGTGCGCGTCCAATCGTTGACCTGTGCCAGCTCGGTACACAGGATCTCGATCCGGCCCGACGGTGTCTGGAACGGCTTGCCCTGTTCGATCTGCTCGCGGAATGCGACATGCGGTTGGTCGAGCTTGAACTTGTAGATGCCACGTTGCTTGAACTCGTCCCAGCTCATGTCGACATGCTGGTGCGGCATCACCTTGCCTTCCCACCATTCACGCAGGTAGGCCTCGTCGACCGGGTCGGGGTTGTTGAAGTAGCTGCGATCGGCCTTTGGATTGTAGGTCTTGCCGAAGTACTCACCGATGCCGGTTTTCTCGCCGATACGGTAAGCCAGCTCGGTGAATACCTGGAAGTCGCTCTTCGACTCTCCGAGCGGCTCGATGACCTTTGGCCGGTGAATGTAGTAGTGCCCCTTGTACCAGGGCAGCGCGACATCATGGCGCTCGAAGTGAGTCGCGATCGGCAACAGCACATCGGCATAGAGGCCAGACGGCGTGATGGTCGAGTCCATGCACACCACCAGCTCCATTTTGTTGATCGCTTCGATCTCCTTGTTGATGTTGGTCAGCTGGTTGAACCAGTCCGACCCCTGCCAGAAGATCCCCTTGATATTCGGGATTACGCCATCCAGATTATCCTGGCGAGGCCACAGGCCGATTTCCTCGCGGCGCACGTTCGGATAGTTGAGCACGCAATGTGCCCAGCGATCCGACTTGATCGATGAGAACCAGATGTTGGCATACTGGTCGTACGGATAGGCGACGGCCTCGGCATGCCAGGCCTTGCCAACGCCCTCGGCGCAGCCGCCGAGCTTGCCGATGTTGCCGGTCATTGCCTGCAATGCGGCGGCCATACGGTTGTACTGTTCACCATAGGCGTTGCGGCCCGGCGACCACGACGCCTTCAGCGCCGCCGGCTTGGTGCGTGCATACATGTCGGCGAGCTTACGGATGTCGTCGGCCGACACCCCGCAGATTCCGGCGGCCCACTCCGGCGTCTTCGCCACACCGTCGTAGGTACCGAGTATGTAGTCCTTGAAATTCTCAGTGCCGTTCGGCGAGTTCGCCGCCCAGTCCGGCATCGTG
>JAGRHE010000102.1 GCA_020445165.1 Gammaproteobacteria bacterium
TACCCGACGCTCTTCCGATCTGGCGTGTGGTAGAGCAAGTAGGCGCCGCAAAGCACATACAAAGCGCCCGTCAACACCACCAGCCCCAGCAAAGTCGTGAAGCGATGCTTGTCGCGCAGCACTTGTGGCGTGTGGTAGAGCAAGTAGGCGCCGCAAAGCACATACAAAGCGCCGAACATGCCCAAGTCGGCGATCGTGTAACGGATAATCTGCCCCCAACTGCGCTGAGCGACCTCGGCGTCATACTCCAGGTGCAACAGCGCCAGATCCGCCTCCTGCAAGGGGCTGCCGGACCGAGCCAGCAGGTCCCCCGGCTTGTACGCCTTGGTGGGCATCGGGATGCTTTCGATCGCCTTCTGGCGCGCCGCCTCCGACGCATCCTCATTGATCTTCAACGTCGTCTGCAGCCGATGCCGATTCAGCCAAGTGCGTCCGTAGGTCGCCAACAACGAGCTGTCCACCGACTCGCCGTAGGCCTCCTTGAACGCCTCGTCCAGCCGCTTGCCAAGAGCCGCCTGGGCCTCGGCGACCTGCACTTGGCCCACGTTGACCCGATGCAGAAAGTCCTCGTCGCCCACTGGGTGCACCAAAATTGCCGTCTGGCTCCCGTCCTCCAACGCGTGCAGCGAATCGAGCAAGCCGTCCGTTTCGAACGGTTTGAACGCATTGACAAGCGCCTCTTGGAACTTGCGCAGCTCCATGTCACCCGCCAGGGCGGCGCGCAAGGCGAAAAACTCCTGCTCCTCTCGAGCCGGGTCGCGTGGCTTGCCCTCTGGCTGAAACTCTTCCCACACGGACAGATCCAGGTCCATCCAGGTCTCCGCCGCGAGCAGCTCGAACACCCGGTTGGTCAGCGCCTCGCGGAGCTCGATCAACGGCCGCACGTTGTGCGTGTAGACGCAGATCGTCTCGCCGCGGCGCCGCAGCTTGAGCGCCTCGTATTGTTCGGGATCCGGCCGGCTGAACTCGACGCGGGCGACGATGTCGCGCGGCGGGATGAAGCCGCGGCGGAAAGCGAAGGGCGGCTTCCAAGCCGTGGTCACGCCCCACATCGCCACGGCGGCCAGCACGCACAACGTGAGCCGCAGCAGCGCGTCGGAGGTGGTGAACCGCCGGAGCATGCGGCTCCAAGGACCGGGCGGCATGCCGATGGACGCCACACGGTCGGCGCGAGTTCGATGGGATGAGCCACTGGACATAAGCGTATTCGCCGCCCGATCAGAGGCGGCCTTGTTGTGTCCTCTTCACCTTGGCGCCGTTGGTCTCGCGCTCGTACGCGTCGACGATTCGCTGCACCAGCTCGTGCCGCACGATGTCGGCGCCAGTCAGCTTGACCTTCGCCACGCCTTTCACGCCCTCCAGACGCTGGATCGCGTCGGACAGGCCACTGCGAGTGTTGTGCGGCAAGTCGACCTGCGTCGAGTCGCCCGAGACCACGATTTTGGAGCCGGCGCCCATGCGAGTCAAAAACATCTTCATCTGAGGCACGGTCGTGTTCTGCGCCTCGTCGAGAATGATGAACGCCTCGTTCAGCGTGCGACCACGCATGTAGGCCAAAGGAGCGACCTCGATCACGTTGCGCTCGATCAGCTTGTGTACCCGCTCGAAGCCGAGCATCTCGTACAGGGCGTCGTACAGCGGGCGCAGGTAAGGGTCGATCTTCTGGCTCAGATCACCAGGCAGGAATCCCAGCCGTTCACCGGCCTCGACTGCCGGACGCACCAGCAGGATGCGCCGGATCTGGTCGCGCTCCAGGGCATCGACGGCACAGGCGACGGCCAGGTAGGTCTTGCCGGTACCGGCCGGACCGACCCCGAAATTGATGTCGTGGGTCAGCACCTTGTGCACGTACTGCGCCTGGTTGGGCCCACGCGGACGCACCAGGCCGCGGCGCGTCTTGATCACGCTTTCCGGCACCTCGGGTGCGCTGTCGAGCAGTGCCTCGACCCCGGATTCCTGCAGGAACAGGTGCACCCGTGCCGGGCTCAGCGTCTCGTCCGCGGTCGCCCGGTACAGGCCCTGCAGCACCTCGGCACCGGCCTCGATCGCACCGGGTTCGCCAAGCAAGCGGAAACTGTTGCCACGATTGTTGATCTCGATGCCGAGCCGCGACTCGACCTGGCGCAGGTGCTCGTCGAGCTGGCCGCAGACATTGCGCAGGCGTTCGTTGTCTTCCGGTTCGAGGACCAGGTCGAGTGACTCGGGATGATCAGACATGGCGGAAGTACATGGTATTGCGCAGGGCGGGCGCAAGCTGCCGATGTCGGGCGCAGCCCGACCTACAGGTGCGGGTGCCGGCCCTGGCACTACCCAACCCCTGGCGTAGGGCAGGCTGCGCCTGCCGGCGTCGGGCGCAGCCCGACCTACGGGGACTTCGAATACAGGCTCGCATCAGGCGCTTGCCACCCCTGCCTGCGCCGCCGCCACCAGCTCGCCGCGCAGTGAATTCGGATAGGCCGCGGTGATGCGCACGTCGACGAACTGCCCGATCAGCGATGTCGACGCAGCGAAATTGACCACCCGGTTGTTCTCGGTGCGCCCGGCGACCTCGTTCGGGTCCTTGCGCGACGGCCGGTCGACCAGCACGCGCTGCAGCGTGCCCACCATCTGCCGGCTGATGCGCTGGGCGTTGCCGTAGATGGTGTGCTGCAGGCGCTGCAGGCGTTCCTGCTTGACCGCCAGCGGCACATCGTCGGGCAACTCGGCGGCCGGCGTACCCGGGCGCCGGCTGTAGATGAAACTGAACGAATGATCGAAGCCGATCTCGTCAATCAATGCCATCGTGTGTTCGAAGTCCTGCTCGGTTTCGCCGGGAAAGCCGATGATGAAATCCGATGACATGCTGATGTCGGGCCGGATCGCGCGCAGACGGCGGATCTTCTGTTTGTAATCGAACGCGCTGTGGCCGCGCTTCATGGCCATCAGGATGCGGTCGGATCCGGACTGCACTGGCAAGTGCAGATGACTGACCAGTTCAGGAACGTCGGCGTAGGCCTCGATCAGCGTGTCCGAGAACTCGACCGGGTGCGAGGTGGTGTAGCGGATACGGTCGATACCATCGATCGCTGCGACATAGCGGATCAACAGCGCCAGGTCGGCGATCTCGCCGTCGTGCATACGGCCACGGTAGGCATTCACGTTCTGTCCGAGCAGGTTGACCTCGCGCACGCCCTGCGCGGCGAGCTGGGCGACCTCGGCCAGCACGTCATCGAACGGCCGACTGATCTCTTCGCCACGGGTATACGGCACGACGCAGAAGGTGCAGTACTTCGAGCAGCCTTCCATGATCGAAACGAACGCGGTCGGCCCTTCGGCCCTCGGCTCGGGCAATCGATCGAACTTTTCGATCTCGGGAAAACTGATATCGACGCTGGGGCTGTGCGTGTCGCGGACGCGGGTCAGCATCTCGGGCAATCGATGCAGGGTCTGCGGTCCGAACACCAGGTCGACATACGGTGCGCGCTCGCGGATCGCCTCGCCCTCCTGGCTGGCCACGCAACCGCCGACCCCGATCACCAGATCGGGACGCGCCTGCTTCCAGTCCTTCCACACGCCGAGCTGCGAGAACACCTTCTCCTGTGCCTTCTCGCGGATCGAGCAGGTGTTGAGGAGCAGTACATCGGCCTGCTCCGGATCGTCGGTCAGCTCCAGCTGGTGCGATTCGCGCAGCACATCGTGCATCTTCTGCGAATCGTACTCGTTCATCTGGCAACCGAAGGTGCGAATGTAAAGCTTGCCCGGCATGGTGCTCAAAAAGTGCAAAGGGGCGAGGATTTTACGCCTAAAATCAGTCGATTGCACCTGTTGCGACGCACCGTAGCGGGGCATGCGCCGGCCGTCGGCGACCGGCGCAGGGGCGCACGGCTCAAAGGCCGATGAGTTCGGCCCCAATGCCGTGCTGGCGGACCACGTCCAGCAGCTGGCCCGCCTTGACGTCCTGCGGGTCGTAGTCGACCAGCATCAGGTGACGCGCCTTGTCGTTGACGCAGGCGCTGACCACGCCCGGGACACAACTGAGATCACGTTCGAGCTCGTGGATGTCGTCATCGCCCAGTTCCTCGTCGAGATGGATGACAACGTCGGTACATTGGGTCTTCATGCCGGTCACTCCTGTGGCTGTGGCACCCAGCGGTGCAGCTCCAGGTAACGACTAGTCCAGCGCGGCCGACTCGCAATCGGGGTAAACCCTATGCCGGTGCATCGGTTTCAGTTTGTGCTTAACCTCGCACGTCGCTGCATCAACACCCCGGCCACGATGATGCCGACCGTGACCAACAGCACCATGATGGTCGCCAGGGCGTTGATCTCGGGACTGACGCCCAGACGCACGCTGGAATACACCACCATCGGCAGGGTCGATGCGCCCGGACCGGAGGTGAAGCTGGCGATCACCAGGTCGTCCAGCGACAGGGTGAAGGCGAGCAGCCAACCGGCTGCCAGGGCCGGCGCGATCAGCGGCAGTGTGACCAGGAAGAACACCTTCCAGGGATGCGCACCGAGGTCCATCGCCGCCTCCTCCAGCGAGGGGTCGAGACGCACCAGGCGCGACTGCACGATGACCGCGACATAGGCCATCGAGAAAGTCACATGGGCGATCGTGATCGTGGTCATGCCACGCCCGGCCGGCCAGCCGACCAGCTGCTCCATCGCGACGAACAGCAACAGCGAGGCCAGGCCGAGGATCACGTCCGGCATCACCAGCGGCGCACCGATCATCAGTGCCAGTGCCGGGCGTCCGCGGAAACGGCCGAAGCGCACCAGCGCAACACCGGCCAGGGTGCCGAGGATCACGGCCAGCGTCGCATTCATGACCGCGATGCGCAGGCTGACCCAGGCCGCACCCAGCAACTGTTCGTTGTCGAGCAGGCTGGCATACCACTTGGTCGAAAATCCGGCCCAGACGGTCACCAGTCGCGACTCGTTGAACGAGTAGACGATCAGCGACAGGATCGGCGCGTACAGGAAGGCGTAACCGAACGCGAGCAGGCTGATCACCAGAGTCGGGCGGCGCACCGTCATGCGTCCTGCTCCTTCTCGCGGAAGCGCTCGAACAAGAGTACCGGCACCACCAGCAGGGCCAGCAGCGCGACGGCGACGGCAGACGCCACCGGCCAGTCGCGGTTGTTGAAGAACTCGGTCCACAACACCTTGCCGATCATCAGGCTGTCGGGGCCACCGAGCAGATCGGGAACCACGAACTCACCCACCGCCGGCACGAATACCAGCAGCGAACCGGCCACGATACCGGGCAACGACAGGGGCACCGTCACCCGCCAGAATGCGCACAGCGGTCGGCAGCCCAGGTCGGCGGCCGCCTCGAGCAGGCTGCCGTCCATGCGCGACAGGGTCGCGTACAGCGGCAGCACCATGAACGGCAGGTAGGCGTAGACAATGCCGAGGTAGACCGCGAAATCGGTATGCAGCAGCTCCAACGGCTGCTCTATCACGCCCAGCCACAGCAGGAAGTTGTTGATCAGCCCATTGCCCTTGAGGATCCCGATCCAGGCATAGATCCGGATCAGGAAGCTGGTCCAGAACGGCAGAATGACCAGCATCAGCAACGGGATACGCAGGTTTTCCCGTGCACGCGTGATACCGAGCGCCATCGGGTAGCCGATCAACAGGCAGACCAGTGTCGCGACGGCCGCGACACGCAGCGAGTTGACGAACGCGTCCAGGTACAGGCTGTCCTGCCACAACAGCAGGAAGTTGGCGAAGTTCAGGCGCAGCTCCAGCATGCCCTCCTCGCTCCAGGAAAGCAGCGCCGAGTACGGCGGCAGCCCGATCACGACCTCCGACAGGCTGATGCGCGCAATGATCAGAAAAGGCAGGCCGAAGAACAGCGCCAGCCACAGCAGCGGCACGCCGAACACGCCGCCACGCCCCGGCTTCAGCCGTTCGCGCAGCGCGCCTCCCAGTCGCTGCGCCAGCTTATTCGAGGAGGACGAGTGCATCGTCGGCACTCCAACAGATCCAGGCCTGGTCACCCCAGCTGAGCGGGGCGGCGGCACGGCGGGCCCGGTTGGTCAGCTGCGCCTCGATCAATGCACCACCCTCAACCCGCACGTGATACACCGAGACGTCGCCCAGGTAGGCGATCTCCTCGACCGTGCCACTCAGCGTGTTTTCCTCCGGTGGCGGTTGTTCGGCCGAGATGCGCACCTTCTCCGGGCGCACGGCGATTGCCACCGGCGTGCCCGACGTCACACCCTGCTGGGTACGCACGCGCAGGTCGCTGCCGGCGGATTCGCAGTGCACGACCAGCTCTTCGCCCTGGTGCTCGACGACGCGGCCGTCGAACTGGTTGACCGCACCGATGAATCCGGCCACGAAGCGATTGTTCGGGTACTCGTAGATCTCCGATGGCGTACCGATCTGGCGGATGCGACCCTCGTTCATCACCGCCATGCGGGTCGACATGGTCATCGCCTCCTCCTGGTCGTGGGTAACCATGACGAAGGTAATGCCGAGACGCTCCTGCAGGTTCACGAGTTCGAACTGGGTATGCTCGCGCAGCTTGCGGTCGAGCGCACCCAGCGGTTCATCGAGCAGCAGCAGCTTGGGCTGCTTGACCAATGCCCGTGCCAGCGCCACCCGCTGGCGCTGCCCTCCGGAGAGCTGGTCCGGCTTGCGCCGCGCAAGGTCGCCGAGCTTGACCAGGCGCAGCATCTCGTCCACGCGATCTCTGATCGCGGCACGCGGCATGCCTTCCTGGCGCAGGCCAAAGGCGATGTTGTCGAACACGCTCAGATGCGGGAACAGCGCGTACGACTGAAACATCATGTTGACCGGGCGCCGATAGGGCGGGATCTCGCTGACATCCTCGCCGGCAATCAGCAGGCGGCCCTTGTCCGGCCGCTCGAAGCCGGCCAGCATGCGCAGCAGCGTGGTCTTGCCGCAGCCGGACGCCCCCAGCAACGAGAAGAACTCGCCCGGGTAGATCGCCAGCGAGACATCATCCACCGCGTAGAAATCGCCGAAGGTCTTGGTGACATTGCGCACCTCGACCAGCGGCGCCGCGGCCGGGTCCTGCCAGGCCTCCAGTTCAGGTCGTGGACCGGCCACTGGCGATCAACGCCCGGCCTTGATCCGGGTCCAGGCCCGGGTCCTGGCCCGTTGCGCGCCTGGATCCAGTTCAGCAGGAGACACCAGGCGTTCCTGGACCTCGACCGGCGGGAAGATGCCCGGATTGTTACGAACCTCGGGATCCAGCAGTGGCAGCGACGGCGGGTTCGGGTTGGCGAACGACACGTAGTCTGTAATCTTGGCGATCACCTCCGGGCGCAGCAGAAAATCGATGAAGCGGTGCGCATTGTCGACGTGTTTCGCATCAGCCGGGATCGCCATCACGTCGATCGCCAGTACGGCGCCCTCGCGCGGAATCGCCAGCGCCACCTCGACCCCGTTGCCGGCCTCTTTCGCCCGGTCACGTGCCTGCAGGATATCGCCCGAGTAACCATGCGCGACGCACAGGTCGCCATTGGCCAGGTCATTGATGTACTGCGAGGAATGGAAGTAGCGGATGTACGGGCGCACCTTCTGCAACAACTCGGTGGCCGCGTCCAGGTCGGCCTTTGCGATGCTGTTCGGATCCCTGCCGAGGTAGACCAGTGCGGCACTGAATGCCTCGGTCGGGTCGTCGAGCATGCTGATGCCGCAATCGGCCAGGCGCTCGGCATTGGCCGGATCAAAGATCAGCGACCAGCTGTCGACCGGGGCATCAGCGCCGAGACGCTGCGACACCTTGGCCACGTTGCGTCCCAGGCTGGTGGTGCCCCACATGTACGGCACCAGGTGGGCATTGCCCGCGTCGATGTCGGCCAGGCCACGCAGGATGATCGGGTCGAGGTTTCCGTAACCGGTGAGCTTCGAACGGTCGAGCGGCTGGTAGATGCCGGCCTTCACGTGACGCTGGGCGAACGGGCGCGCGGTCGGGAACACCAGGTCGTAGCCACTCCTGCCGGCCAGCAGCTTGGCCTCGAGCACCTCGTTCGAGTCGTACACGTCGTACACGACCTTGATCCCGGTCTCGGCCTGGAACTCGGTCAGCACCTCGTCGGCGATGTAGTCGCTCCAGTTGTAGACGTTGAGCACCGCCTCTTCGGCAGTGGCAGAGTGCATGCCCAGCAGCATCAGGGCGGTCAGTCCGAAGGCAGAGAATCGAGACACGGGTGGCAACCTCGAAAAGTGTGAAAAAGCAGCAATAGGTTGCACAAAACGTTGTTTGTCGTCACGCGTAAATTTCGGCCAGCGCCAGCGGCGCGCGATGACAATCGGTCCGCCCCTGGCATTGCCGGCTATCGACCACCACCGGGTTGCACCAGGATGGCGCGGAAATCGTTGACGTTGGTCAGCGTCGGCCCGGTGACCACGGCATCACCGAGGGCGCCGAAAAATCCATGGCCATCATTGTCGGCCAGCGCAGCGCGCGGCGCGATACCGGCCGCCCAGGCGCGTTGCAGCGTGTCTGGCCTGGCCACAGCGCCGGCAATCTCCTCGACGCCGTCGACCCCGTCGGTATCGCCGGCCAGGGCATGGATACCGGCTGCACCATCGAGCGCGATCGCCAGCGCCAGCAGGAACTCGACGTTGCGCCCGCCCCGCCCGTCGCCGCGCAAGGTCACCGTGGTTTCACCGCCGGACAACAGCACACAGGGCGCACGAAACGGCATGCCGTGGCGCGCCACCTGCAGCGCGATGCCGGCCATCACCTTGCCGACATCACGCGCCTCGCCCTCGATGCTGTCGCCGAGGATGTGGGCATCGATGCCGGCCCGGGTCGCGACTGCAGCGGCCGCCTCGAGCGCCATCTGCGGGGTGGCGATGAAATGCGTAGCGATCCGCTGCATCCGTGCATCGTCCGGCTTGATGCTCTCGCCCGCACCGCTTTCGAGCAGGCGACGCGCCAGCGCCGGCAGTCGCATTGCGTAACGGTCGACGATCGACAGCGCATCGGCGCAGGTGGTCGGATCGGCGACCGTCGGTCCCGAAGCGATGTCGATCGGGTCGTCGCCCGGCACGTCCGAGATCAACAGGTTGACCACCCGCGCCGGGTGACAGGCCGCCGCCAGCCGCCCGCCCTTGATCGCCGAGAGATGGCGGCGCACGCAGTTCATCTCGCCGATGGTCGCGCCGCAGCGCAGCAGCTCGCGGTTGATCGCCTTTTTGTCATCCAGCGACAAGCCGTCGAGCGGCAGTGGCAACAATGCTGAGCCGCCACCTGAGACCAGGCAGATGACCAGGTCGTCAGCGGTCAAACCGTCGACCAGCGCCAGCATGCGTTGTGCTGCGCGCAATCCCGACTCGTCCGGCACCGGGTGTGCGGCCTCGACGATTTCGATCGAGTCACCGGCGACCGCGTACCCGTAGCGGGTGACGACCAGACCTGCGAGCGGACCATCCCAATGCTGTTCCAGCGCGCGAGCCATGGCTGCCGAGGCCTTGCCGGCACCGATGACAAGGGTTCGTCCGGCGGGACGTGGCGGCAGGTGCAGCGGGATGCAGACATCGGCCTGGGCCGACGCGACCGCCGCGTCGAACATCGCGC
>JAGRHE010000103.1:0-3572 GCA_020445165.1 Gammaproteobacteria bacterium
TCCAGTCGCAGCTCAACAACACCGTGATCATGATCACCCACGATGTCGATGAGGCGGTCCTGCTGTCCGACCGGATCGTGATGATGACCAACGGCCCGTCCGCCGAGATCGGCCAGATCCTCAACGTAGACCTGCCGCGTCCACGTGACCGTCTGGCACTGGCCGATGACCCACGCTACAACCACTATCGGGCCGAGGTGCTGCGCTTCCTGCACGAACGTCACCAGAATCCCGAGAAGGCCAATGAATCCCCGGCGGTTGTTGCACCGGTCATTACCGTGCCGGACGTCGTGACACCGCACAGAGGTCGGGTGTTGGAAAAACCGGCCCTGACGCTTGGTTTCATCCCGCTGACCGACTGTGCGCCGCTGGTCATCGCGCAGGAGAAAGGCTTCTTTGCCGCGCATGGCCTGAACGTGACGCTGTCGCGCGAATCCTCCTGGGCCAATATCCGCGACAAGGTGTCGACCGGGATCCTCGATGGCGCACAGATGCTGGCCGCGATGCCGCTGGCCAGCGTCCTGCCGACATCGCGTTCGCAGCCGATGGTCAGTGCCTTGAGCCTGGACCTGAACGGCAACGCGATCACTGTCTCGCGCGAACTGTATGGCCGCATGCTGGCGACCTCTGTCGATGGACTCGAAACGGCGCAGGGCTCGGCCAAGGCATTGCGCCGGGTCATCGAAGACGATCTGGCACACGGCCGCAAGAAGCTTGCCTTTGCGATGGTGTTCCCGGACTCGTCGCACAACTACCTGTTGCGCTACTGGATGGCCAGCGCCGGCATCGACCCCGATCGCGACGTCGACCTGCTGGTGGTGCCGCCGCCGCAGATGAGCAACTACCTGCGTGCCGGCCTGCTGTCCGGTTACTGCGTCGGGGAGCCCTGGAACACCTACGCGGTCAGCGAGGGGCTCGGCCACACCCTGGTCACCAGCTACGACATCTGGAACAACCACCCGGAAAAGGTGCTCGGCGTGACCCGCAGCTGGGCCGACGCAAACCCGAACACCCACGTGGCGCTTGTCAAGGCGCTGATCGAAGCCTGTCAATGGTTGGATGAAAAGCAGAACCGGGCGGAAGCGGCGTCGATCCTGAGCCAGGGACGTTTCGTCAACGCGCCGCTCGACGTGATCGAAAAGTCGCTGGCCGGTCACCTGCAGTTCTCGGCCGGCGCGGCACTGCGCAAGGTCGCCGATTTCAACGTGTTCCATCGTTACATGGCGAACTTTCCCTGGCGCTCGCATGCGACCTGGTTCCTGGCGCAGATGGTGCGATGGGGGCATGCGCCGGACGACGTCAGTTTCGAGAACGTCACGCGTGCCGTATATCGGCCGGAGATCTACCGCAAGGCGGCCAAGGCGCTCGGTCTGAATGCCGCCGTCGACGATATGAAGAAGGAGGGGGGCAACGAAAGCGCCTGGCAGCTCAGTGTCGGTGACAGCATCGAGACCATGGGGCCGGACCGGTTCATGGATGGACGCTCGTTCGACCCGCACCAGGTTCGAGCTTACCTGGATGCCTTCCCGGCCTTGACGGCACTCAGCGAACCGGCACAAGAGCGCGCGCCGCAGGTTTCGATTGCGTGACCGGCAGCGGTCAGGGCAACCCAACGCCGGCCCGGGTGCCGGCGCAGAAGAGAGTACACAGATGAAGCAGAAACTCGTAGTTATTGGCAACGGCATGGCTGGCATGCGCACCGTCGAGGAGCTGTTGAAGCTCGAACCCGAGCTTTACGACATCACGGTGTTCGGCAATGAGCCGCACCCGAACTACAACCGAATCATGCTGTCGCCGGTGCTGGCCGGTGACAAGAAGATTGATGACATTATTCTGAACCCGGTCGACTGGTACCGGGACAACGGCATCACGCTCAACAGCGGCATCGAGGTGACCGGCATCGATCGGCTCGGCCAGATCGTGCATGGCAGTGACGGGTCTGAAACACCCTACGACCGCCTGTTGATCGCGACCGGATCCAATCCTTTCATCATCCCGGTTCCCGGATCGGACAAGCGTGGCGTGATCGGTTTCCGCGATATCAAGGATGTCGACACCATGCTCGACTACGCATCCAGGCATCAGAATGCCGTTGTGATCGGTGGTGGACTGCTCGGCCTCGAGGCTGCCAATGGCCTGCGTACCCAGGGCATGCAGGTCACCGTCGTGCACCTGCTCGACAGCCTGATGGAACGCCAGTTGGACAAGCCGGCCGCAGCGCTGCTCAAGTCGACGCTCGAACAACGGGGCCTCAACTTTCTGATGCAGGCGCAGACCGCCGAGATCCTCGGTGAGGATCATGTCACCGGTGTACGCTTTGCCGACGGTACTCAGGTGCCCGCAGACCTGGTCGTGATGGCGGTGGGGATCCGACCGAATATCACCTTGGCCAAGGATTCCGGGATCCACTGCGAGCGCGGGATCGTTGTCAACGACACCATGCAGACCTTCGATCCGAAGATCTACGCCGTCGGCGAGTGCGTCCAGCACAGGGGCGAATGCTACGGCCTGGTGGCGCCGCTGTTCGACCAGGCCAAGGTCGCCGCCAACCACCTTGCCCAGATGGGGATAGGCCGCTATGAGGGCTCTGTGACGTCGACCAAGCTCAAGGTGACTGGCGTCGACCTGTTTTCGGCCGGTGAGTTCAACGAAGGCGTGGGCGACGAGACGCTGGTGCTGCAGGATCCTTCCCAGGGCGTATACAAGAAGCTCGTCATCCGTGACAACAAGGTCAAGGGCGCCGTGCTTTACGGCGATACGATCGATGGCAGCTGGTACTTCACGCTGCTGCGCGAGGGTACTGACATCTCCGCGTTCCGCAGCACCATCCTGTTCGGTCAACATGACTTGGGCGATGCCGGGCACGGCGATGCATCGGCCAGCGTGATGGCGCTGCCGGCATCGGCGGAGATCTGTGGCTGCAATGGCGTTTGTAAGGGTGACATCGTCGACGCGATTGCCAAGAAAGGACTGTTCACGCTGGACGAGGTGCGCGCACACACCAAGGCATCGAGCTCATGCGGCTCGTGTACCGGGCTGGTCGAGGCGATCCTTGCCGGCACGGTCGGTGAGGGCTATGACAAGGCGCCATCGAAGAAAGGTATGTGTGGCTGCACCGAGCACAGCCATGACGAGGTGATTGCCGCCATCAGGAGGGGCGGACTCAAAACGATGCAGGCGGTGCGCGATGCCCTCGACTGGAAGACGCCGGATGGCTGTGCGTCCTGCCGGCCCGCCCTGAACTACTACCTGCTAGCGCACTGGCCCGATGACTACAGTGACGATGCACAGTCACGTTTTATCAATGAGCGCGCACACGGCAACATCCAGAAGGACGGAACCTACTCGGTCGTTCCGCGCATGTTCGGTGGCCTGTGCACGGCCAATGATCTGCGCGCCATCGCCGATGTATCGGACAAGTACAAGGTGCCGGAGATGAAGGTGACCGGCGGTCAGCGCATCGACCTGTTCGGCGTGAAGAAGGAAGACCTGCCGGCGATGTGGAAAGACCTGTCCGATGCAGGTTTCGTCAGCGGGCATGCCTATGGCAAGGCGCTGCGGACCGTGAAGAC
>JAGRHE010000103.1:3595-9500 GCA_020445165.1 Gammaproteobacteria bacterium
TTCGGCACCCAGGACTCGACCGGGCTTGGCGTGCAGCTCGAGCAGATGACCTGGGGCTCGTGGATGCCGCACAAGTTCAAGCTCGCGGTTTCCGGTTGTCCGCGCAACTGCGCCGAGGCGACGATCAAGGACTTCGGCGTGGTCTGTGTCGATTCCGGTTACGAACTGCATATCGGTGGCAACGGCGGCATCAAGGTGCGCGTAACCGACCTGCTGTGCAAGGTCGATACCGAGGAGGAAGTGCTCGAATACTGTGCCGCCTTCATCCAGCTGTACCGCGAGGAAGGTCACTACCTGGAACGTACCGCACCCTGGGTCGAGCGGGTCGGTTTGAATCATATCAAGCAGCAGATTCTCGATGATGCTGACAACCGCAAGTCACTGCGCGAGCGCTTCCTGCACAGCCAGAAGCTGGCCCAGGTCGATCCGTGGAAGGCGCGGGCCGAAGGCGAGCAGGCGCACGAGTTCGTGCCGTTGAAGATTGCCTGAATGGATGGGGACGCAGAGATCGCAGGGTAACGCAGAGAACGCAAAGGGTTGATGTGCCGGTTTCGAGTCGAACAGTGCGAATATCCGGTTGGTCGGGTTCCGGGCGCACTTTTGAGCGTGCTGGATCAGATTGATCAAGATCTTTCCTCTGTGAACTCCGCGCCTCTCCGCGTGCTCTGCGTCCAAGTTTGACTTTCGAAGGTGAAATCATGAGTGAATGGATCGAAATTGTTGCGCTGGCCGACATTCCGCGGCTCGGGGCGCGCGTTGTGCGCACCGATACGATGGATGTTGCCGTGTTCCGTACTGCCGATGACCGGGTGTTCGCGATCCGTGACGCCTGTCCGCACAAGGGCGGTCCCTTGTCGCAGGGCATTGTGCATGGCACATCGGTGACCTGCCCATTGCACAACTGGAAGATCGACCTGGCATCCGGCGAGGCGCTTGGCCCGGATGAAGGCTGTACCAATGTGTTCGCGACCCGGGTGGAGGATGGCAGAGTCTATCTGGCACTGAGGCAAGATGAGGCGGCTGCGTGACAGCGGTGCACGCTCATTGGCCGCACCACCGGTCGAGCACCGGTTGTCAGTGAATATTCGCAGGGATCCAGCATGTCGATAGTAACCAGTCCTGCGACCAATCCGGTTGGTGGGCGCGGCGATGCGCCGCGGTGCGAGATCAAAACGACATGTCCCTACTGCGGCGTCGGCTGCGGGGTCTGTGTATCAGTCGATCCTGCGGGTACGGTACAGGTCAAGGGGGATAAACAGCACCCGGCCAACTATGGCCGCCTGTGCTCGAAAGGCAGTGCATTGGGCGAGACACTCGATCTCGAAGGTCGTCTGCTGCGTCCTGTCGTCGATGGTGTGGAGGTCGATTGGAATCTGGCGCTGGATGAGGTGGCACGGCGCTTCCAGCAGGTGATAAGGACGCATGGCCCGGATGCGGTCGCTTTCTATGTCTCCGGACAGCTGTTGACCGAGGATTATTACGTCGCCAACAAGCTGATGAAGGGCTTCATCGGTTCAGCCAATATCGATACCAATTCCCGACTGTGCATGTCGTCTGCGGTCGCCGCGTACAAGCGCGCTTTCGGTTCGGACACGGTGCCGAATGATTACACCGACCTCGAGCGCGCCGATCTGGTTGTGCTGACCGGATCGAATCTGGCCTGGTGCCACCCTGTGCTTTACCAGCGTCTGCTCGTTGCGCGTAAACAGAACCCGGCGCTGCGCTTTATCGTCATCGATCCGCGACGTACCGCGACCTGCGACGGCGCCGAACTGCACCTTGGGTTGCGCAGCGGGACTGACAGCATCCTGTTCAGTGGTTTGCTGACATGGCTGTATGACAACGGTCTTGTCGATGCATCGTTCGTTGGTGAACACACACAGGGGCTGGACGACGCCTTGGGCCTGGCACGCTTTTATGCCCCGTCGGTCGACGCCGTTGCCGAGATCTGCGACCTTGCCGTCGAAGATGTGTTGCGCTTTTACCGAATGTTCTCAGGCAGTGAACGCGTCGTCACGCTGTTCTCGCAGGGCATCAACCAGTCCAGCAGTGGCACCGACAAGGGCAATGCGATCATAAACTGTCACCTGTTGACCGGGCGTATCGGCAAGCCGGGTAGCGGGCCGTTCTCGATCACCGGCCAGCCGAACGCGATGGGTGGACGCGAGGTCGGTGGTTTGGCGAACCAGCTTGCAGCGCACTTGGATCTGGCCGACCCGGACCATCGTGATCTGGTCGGTCGTTTCTGGCAGACACAGAACGTAGCTGCGCAGCCCGGGCTCAAGGCTGTGGATCTATTTCGTGCCATCGAACGTGGCGAGGTCAAGGCGTTGTGGATCATGGCGACCAACCCCGCGGTCAGCCTTCCCGACAGCGCCCAGGTTCGGCGTGCGCTGGCCGCTTGCGAGTGTCTGGTCGTATCCGACTGTGTCGCCGAGACGGACACTCAGGCGTACGCCGACATCCGACTTCCGGCGTTGGCCTGGGGCGAGAAAGAGGGCAGCGTGACCAACTCGGAGCGGTGTATTTCGCGTCAACGTGCGTTTCTGCCGGCACCCGGCGAGGCGCGCGCTGACTGGTGGATGGTATGTGAGGTTGCGCGCCGCATGGGGTTTGCCGGATTCGAGCATGCGAGTGCGGCCGAGGTGTTTGCCGAACATGCACGTCTGTCGGGGTTCGAAAATAATGGTGAGCGTGATTTCGATATCTCTGGCCTGGCTGACATCGATGCACGGCAATACGCCGAACTCACGCCGGTTCGGTGGCCTCTGCCGAAGGGCCGATCAGCAGATGTCCGGCTTTTCGCTGATGGGCGTTTTTTCACGCCCAGCGGTCGCGCCAATTTCGTGCCAATCACGCCCCGGCCGCCGGCGCATCATCCGGGTACCGCTTATCCCTTGACCCTGAACACAGGGCGTGTGCGCGACCATTGGCACACGATGACGCGTACCGGCAAATCGCCTCGATTGTCCGGCCACATAGGTGAATCGTTCGTTGCGCTGCACCCCGACGATGCGCGGACCTGTGGGCTGCGTGACGGGGAACTGGCGACAGTGATCAGCGCCTGGGGAGAGGTGACGCTGCGTGCTGCGGTCAACGATGAGCAGCGCGCAGGCCAGGTGTTCGTACCCATTCATTGGAATGACCAGTTTGCGGCATCGGCCTGCGTTGGTCGTCTGGTCAATCCGGATGTCGATCCGGTGTCGGGGCAGCCGGAGTTCAAGCACACCCCGGTACGCGTGGTGCCTTATCGTGCAGCATGGTACGGGTTTCTGTTGTCGCGTCAGCAGATCAAACCGCCACTGGCCACCTATTGGTCGAAGGCGCGGCGTCAAGGGCTGTGGCACTATGAGCTGGCCGGCGAGGTATCGCCCGACAACTGGGCCGAGTGCGCGCGGGAACACCTCGGAGCCGCAAAGGGTGTCGAGGAATGGCGTGAACTGTATGATTCCACGCAGGCCAACTACCGCGCCGCACGAATTGTCGACGGGCGGCTCGATGCTGTGATCATCATCGGTCCCGACCATCATCTGCCTCCGCGCGACTGGCTGGTGGCGCTGTTCCGCAAGGGTGCGCTGCAAGAGAGTGAACGAATGCGTCTGCTGCGTGGCACGCCGCCCCGCGGCGAGCGCGACGAGGGTGCGATAGTCTGTTCATGCTTCAGTGTCGGGATCAACACACTTCGCCAGGCGATCGAAGGGCAGCAGCTGGCCACGCCGGAGGCCATCGGGCGCGCGCTGCACGCCGGGACGAACTGCGGATCCTGCGTGCCCGAACTGAGGCGGCTGATCGCCGACGTGAAGACGCGTCGCGATTGATCGTTCCGATCGTTGCCGGTTCGGGCAGCGCGGCGTGCGAAGCAAACGGCATAAGGCATTGTCAAGTCGGCAGGTCCGATGGTTAGTGTCGCGGCACCGATCCTTGCCGTGGCGGCGGCGTCTGGCAGTGGCAAGACCACGCTGTTGACCCGCCTGCTGCCGGAGTTGCGCGCCCAGGGTGTCCGTTGCGCGGTGATCAAACATTCGCATCACGATGTCGAATTCGATGTGCCGGGTAAGGATACCCACCGCCTGCGCGAGGCCGGTGCGGCACAGGTCCTGCTCGCATCGCCCTACCGGTGCTTCTGGGTCGAGGAGGGTGATGGAGTAACCGAACCCCCTTTGCAGGACATGTTGTGTCGGCTGGACCTGGCCCGGATCAACCTGGTTTTGGTCGAGGGTTATCGACACGAGCGTTTGCCGAAGATCGAAATTCATCGGACACGACTCGGCAAGCCACTTTTGTGTACCCATGATCCTGATGTGATTGCCGTTGCGACGGATGCACCGGCAGGTCTGGGCTTGGACCTGCCGTGTCTGCCACTGAATGATGCACGAGCGGTCGCGGCGTTTGTCATCCATTGGATGCGTGGCAAGCTACCTGATTGACGTCTGTCATGGACCGCTTCCCGATTGCTGCGGTTATGCTTCGAGTAAGCGTGTCATCCGATCTGGTTGGTGCGTGACCAGGAGCAGGTGAGGGTATGGCAGAAGAGATTCGTCGGGTAATGGTATGGAGCGGCTGGCTGCGGCTTGCGCATTGGGCGCTGGCGTCGGCGACCTTGTGGCTGAGTGCGACCGGTTGGTTGGTCGCCAACACCCCATCTGTGGCGCAGGCAGCTTCCGAACTGCATTACCTGGGCGCCGGCATCCTGGTGTTCGGTCTGGGCTTGCGCGTGTTTCTGGGTTTCTTCGGTAGAGGAGCGGAGCGCTTCGAATACCTGCTTCCAAGAGCGTCAGAGCTGTCCGCCATTCGCGCCAGTGCGCTGTTCTACCTGTCACTCGGCAAGGCGCCATTGCCGAACTGGTTCGCGCACAATCCATTCTGGAAGCTCCTTTACCTGGCTTTGTTCGTGCTGCTTGCCCTGCAGGCGCTGACCGGTTGGTTGATGCCTGACACGCCATTGTTGTGGCGCTTCTACCTGCCGCACGTGCACGCCTGGTTGGCCACGCTCATCCTGGTCGTGGTCGTTGCGCATGTCTACAGTGTCGTGCTGCAGGATTACCGCGGCAGCAGTGCCGACGTTTCGGCGATGATCAACGGTCAACGGTATTTCACTGTGGACCGGGGTGGCCTGGTCCAGCCGGACCTGCCCCAAGTGAGCATAAGGCTCGACCAGATCACGCCGGCGCGGCCGTCAAAACGGGATGACTGATTTCGTCAGTGCGACCAGGCCGATATAGGCGAAACAGGCCAGCGCCCCGACCAGGGCCAGTGTGCGCTGGCTTTTCGTGCGGCCGAGCCGCAGTGCGATGAAGCCAAGCGCGATGTAGGCGAGCAAAGCCACGAGCTTGGCCATCAGCCAGGGGTGCTGCAGCGGATTGAGCTGCAGGTTGATGGCCATCCAGATGCCACTGGCCAGCAGCAGCGTGTCGATGAAATGGGGCCAGGTACGCATCCAGCGCCGGCGCAGCAGCGTCGAATCGGCCAGCATCAACCCGCCGCGCAGCATAAAACCGCTGATCGACAGGACGGCGGTGGTCTGGTGCAGCAGTTTCAGCAGGAGATGGTCGGGCATGCGCTCTGAACGAGGTCAGTCCCTGTCCTTGAGGGCATTGCGCAGTGCGTCGACCACGATCTCCAGTACCTGTATGCGGGCGAAACGTTTGTCATTACCCGCGATCAGGTTCCATGGCGCATGCCGTGCACTGGTGCGTGCCAGCATCTCGTTGATCGCTTCACGGTATTCATCCCATTTTTCACGGTTCCGCCAATCATCTTCGGTGATCTTGTAGCGCTTGTAGGGCGTGTCTTCGCGCGCCTTGAAGCGTTCCAGTTGTTCGTCCTTGCTGATCTGCAGCCAGAACTTCTGCACCACGGCCCCGGCATTCGTGAGTTGCTGCTCGAAATCGTTGATCTCGAGGTA
>JAGRHE010000104.1 GCA_020445165.1 Gammaproteobacteria bacterium
ATTTCGGTATGCCGCGCCCGGAAGGCTATCGCAAGGCGCTGCGGCTGATGCGCCTGGCCGAGCGTTTCAGCGTACCGGTTCTGACCTTCATCGACACCCCGGGCGCCTATCCCGGCGTGGGTGCAGAGGAGCGCGGCCAGAGCGAGGCGATCGCGCGCAACCTGTTCGAGATGGCGGGTCTGCGTACGCCGATAATTGCTACCGTGATCGGCGAGGGTGGCTCAGGGGGGGCGCTGGCGATCGGGGTTGCCGATCACCTGATGATGCTGCAATACAGCACCTACTCGGTGATATCGCCCGAAGGTTGCGCGTCGATCCTGTGGAAAGATGCCGAGAAGGCCCCGCTGGCCGCCGAGGCCATGGCGATCACGTCGGAAGATCTCAAGGAACACAAGCTGATCGACGGGATCGTTCCCGAGCCGCTGGGTGGTGGGCATCGTGATCCGGATGCGGTCGCCCGCAATCTCAAATTGGCGCTGATCAAGGCGCTCGACAAGGTACGGGCCGTTAACCTGGATCGACTGCTCGAGCAGCGCTACGAGCGCCTGATGTCCTATGGTGTGGTCACCCGCTGAAGCGGCGGTCCCCGGACTCGATCCGGACCGGGTCGTTCACTTTTTCAAGCACGCGCTGCCACATCCCAACAGTTATTGGGTTTCGTTCAGTGGCGGCCTCGATTCGAGTGTATTGCTTTACCTGCTGGCTTCGGTCCGCGCGCAGCTGCCGGCGCCATTGCACGCGATCCATATCGACCATGGTCTGCAGGCTGCCTCGGCCGACTGGGCAGCCGATTGCCGCGCACGCTGTGCCCAACTCGGTGTGCCGCTGGAGATCCGGCGGGTCGATGCGCGGGCCGCACACGGGCAGAGCCCGGAAGCGGCCGCGCGCGAGGCCCGCTACACCGCGATCGCATCCGTGATCGGGCCGGGGGTCATGTTGCTCACCGCGCATCATCAGCAGGACCAGGCCGAGACCGTGCTGCTGCAGATGCTGCGGGGCGCCGGGACCAGTGGCCTCAGCGGCATGCCTCCGTGTCGGCGATGGCGGCAGGGATGGCTGGCGCGGCCGTTGTTGGGCGCTTCGCGCGAAGGCATCGTGCAGTGGGCGCGCGACGCGGGGCTGTCGTGGATTGAAGACCCGAGCAATGCCGCGCACGGTGCCGATCGCAACTTCCTGCGTCATCGTGTGTTGCCAACACTGGCCGAGCGCTGGCCAGCGGCGGTGCAGAGCATCACGCGCAGCGCCCAACTGTGTGCAGAGGCGGATGGCATCGTCGCCGGCGAGGCCGATGCCGATCTGTGTGCTATCGAGGTGGCGGGAAGCGACCGCCTGCAGGTCACGGGCCTGTGCCGCCTCGATCCCGCACGCAGGGCCAACGCCCTGCGCCGTTGGCTGCAGCGACAGGGCGCTGCATCGCTCCCGGCCGCGCGTCTTTACGAGGCCATGGAACAGCTTTGTCACGCGCGTTCGGATGCGGCGGTACGGATCGTGTGGGCCGGTCATGGCCTGCGCCGCTTCCAGGGGCAGGTGTGGTTCCTGGAACACGACCTCGACGCCGAGCCACCTGCGGTCTGGCGTAGATGGTCGGGCGAGGCCGTCGATCTCGGACCGGGCCTGGGACGTCTGCACACCCGCCTCGCCCCGGGTGGTATCGACCCGCAGCGTTGGCAGCAGGCGCAGATCGAGATCGCCCACCGCCCTGCGGGCATGCGCTACCGGCTTGCCGGGCGACGGGGATCACGCGACTTCAAGCACCTGGCACAGGAACTGGGTATCCCTCCCTGGGAGCGTGACCTCGTGCCGGTGATCCTGCTCGATGGTGAGCCCGCTGCGATTGCAGGCTATGCAGTCTTGGATCCCTTTGTACTCACGCACGGGCAGGGGATCTGGCCGTCCTGGGAAGCCCCTTTCTGAACTGCCGCGGCCTGCCGCGGCCACATCTCCGTTAAAGCTTTTTCTTCTGCCGTCGCTAGACCTGGTAACGGTGGTCGCGCGCCCGTCGTGCGCACCACGCTTTGCTAGCGATCGGGTTCGAGGAGACTCGCATGAATAAACAAGCCGGTTTTACACTGGTCGAGCTGGTGGTGGTCATCATCATCCTCGGCATCCTGGCCGCGACGGCGCTGCCACGCTTTATGAATGTACAGACCCAGGCGCACCAGGCGGCGGTTGACGGCGCATCCGGCGGCTTCGGCTCAGGCGTGGCGATGTTCCGCTCGCAGTGGGTGGCCAATGGGCACACCGCGGCCCAGGCCAACGTGGCGAACTTTGGCGACGCGACGGTTGATTCGAATGCCAGTGGCTGGCCGGTGGGAACTGGTGGCAACGCGACGATCGACAATGCGGATGCTTGCGTCGAGGTATGGAATGGCGTAATGCAGAATCCGCCGACCGTGGCGACTTCGGGCACTGCTGACTATTTGGCGAGTGCGGCCGCTCAGGTCTGCACCTACGCCTACCAGGGCGACGGCGCTTCGCGCAGCATCGCCTACGATGCATCGTCCGGATCGATCACGGTCACCAATCCCTGAGTCGTGTCACACGGGTGGACATGACTGCGGGGTATGAACAGCATGTATGCGCGGCCGCCAGGCCGCGTTTTGCTTTGTCGCCGGTGCAGGCCGGCTACACCGTGGTCGAATTGGTTGTTGTCATGGTGATCATGGGCATACTCGCGGCGAACGCGATGCCACATTTCTTCACTGCCAGCCGTTTCGAAGAGATGGGCTTTGCTGACGCGACTGCCACGGCAGTCAGACATGCGCGCCGGCTCGCCCTGGCCTCCGGGTGTGATACGCGTGCCCAGGTGAGTGCCGCCGGCTACGGCATACGCCAGCGGGCGACCGACTGTCACAGTGGCGCCTTGACGCGTGATGCCAGGCGTCCCGGTGGTGGAACCTGGACAGCCACCGCACCTAACGGCGTCAGCGTCGGCAGCCTGGATCTCTATTTCGATGGCTCCGGTCGTCCGTTCGACCACGCGACCGCCTTGCCGCTTACCGCGGTCCGTACCGTGACCGTCGGTACGCGGACGATCACCGTCGAACCAAACACTGGCTTCGTTCACTGACATGCAGAGAGCTGGCCGTCAACGTGGCGCGACGATCATCGAACTGGTGATCACGATCACGATCATTTCGATCTCGCTGACAAGCGTGATGATGGTCGTTGCCAACACGACGCGCACCAGCGCCGACCCGATGATACGCACCCAGGCATTGTCGATCGCAAATGCATACCTCGAAGAGATTCTTTCACAGTCGCTGATCGATCCAGCCGGTGCCGATCTGGGAGGTCCGGAGCCCGGTGAGGTGCGCGCCACCTTCGACGACGTCAACGATTACCACGGCCTCGCCGATACCAGTGGCGCTGTCGACCAGTTTGGCAACACCATCCCGGGGCTTGGCGGTTACAACGTGTCGGTCTCCGTTGCCGCGGTCACCCTCGGCACCGATCCCGCACAGCGCATCCGGGTAACCGTGGGCCACGATGGCAATGCCGCGTTCGGCCTGACGCTCAACGCCTACCGGATGCTGTGATGCACGGGTCTCGACGACAACGCGGATTCACCATCGTCGAACTGGTGATCGTGATCCTGATAAGCAGTGTCCTTTCCCTGTCCCTGCTGCAGTTCATCTCGGTACCGGTCGATGCCTTTGTGGACCAGAGCCGGCGCGCGCGCCTGGTGGCGGTTGCCGATGCTGCCCTGGACCGGATCGCGCAGGATGTCCACGCGGCATTGCCCAACAGCCTGCGTGTCGGCTGTGGTGGTACCTGCCTGGAATATCTTCGTACCGTTGGTGGTGGGCGCTACCGGGCAGCGCCGCCCGGCGATTTCCTGAGCTTCGTGCCGGCTGATGCCGACGGCAGCTTCGAAGTGCTGGGCAACCTGGTGTTGCCGGGAACGGTTGCGACATCGGCATCGGCCGATGCCTGCAGGAATGGAGCCGCTGCATGCCTGGTGATCTATAACACCGGTTTTGCAGGAACGAATGCCTGGCAGGGCGACAACATCGCCACGCTGACAGCGGTCGGGGGATCGACACTGTCGTTTGACAACAGTGTGTTCAGCAGCGGTGACAACGCGTTCCCGGCGGCATCGCCAGGCCAGCGCTTCTTCGTCGTCGATTCTCCTGTCAGCTACCTGTGCGACCCGGTCGCTGGCCAGGTGCGGCGCTACGAGGGTTACAACATCCGGGCCTTGCAGGGCGATGTCGACAGCCATGCCGAACTGCTGGCGCTGAGCAATCCGGCCGAGTCCGCGCTGCTTGCCGACGGGGTCACGGCCTGCAGTTTTTCCTACAGCCCGGGCACGCCGACACGCAACGCGATGCTGACGGTTCGGCTAACGGTTTCCGAGGCAGGTGAAAGCATCAACCTGCTGCAGCAGGTAGGGGTCCTGAACGGAACATGAGTGACAACGGTTACCGAAACGCAGCCGGCTTCACATTGATCAGCGCACTGTTCGTGATCGTGGTCGTGTCTGCGCTCGGCGTCTACCTAACCGGGTTGAGCACCGTCGCCCATTCGTCGAGCGCGCTGGCCGTGCGCAGCTCCCAGGCTATATATGCCGCCCAGGCCGGCGTCGAGTGGGTGGTCTTCCGGCTCGCGGCCGGTGACAGCTGTGGCAGCCTGCCGACGGCGCCGGTGATCGATGGCTTCAGTATCTCGGTCGATGCCTGCAGCACGCAAACCATCACCGAGGGTAGTGCCAGTTACCCGCTGCATGACATCACTGTCACCGCGAGTATCGGGTCTTACGGCGACCCGGCGTTCGTAACCCGGCGCCTGAGCGCAGCGGTCGCGGGGTGATGGTCGTCATGCGACAGCTGGCGCGAAGAATCATCAAGAGCGGTTTGCTGGTGCTGATGCTGGCCGGCACGGCCGGCGCTGCAACCTACAAGTATGACGACTCGGCCCCGTTTCATTGGGAAACGGCGTCGATCGATGTCAACTGGGACCGCAGTTCCACCAGCTACCCGGTCGATGACGACAAACAGGTCGTGAACATCGGCTTCAGTTTCCCGTTCGGAGGCAGCAGCTATTCGCAGGTGCGGATCATTTCGAACGGTATCCTGCAGTTCGGTGGCGATCAGAATCTGCACCGCGATTATCAGAATGCGGCACTGCCGGAGTCTGGCAGCGACCGCGCGATATTCGTCTACTGGGACGACTTGAATCCCGGGCGGGGCGGCACCGTGCGTTACAGCATGCATGGTACGGCACCGCACCGTTACTTCGTTGTCAGCTGGGACGACCTTCCTGACTACAGCTATACCGGCGTATTCAACCTGCAGGTGGTCCTGTACGAGAACGGCGAGTTCAAGCTGCAGTATGGCAATGGCAACGCAACCGGTGACAGCGCAACCATCGGCGTACAGGTCAGCACGTCGGATTACACCCAGTACAGCTTCAATACGAACAACGCGGTCGGCAGCGGCACCGCAATCGTTTTCTATACCGACAGGCCGCATTTCGCCCTGTCGGTTCAGGGCAGCGTGGACCTTTGTCGCAGCAATGCAGTGAACGTGACCGTGAGCCGACACAATGCCGACCACAGCATCGATGCCGGATATGTCGGTACCGTCGAACTGCGTACCTCCAGCGGAGTCGGTACCTGGTCGAACGTGTCCGGTGTTGGTTCCGTGATCGACCTGGGCGGCGGGGTCGCGCGTTATACCTTTCGCGTGGGAGACAATGGGCAGGCGGTGCTCAAGTTCAGTTACCCGGATCCGGCGGTTACCAATTTTCACGTGCATGCGGGCAGTGTTACTGAACATCACGTGGAAGACCCCTACCTGACGTTTCGCTATGGCATCACCGACAATGCCGCCGATGATTTCGAAAGCGGGGGCTACGTCGGCAGTACCGGTTCGCTGAGCTGGGCGAGCGATTGGATCGAGTTCAACGATTCCGGCGGTGCGACCGGCGGCGATGTCGAGGTGGTCGGTGACGGCGGCGATCGAGCGCTCAGGCTCAGCGACAATGACGGTGGTGGCGAAGGTGCTTACCGCGAGATCGACTTGTCCGGTCATCCGCCGGGCACGCTCGTGACCCTCAGTCTCGATTACCGCCGCGAATCGCTCGAGAACAGCAGTGACTACGTAGAGGTCTCGGTGTCGGGCAACGGCGGCAGCAGCTGGCGCGAACTGGATCGTTTCACCGGTCCGGGCTCGGATTCATCGTACCAGTCTGTCTCTTACGACATCAGTGGCTATGCCGCTTCGAACACCCGCATCAGGCTGCGCACATCGAGCAGCTTTGCGACGTCGGACTTTGTGTACATCGACAATATCGATGTCTCCATCCGCACGCCGACCTGCGGCATCGATCACTATGCGATCACGCATGGTGGCACCGGCGTGACCTGCGAGGCGTCGTCTATCACGCTCACGGCGCACGATTCCGCTGACGGCAGCGCGGAGCCGGGGGCCGGCACCCGCGTGGCGCTTTCCGCAGTCGATACCGGGACCGGGACCGTGGCGACAGATGCAAGCTGGGGTTACAGCGGTGGCGGCAGTTTCGCTGTCACCGGAGGAGGCCAGGCGCAATACGTGTTCGCCGCCGGCGAGACATCGGTGCAGCTGTGGTTGAGTCGCCCGGCAGGCGGCAGTGTCAATATCGATGCACTGGATGTGAACGGCGCGCGCGAGCGCAGCACCGAGGATCCCGACCTGACCTTTTTGCCGTCGGCGTTGCGCTTCTATGCCGATGGCGTCGCTGACGCGATCGGCACCCAGATTGCCGGCAAGCCCTTTGCGCTCGCGCCCGGTGCGCAGAGCATCAGCATTCGCGCGGTAGAGACCAACACCGACACCGGCGCCTGTGAGAGCCGCGTCGTCGGCAACCAGGATGTCGAGTTCGCGCTCGAATGCCGCTCGCCGGCGACCTGTGTCGCCGGCCAGTCGGCGGCCGTGGCGGGCGTCGCGATTCCCGGCAATCCCTCCGGCAGTGTTGGCACCTTCCAGGCGGTCGGGTTGAATTTCGACAACAGCGGCTCGTCGACGATCAGTGTCAGTTACAGCGACGTCGGCCAGGTGGTGCTGCATGCGCGCGCCAGCCTGCCGGCGACCGTCGAGCATGCCGCGGCGCAGATCGCGGGTTCCAGCAATCCATTCGTCGTCGTGCCTGCCGGACTGTGCGTCGAGCCCGTTGCCGTGACCGGTGCCTGCATCAGCGGGGATGCCAGTTGCAGCGTCGCCGCTGCCGCCGGCGCAGCGTTTGATCTCAACCTGCGCGCGGTCGCCTGGGAGCTTGCCGGTGAAAGCGGCGCCGACTTCTGCTCCGGCAACAGCGTGACACCGAACTTCGTCCTCAGTGGCATTGCATTGACCTCCCAGCTGGTCGCCCCGGCGGGAGGGCTGACCGGCGCGCTCGCCGTTTCGACGCTTGACCTGGCCGGCTCCGACGCCGGGTCGTTGAGCTTTTCGCAGTCGTACGACGAGGTCGGCGTCATGCGCGTAACCGCCACACCGCCAAGCTATCTCGGGCAGAGCCTCGCCGCGTCACAAAGCGCCAACATCGGTCGTTTCGTGCCGGAGCACTTCGCCGTGGCCGGCAGTTCGTTGAGCGCGGCGTGCACCGGATTCACCTACATGGACCAGGATGGTCTGGGCATCAACCTGACCGTCGAAGCCCGCAACGCGGCAGGCGCGCGTACCCGTAATTACCGCGATGACTTCGCCAGGGCGACGCTCGATCTGGTGGCCGAGAACAACGACGACGCGATCGACCTGGGCAGCCGGGTGAGCGCGCTGTCCGGGGGGTGGACGGATGGCCGCTTCACGGTCAGTGTCGCCGACGCACGTTTTGCCCGTGCCGGCTCGCCGGACGGGCCGTTCGACACGCTTCGCCTGGGCGTGAAGGTCGTCGACAATGACGGCGGGCTCAGCGAGCTGGCCGGTCGCGACATGAACGCGGCGAGCAGTGGCAACTGCAGCGTCGCCGGTGACTGTGACGCGGTATCGCTGGGCACGACTGCGGTCCGCTACGGCCGGGTGAATCTCGGCAATGCGCATGGCTCGGAACTGCTCGACTTGGCTGTTCCACTGCGGGTAGAAAGTTACCGCGGTGCCAGCCAGGGCTTTACCGTTGCAAGCGACGACAGCTGTACCTCGCTGGGCGGCGTGACCTTCGTCGACCTGGACGGCAGTGACGACCTGGTGCCGGCCGAAACCTGTGTCTGGGACGCGTTGAACCTGTCCGGGCTGGGCTGTGCACTGCCCGGGGCCGGATCGCTGCAATATGGCGCCCTGGCGGCTGCCGGCGTATTCAACCTGCACCTGAAGGCGCCGGGCAGCGGTAACAGTGGCGTCGTCGGCTTGCAGGTCGACGTGCCCGACTGGCTCGAATACGACTGGCTGGGCGTTGGCCAGCAGGACCCTGCGGCGCGCGCCACGTTCGGCATCTTCAATCGCGGTGACGGCATCATCTATCGTCGCGAGGTGCGCTGAGCCACGCCTGCGCGTGTGCGCCCGGGTGCGCTATGCCGTAAGCTGCGGCCGCATCGAACCGGACCGACCCGTCGCCATGAGTCTCACCGACAGCTACGCATTTCGACGCCCGCTGCAGGGCCTGTTGGTCAACATCGCCCTGCTGGGTTCGCTGGGCCTGCTGTTCTACGGCCTGCAGGCGCCGATCCTGACCCTGGAAAAGTTCTACATCTTCTCCAACACCGTCAGCCTGTTGTCCGCATTGCAGCAACTGGCACGCGAGGCGGAGTGGGGGCTGTTCGCGCTGGTCGGCCTGTTCAGCGTGGTCTTCCCGATCCTCAAATCGGTCCTGCTACTGCTGGTCTGGAACTTCGACCCGTCGTACGGTGAACGGCACCGGCGCCACCTGCGCTGGCTGGCGACCTACGGCAAGTGGTCGATGCTCGACGTGTTCGTGGTCGCGCTGGTCGTTTCGGTCAAACTGGGGGCGCTCGCGCAGGCGCGCGTCGAGATCGGCATCTACGCCTTTGCCGCCAGCGTGGTCCTGACGATGCTGACCTCGTCGTGGATCGGCGGCCACGGCAGCGATCCGGCACCACAGGCCGCCGCACCCCGCAACGGAGATCGCTGATGCACGTGACCCTGGTACATGTCTACATCAAGCCGGACCGTCTCGACGCCTTCGTCGAGGCCTGTCGGCGCAACCACGAGGGCTCGACCGCCGAGCCCGGCAACCGCCGCTTCGACGTCCTGCAGGACGCCGCCGACCCGACCCATTTCGTGCTCTATGAGGCCTATGTCAGCGAGGCCGACGCCAGGGCGCACAAGGAGACCGCGCACTACGCCGCCTGGCGCGACACGGTCGCCGAGATGATGGCACGGCCGCGCGAGGGACAGCCATTCGTCGGGCTCTACCCGCGCGCCTGAGCACGACCCGGATTGGGGCCACGGCACCGCCTGGGATACAATGCGGGGTTTGGATCCCGGAGTGCAGCATGCTG
>JAGRHE010000105.1 GCA_020445165.1 Gammaproteobacteria bacterium
TCGGCAGCGATTTCGGCAATCGTCACGGGATTATCGAAGCTCCGGCTGGAGCCGTCGGGAAGGGTTACAACAGGCATGCTGCAGCATCTCCGTATGGGTAGCGCCGCGCGACCGGGGCGGAAAGTGTCGCGCAATTGCTGACACACCCACGCCGGATCTTCGGCACCACCCTGTCAGTGGTGGTCGCTACGAGAGACCACGTGAAGAGACCATGCGGTAAAGCGGATCTCAGGTTTGTTTGTGGCCCGGATTATATCGTTTCTCCGGACCGGATTCAGCGGCCGACACGAGACATGACTTGAAGACCGGGATTTAAACGCCGGATCCATGGATCGAACCTCGCCAGGCCTGTCAGTCATTGAAAATCCACTCAATGATGGAACCCGGCCACGTGATCGGCGAATATGTTGCTGCCGAACTTCGCACGCCGTACAGAGAAATCGTGCGAACAAGTTGATAACAAACAACTAGAAACAATGGTCAAACTCACCGACGCTGCCGCCAGCCGCTGGCCGCGGCGCTACAGCCTGCTGTTCTCCCTGTTGGGACTCCTGATCCTGGTCGAAGTCATGACCGTTTTCGCTGTCCTCGCATCGCAACGCTACGCGACCGAGCGCGCGCTGAGTGAATACAGTCACGAACTCCTCCGCAACGTCGTCGACGAGACGCGTGAGAACGCCGCAGCCTACCTTCGCCAGGCGCAGGATGCCGTGGTACTTGCCAGCGGACTGTTCAATGCAAACCTGCTGCCGCACGATGCACCACAGTCGATCGATCGTTTTTTTCTCGAACAGCTGCGGGTGATTTCGCAGATAGAAAGCCTTTACTTCGGCGATATCAAGGGCGGCTTCGTATTCAGCAAACGGCAGTCGAGTGCGCCATCGGTAGGCTACCTGAGCAAATACATCGACAATTCCGCCCCCGCCGATCAGCGGGTGTTGCTGATCGATCGCGACCGCGACCTGGTCGCGGTGAATCGCCGCTTCGACCCGAGCGACGAATTCGATCCAAGCAAACGTCCCTGGTACAGCAAAGCGCTCGCAGCGGACGGTGAGATCTGGACTGACCCCTACATCTTCTACACCTCGCGCCAACCCGGCCTGACGGTTGCGGTACGCGTGCGCAACGCCCAGGGCGAGGTGATCGGCGTGGTCGGTGCCGACATCACATTGTCGGCGCTTTCCGAATTCCTCAAGACCCAGCGCATCGGCACCTCGGGTGCCGCGTTCATCATCGACCGGTCGGCGAACATGCTGGCCCACCCGAATGAGACGACACTTTCGGGGCTCGATGGCGACAACAGGCTACGCCTGAAGACGATCGCCGAATTCGATGCGGTGACGCGCGAAGCCGGACGCCAGCTGCGCCAGAACTTCCCCGATCTGAACGGTCTGCCGCAGACCCTCAATGACAAGTTCGCCGTCGCCGGCGTGCCTTACGTCAGCATGTTCGTACCCTTGTTTGCCCGCAGCCAGAACAACTGGGTCATGGGCGTGGTCGCCCCCGAAGACGAACTGGCAAAGAAGATCCGCGAAGGCCAGCGCGAGAGCATCGTGCTCGGCGTGGCGATGAGTCTGCTGGTGGTCACGGCAGCCGTGCTGATCGGGTTGATCATGTTGCGGCCGATCCACATGCTGCAACGCGAGGCCAGCGAAGACCCGCTGACCGGCCTGCTCAATCGTCGCAGCTTCGACGATTTCGCCAAGCGCCGCCTGACGACCGCATTGCGCCAGCGACGCGCGGCCAGCGCCATCATGCTCGACATCGACAATTTCAAGCAGATCAACGACCGGCACGGCCACCCGGTGGGCGACGAGGTACTGCTTGCCATCGCCCGGCGTATCGGCCGCGGCCTGTCCGAGGGCGACCTGCTGTCACGCTACGGCGGTGAGGAGTTCGCCATCGTTCTGCCGGACACGGCGCTCGAGCAAGCAGAACAGATCGCCGAACGCCTGCGCGAATCGGTCGCGCAATCACCGGTGAAAACCAGTGCAGGAGAGCTGTCGGTAACGGTCAGTCTCGGCGTGGCCGAGCGCCAGCCGTCCGATGTCGACATCGGCAGCCTGCTGGAGCGCGCCGACCGCGGCCTTCTCAGCGCCAAGCGCGGCGGCAGGAACCAGGTGGCAACGGCCTGATCAGGATGGCGCGACCGGATCGGCCGGGCCCGGAACACAGCGGTCGTGCCGCTCGGTCAGCCCGGATACCACGCGGGTAACCGCAGCCGTGAGCGCGTCGAGGTCGGCATCGCTGATGACGTATGGCGGCATCAGGTAGACCAGGCGACCGAATGGTCGCACCCACACGCCATTGTCGACGAACATCGGCTGGACGGTTGCCATATCGACCGGCCGGGTCAGCTCGACCACCCCGATCGCGCCCAGCACCCGCACATCCGCAACGTGACCCAGGCCGGCACACCCCGCCAGTCCCCGGCGCAGGCCGCGCTCGATCCGACTGACACCGGCCATCCAGTCCGACGACAACAGCAGGTCGATACTCGCCAGCGACACCGCGCAGGCCAGCGGATTGGCCATGAAGGTCGGCCCGTGCATGAACACGCCGGGTTCGCCACTGGAGATGGTGTTCGCGACGTCAGCCGTCGCCAGCGTTGCCGCCAGGGTCATGTAACCGCCGGTCAAGGCCTTGCCCAGACACAGAATGTCCGGACTGATACCCGCGTGCTCACACGCGAACAAGCGTCCGCTGCGACCAAAGCCGGTCGCGATCTCGTCCGCGATCAACAACACCCCGTACCGATCACACAGGCTACGGGCGACACGCAGGTAATCCGGCGAATAGAACCGCATACCTCCGGCACCCTGCACCACAGGTTCGACGATCATCGCCGCGACCTCGCTGGCGTGCCGTTCCAACATGTCTTCGAGGGCCGCCACGTCGTGCGGCGCAGCGGGACCGTCGAACCCGGCCTGAGGCGCTGGCACGAAGTATTGCGGCGGCAGCACGTCACCAAACAGCGTGTGCATGCCGGTCACCGGGTCGCATACCGACATCGCGTGCAAAGTGTCACCATGGTAGCCGTTGCGTAATGCCACGAAACGGCGCTTGCCGGGCAGATCGCGCGCGCGCCAGAACTGGATGGCCATCTTCAAGGCCACCTCGACCGCGACCGATCCGGAATCGGCAAAGAAGACGTGTTCGAGACCGGCCGGCGTCAGCTCGATCAGGCGCTCGGCGAGCTGCACCGCCGGTGCATGGGTCAGGCCGCCGAACATGACGTGTGCCATATCGACCAGCTGGTCGTTGATCGCCGCATTGAGAACCGGATGGTTGTAGCCATGTATGACACACCACCAGGACGCCATGCCATCGATCAGCTCGCGTCCGTCTGCCAACCTGATCCGTGCACCTTGCGCCGAGCCAACTGCAAAAAGCGGCAGATCGCTGCCGATCGCGCTGTAAGGGTGCCAGATGGCCTGCCGGTCCCTGGAGACCAGTTCTACGGCGTCGTCATCTTCCATCGGTTCGTGCATCGGAAATGTCCATGGGCATATGGCTGGACGATTCTAAAGGTAGTCATCAGGCAACGATAAATCGGTCTCGCACTGGCAAGAACGGCGCGTCGGCCACGCGTCAACATTGTGCAAACGACGGCCTTTCGGCGCAGCGCCCTGCCCCTGAATGGGGAGCAGCCTGTCGGCCAGAACCCGCAGGTCGATTCCCGCCAGGCCGGGCGGCCATCTGGTCGCCGGCTCGAATCAACGCCATTCATTTTGACGCAACAGCGCCCGTGGCGTGGCTCGGCCATGTAGCCCGATAGTTCCACCATCAGGGACGAGCCGGGAATCAGTAGACCAGGACCGGCGCATACTGACCGAGGCATCGGCCTGTGCCGCACCTGCCGACGACCGCGCATAAGAGATCGCCATCAGTGCGCCATATTGCCTGGCACCCGGCTTAATTACACCCAGGCAGCCGCAGGCGCCCGCCCTGCAACCGGCACAAAGATTGCTCCTCCTCAGCAAATAGGGTGTTTCGCGTCGGGTAACCGACGGAAACCTCTTCGTTTGAGAAGGATCAAGTCGGACTCGCAATGTGTCATCCCCCTGTCGCCGACAAGCGTCTATGCTGCCCACTGGCCAGCTTTTTTGCCGCGCGCATGATTCCTACCGCTTTCCGGATTGACGTCTGACCCATGTCCCGACAGATCCAACATGTCTCACTGACTTTCCTGTTTGCGTTCGCGTTCTGGCTGCTGCTGGCCGGCTCGTTACGTCAACAGGAACTGATAGCCGGCCTGTTCGTGGCCGCCTCGGTGGCGGCGCTAAACGCCGATCGGCGGCCGATACTGGCTGGCATCCGGCTCTCGCCGATGGCACCGGTATCCGTCGTGATGTACTTCGGCGTGCTGTTGACCTCACTGCTGCGCGCAAACCTCGATGTTGCGCGGCGCGTGCTGACCCCGTCCCTGCCCGTCCGGCCCGCGGTGGTTAACATCCGCACCGGGTTGCAGTCCGACCTCGGGCGACTGGTGCTGGCCAACAGCATCACCCTGACGCCGGGGACCTTGTCGGTCGACGTCGAGGACAATGTGCTCACGATCCACTGGATCGACTGCCCGCCAGACATCGATATCGACGAGATGACGGCCCGGATCGCATCGGGTTTCGAACGTCACCTGCAGGGGTTCCTGGTATGACCTTCGACCTGGCCGACATCATCGTGCTTTGCCTGCTCGGCTCCGCCAGCCTGCTGGTCATGCTGCGCCTTTGGACCGGGCCACATGCGCCGGACCGCATCGTCGCCGCCGACACCCTGTCGGTGATCGCCACCGGAGTGATCGTCGTGCTGGCTTTGCTGTTCGAATCCCATCTCTACCTCGACGTGGCGTTGCTCTATGGCGTGCTTGCCTTTGTCGGGATCGTCGCCCTGGCCCGCGCGATCGACGGAGCACATTGATGGCAATCGTTTCCGACCTACTGCTGATCATCGGTGCTGCGTTCTGCTTTCTCGCCGCACTCGGCCTGCTGCGCATGCCCGACGTCTACAACCGCATCCAGGCCGGCACCAAGGCGGCAACACTCGGCATCCTGTGCCTGCTGCTGGGCGCCGGTTTCGAGCATCCGGACTGGTGGCCGAAGCTGCTGGTCATCGGCCTGTTCGTGCTCCTGACCAACCCGATCGGCTCTTCGACACTGGCACGCGCTTTCTACCGCAAGGGTGTCCCGATCTGGCAACGGCAGGGAGAGGAATCGTGATCTGGCTCGTCCTGTTCGTCGTTGCACTGACCCTTGCGGCCGCGCTCGCGGTGTTGCTGCTCGACAATCTGTTGGCGGCGGTTGCCGCAGCGTCTGCCATGTCCCTCGGCGTGGCGGTGATGTTCGTCATTCTGCAGGCGCCCGACGTGGCGATGACCGAAGCGGTGATCGGCGCCGGACTCAGCGGCCTGATCCTTGCCCTGGCCCTGCGCCGGCTGGGCCTGGCCAAGCTCGATACCGGAACCGGGGGGACAGGTGACGATGCGTAATGCTGTCACCCTGTTGTTCGTGGCCGGCCTCGCCTTCCTGTTGCTGGCGATCACGGCTTCGCTCGACTTTGGCCAGCCACCGATGCGTATCGGTCAGGCAATCCAGGCACAGGCCGCCGAGAGCGTGGGGGCGACCAACTTTGTCACGGCCGTGGTGCTCGGCTACCGCGGACTCGATACCCTGGGCGAGCTGTCGATCCTGTTCGCCGCGGCCACCGCCGGTGGTCTGGTGCTGGGAGGACGCGCGGTGCGATCACGTTCCGAGGGTGGATTCGTGTTACGTGCAGGTGCCGACCTGCTGTTTCCGCTGTTGCTGGTTGCCGGGCTGTACATCGTCGTTCACGGCCACCTGTCGCCGGGTGGCGGTTTCCAGGGCGGGGTGATCCTCGCATCCGCGTTCTTCGTCCCGCTGCTGGCACGTCCGCAGGCGGCAGGCAGTCACCGCTCGCTGATGTGGATCGAGGGTCTTGCCGGTACCGCCTTCATCATCATTGGCCTGCTCGCGCTCTTCCGCGGCGAGGATTTCCTGGCTCCATTGTTCGACAAGGGGGTACTCGGCGAATTGGTCTCAAGCGGCAGTCTTCCTCTGCTGTACATGGCGGTCGGTCTCAAGGTCGGTGCCGAACTGGCCGGATTGATGGACCGACTGGCACAGGACGACGAGGTGCAGTCGTGACCTCGTCCATCGGACTGCTGTTCTTCGTCGCGGCGATCGGTCTGTGCACGATCGGCATCGCCGGCATCGTGATGTCGCGTCACCTGTTCCGGATGGTCCTGGCGCTCACGATCGCCGAGGCCGGCGCCAACCTCCTGCTGGTCCTGGCAGGCTATCGCTGGGACGCCGCTGCGCCGATCCTGCTGACGACCGGTTCGACCCAGCCGATGGTCGACCCCGTGCCACAGGCGATGGTCCTGACCGCGATCGTCATCGGTGTCGGGGTGCAGGCACTTGCCTTGACCCTGGTGATCCGGGTGCAACAACGCTACGGCACGCTGGACATGGCAGAGGCACGCACACGCATGCTCGCCGATATCGACCACGAGGCCGGTGTGACACCGTCACGCAGCCAGGAGCGCCCAGCCGGCGAACGGCTGCCGGCGACGGCAGAGCATCCGGACAGTCCCGAAGGTGCGCGGCCATGACGGATATCTCGCTCACTGTCGCCCTGCCATTGCTGGCCGCCTTCATTGTGCCGCTGCTGCACAACGGCCCCCTTCGCTGGCTGGGAGCGCTGGCCGGCCCGATCGTGCTGGCCCTGTGTGCCGCGCTGCTCCTGGGTCAGTGGTCGACCTACAGCGAACCCTTCAGCGTCGTCATCGGTGGCTTTTCGCCAGAGGTGGGGATCGTCTTCTACGTCGACCGCCTGGCACTGCTGTTCGCCGCTGCGGTACCGCTGATGAGCCTGCTGCTCTGGCCAGGCGAACAGGATGAACAAAGCGCACGCCGCCAATCCCTGACCCTGCTGCTGGCCGCCGCACTGACCGGCCTCGCACTCTCCGGCGACCTGTTCAATGTCTACGTGTTCTACGAACTGGCGGCGGTATCTTCATACGGACTGATCGCGGGAAGCGGCGGCCAGGCCCGCTTCCTGGCCGGATTCCGCTACCTGATGGTCAGCGCCCTGGGCTCGGTGGTCGCCCTGCTCGGAATCTCGCTGATCTACTTCAAGACCGGCACCTTGAACCTTGCGACCCTGGCAACGCTCAGTGACGAACTGGCGGGGCCGGAAGGGCTGGCTGCGTTCGCCATGTTGTTGATCGGCTTCGGCGTCAAGGCGGAACTGTTCCCTGTCAACGGCTGGGTGCCCGAGGTGTACGCGGCAACCGGCAAGCGCGTCGCCGCGTTGCTGGCCGGCCTCGCATCCAAACTCGCGGTGCTGATCATCGTGCGCATACTGGTGTTGATGTTCGATGCCGAAGAAGCGCGTCAGCTGATGCTGGTGCTTGGCATCATCGGTGTCATCAGCGGGGAGCTGGCGGCATGGCAGGCGCGTGATATGGCGCGCATGCTTGCGTGGTCGTCCATTGGCCAACTCGGCGTCGTGTTCATCGCGTTCTCGCTGCCCGGCGAAGCCGGCATCATTGCCGGTGTGGCAGTCGCCTTGCACCACCTGGTCGTGAAGTCGGCCCTGTTCATGCTGGCGGATCGCTGGGGCGGTTCGATCGCCGGCCTGCGCGGTGCCGCCACGGTCTCGGCCCTGGGCGCCGGGCTGTTCGTGCTGTTCGCACTGTCACTGCTCGGCTTGCCGCCGTTGCCAGGATTCTGGTCGAAATACCTGGTGCTCGGCGGCCTGGCGAGTATCGGCGGCACGCTGCATTACCTGGCAATGGCCGTCGTTCTCACCGGCACTGTCATCGAAGGGGCCTACCTGCTGCGCGTGATCACAACCCTGTACGCGAAACCGGATACTGATCGAAGACCCGCACCGCACACCGCTGCCGGACTGCTGAGCACCGCCCTGCTTGCCATTACCCTGGTCGCGGCAGCCATCCTGATCGACCCGCTGTGGCAGACACTCGATGCACTCGCCGCGCAAGCCGCGGACCTCACTACTTACACCTCGACGGTACTGGGGAGGCAGTGACCATGACCACTCTCGACTGGTTGATGGTGCTCATGCTCGCGTCGGTACCGCTCAGTGCACTGGTGGCCCAGCACGTGGCAGGACGCTGGCTGCTGATCCTGTCGTACGCATTGCAGCTCGGCCTGCTGGCCAGCATCATCCCGTCGGCCGGCATCGGCAGCAGCCTGGCCTTCAACCTGCTGGGCAACCCGGTTGGCTGGCAACTCGACGCACTGGGCTGGTTTTTTGCATTGATCACGATTGCGGCCGCCGGCTTTGCTGCCGCCTACGCCGCCGGTGAGTGGGGTGAAGTCAACGCACACAACGGCCTGAGCATGCGCTGGCTTTACGCCGGCCTGCAGATCAACGTGCTGGCAATGCTGATGCTGCTCAGCGCAGCCGACCTGATCACGCTGTTCATCGGCTGGGAACTGACCAGCTGGGCCGGATTGATCCTGATGCTGCTGGCCGGAGGAGAAGCGATCGCCGCGGCACGCCGCTACATCGTCTATGCCATCGCCGGCGGCATGGCGGTTTTCGCCGGGTTGTTGGTGACTCAGGCTGCGGCCGGCTCCCTGCAGTTCACGCCGGTGTTCAATGCGGTCCCTGGCATGTCGACCGCCTCGCTGTGGGCATTGACCCTGCTGTTCGGTATCGGTTTCTCGGTCAAGATGGCCATCCTGCCGTTCCACCTGTGGCAACCACCGGCCTATGCATTCAGCCCGGGCCCGGCCTCTGCGTTCCTCGGCGCGATATCGGCACGCATGGGGCTGTTTGCGCTCGCCGTCGTCTTCTTCAAGCTGGTTGGCGCCAGCCAGCTGGATCGACTCACCATCGTTCTGGAGAGCATCACTCTGCGTGACCTGCTGGCCTGGGCCGCGGTGCTGACTGCGGTTCTGCCAACCTATGTGGCCATGCGTCAGAACGATGCGCGCCTTCTGCTGAGCTGGCACGGTGTTGGCCAGGGCGGCTTCATGCTGCTCGGCCTGATGACCGTCGACAATCTCGGCACCGGCGGCGGGCTGCTGCATGTCTTCAACTATGCAAGCTACCAGTTGATTCTGCTGATGGCCGTGTTCGCGGTCGTTCACCGGACCGGTACCGCCGACCTCAACCGCCTCGGCGGGCTGGTCGCGCGCATGCCACTGTCGTTCCTGGCCATGCTGATCGGAATCATCGGCCTGGCCGGGCTGCCGCCGATGAACGGCTTCGTATCCAAGTGGATGATCTACCGCGCGCTGATTCTGGACGGCCAGCCGCTCCTGTTCGTCGCCGCAGTGGTCAGCACCCTGGGCACCGTGCTGAGCGTTTACAAGCTGCTGCACAACACCTTCCTTGGCCAGCTCCGACTCGAACACGAACAGATC
>JAGRHE010000106.1 GCA_020445165.1 Gammaproteobacteria bacterium
TGGCGAAGTCGTAGATGTCTTCGCCGTCGTAGATCAGCAGGTACTGCGAGATCAGCTGGCGGTTATCCGGCAGGGTGCGGAACGCCGGGTCTTCGGCGTTGAACGCCCAGTGCATCTCCTGCACGAAATCGGGCAGGCCGAAACTGCGGTCGATCTCGGGCTGCTGTTCGATCCATTCCTGGAAGGCGGCAATCTGCTGCAGCACCGCCGGCTCGGTCAGGCCATCGCGCGCGGCGGCATCGAAGATGATGGATACCGGCATCGTGCCGATCAGGTTGTCGTCGATGTAACGGGTATCCTGGCGGATCGGGTGGTCGTAGTCGAAGAACTCCTGCAGGTTGGTCTCGACCTTGACGTTGGCGATCTGCGGTGCGCCGGCCGCCAGGATCGCCAGGGTCAGCCCGATGACCCAGGCCGGGTAGCGGATGCCGGTACGGTAAAGGACGCCGACCACGCGATCGACGATGCCGGCGGCGCCACGCACATCGGGCCATGCGGCCTTGTCCCAGCGCACGATGATGTTCGGCAGGATACGAAACACGACGACGTAGATCAGCAGCGTGCCGACGGCCGAGATCAGGCCGAAGATCTTGATCGGTACGATCGGGCTGGTCGCCAGCGAGGCGAGGCCGCCGGCTGTTGTCAGCGCCGCGAACAGGGCCGGCCGGTTGACCTCAGTCAGCGCGCGGGCGACCCGGTCGGTGCCGGTGAAACCACGCTTCGAGGCGAGGAACAGGCCGTTGAACAGGTGCACCAGCGCGGCCACGGTCAGTGCTGACAGCAACGGCGGGATGATGCTCGACACCAGCGTAAAGGGCTGGTTGAACAAGACGTAGATCGCGACCGTGGTGTTGACGACGACCCCGATGGCCACGCCGGCCAGCATCACCGCGATCATGCGCCGGAACAGCCACCAGATCAGCGCCAGGCCGATGCCGACGGTGGCCGGTATGAAGATCATGTTGTCGCGCAGCATCGAACGCAGCTGGGCGACATCGACCGGGATCTGTCCTGCCATGGCGTTCAGGTAGCCGGTGAGTCGCGCCTGCTCGATCTCATGCAGGATCAGGTCCTGCAGGGCCAGTCGCTCGAGGCTGTTGGCGGCGTCTTCCGGTACCACGACCATGGCCAGTGCGCTGCCGTCGTCAGACATCAACGCGCCGTGGCTGAGCTGGTCATCGGCGATGCGTTGTTGCCTTTGCGGCGGACGGCTGTCGTCGAGGTGACGCACGTCGATCAGCTTCTCGACGATGAATTCGTCCTGGCTGCCTGCGATGTGGTCCTGCGTGGTGATGCCGATCACCTGCGAGATCGCCTCGTTGCGTTCCAGTTTCCGACTGAGTCCGTCGTAGGCCTGGATGAAGCCATCCGAGAACAATGCCACGCCCTCGAACATCAGCACGAAGACCTGGTCGTTCGGAAAACGCGTGCGCAGTTCACGGTCGAGAACCACGGCCGGCTCATCGTCAGGGAAATAGGCGTATGGCGAATTGTCGATGTTGAGGCGCAACAACAGCGACGAGGGCAGCACCGTGAACAGGAACAGGAACAGCACGCTGGCGTATTGTCGCCAGGGCAGTGCGCGCAACTGGCCCTGCAGGGTCTTCTCATCGCGCGAGGACAGGGTGAGCTGCACGCAGTCCTCACCGGCATGCCGGGTGCGGAAGGAGGTGCAGTCGGTGACCAGTGGCAGGTCGTCGGCACGGCGCAGGGTCAGCCGGGTTTGCGGATGGCTCCTGTCGGTCCCGGCTGAGCGTTTCGCGGCATCGAGGTGTTCGCGCAAGCGTTCGTGGTCGCGATCCTCGACCAGGTCGAGCAGCGGAACGGCGGCGAGATCCTCGAACGACTTGTACGACAGGCGATCGAGAAACGCCTGGTTGGCAAAGACAAAAAAGCCCTCGTGGACGATGGCGACCGGGTTGCGCGATCCCTCCAATCGTGACGGACGCTCTGCGGAATTGTCAGCCACGTAATCCCCGCATCAGGTTCAGAACTTGGCGCGCCAGCCGAGCGTGACCAGTGAACGGTCCTCGTAGAACCCACCCAGGGTCTGCGGGTCGCCATCGAAGTAGTGCGCGCCCAGATAGACCTCGTGTGGCTCCCAGCCGAGGAAGGTGATTTCGGGATTCAGGTAGATGTCCTTGTTGTTGATGCCGAGATTGAAATCTAGGCTGGCACGCCAGCGCTCGCGATCGAACGGCACCTCGATCTCGCCGTTGAAGCTGTAGATCTCGCTACGATCGAGTATCGCCGGCGCATCGATAAGATTCTTGCCCATGACCTGCAGGTTGACCCGCGAGTCGCCGTCACCGGGATGCATTTCAACGCCCATGCCCCATTCGATCGCCGGGACCGTGGTGTAGCGCAGGTCACGCCGGGTGACCGGGTTGTCGCTGCTGTACACCACCTCGGCGCGCCAGATGGCGCCGGCGCGGTTGCTGGCCGCGTCCAGACCGACTGCCCACGAGCGCGGGTACTCGGCGCGCAGTGTGCCGCCGTCGGCACGGAAGTAGGGAATCGACTGGCGCGTCCTGGCCAGGGTCATGCCGATGTCGGCAAACGAATGGTTACGCGTGAAGCGCATGCCGGCGCCGCCGTCGCCGTGCGGTTCGTCTTCGTCGATCACGGCGTTTTGCACGAAGGCCGGGGCAATGTCATCCGGGTCGATGCCCAGCATGCGGCCTTCGCGGCGATCGATCGGGTACCAGACACTGTCCTTGTCGGCCATCTCGGCCTCGCGGAAGTCGACCAGCCAGACCAGGTCGAGCTTGCCGCCGGCGACGAAGGTCTCGGCGCGCAGCATCGGGTTGGAGCGGCGCCGGTCTTCGAGATCGTCCAGCAGCACCCGGCTGACGTCGGCGGTGCTCACCCGGTCGGACAGTGGCAGTTCGTCCATCCGGCCCCAGATGACGGTCTGGGTGCCGAGTGTGAGCTTGAGGTTGTCGCCACGGTAGCGGACGAAGGTATCGCCGTAGTCCGCGCGCAGGTCGCTGAAGCTGTCACGTCCGTCTTCGTCGTAACCGTCGATGCGTGCCGCGGCCTGGAACTCCCATTGCGGATCCGGCTGCCAGTTGGCCGACGCGGTAAGTTTGCCGTACAGCGACCGGTCGCTGGCCGAGCGCGAGCGGGTGAAGGCGCCGAGTTCGAGGTGGGCGTCGTCGAGACCGATGTCGAGCCGGCCCGGGCCGCTTTCACTTTCGGTCGCGGTGGGCGCTGCCAGGCCGCTCTCGATCACGATGTCGGCACTGGGGCCAGCGTCGATCATGATCTCGTTGCCGGGACCGGCGTCGATCATGATCTCTCCGCTGCCGGCGCTGCCATCCTCGATCAGAATCTCATCGGATGCGAAGGCCGGCACATGGGCGGCCGCAAGTGTGCTGAACAGCAGGTAGACGGGCAGTGAGGGGTTCGGGCGGTACGGCATGACGGCGGTCCTTGTTGTTGTCAGGGATCGCGCCGTTTACGGCCGGTAGCGGGCTTCTGCGTTCGCGTCCGACAGCGACTGGCTGGTAAACAGGTGATCCGGAATCCCCTGATTATACTTGACTTTTGACAACGCTATCTGGGTCGTGTGGCCCGTCTCCAGGTCCTCCATGGTGCTGTCGAGGATGGTCCAGAAGCCCTGGATCTTCTTGATCCGCTTGACGTTGAGGCGCTTGACCGGCTTGTCCGAGTGGCGTTGATACAGGTCCACGCGCAACGCAATCAGCGTGCCCGGGTGAATGTAGCTGACGCGCTTGGTGTAGACCGAGTTGTCGGCATCGACCGGTACCGATTCGAGCACCTTGACCTTGAGCTTGCCGAGCATCTCATCGCCGAGCAGGCGGTGCTCGTCCATCTCGACCTCGCGGTCACGCAGGTCTTCGAAGAACAGGTCCGAGCCGACGAAACGGCCACCCTTGCGACCCGACGACACGCGCCGCACACGGTCGAGCGCCGGCAGGTACAGCCACTGGTCGTTCTGGTCGCCCGGGTAGTCCTTGGTCAGCAGGCCAACGCCGTCGATGTCGGCCGGGCTGGTGAAGCGGGTCAAGGACCAGCGCTCGCCCTTGCCGCGATCGGCCGCCATCGTGTACATGGTGCGCTGGCGCGGGCTGCGCCCCTTCTCGACCAGGATCATGGTTGCCTGCGACGCGAAGTCGTCGCCGTTCGGGGCATCGTAGACCGTCTGCGCCAGGCGCCGGCCGGCCTCGTCGGCGAATGCATCGCCGAGCAGCAACGCCGATGCCAGGCAGGCCCACAGGAACAGTTTCAGACTTCGCATTGTCGACTCCATCACGAGGGGCTGCGGACCCGAACGGCGGCATTCCGCATCGAGGGCTGCGGAGAGCGGCCCGGCTGCTGGCGTTGCCTTTCATGCCAGCATTGGCGGCGCCGCCGTCCCGTCCTTTAGGCGATTTGCTCCTGTACAGCGGCTCAGACTATTTCCACCATCCCGAGCGCGCATTGCGGAAAAACTCGGGCTCGGCAAACGCCGCGACATGGACCTCGCTGTTGTAATAACGGGTCTCGAACGGACGGTTTTCGACGTCATCGCGGCGGAACTGCGTCAGCGGGCCGCTCTTGGCGCCGATCGTCGCCGACCACCAGCCGGTAGGGTAGATCGGCTGCGGAAAGAATAATGTGCGGGCGTCGTGGAAGCGTGCGCTCTTCAGGCTGCGGTACATGCGTTCGAGCACGGCCATGTGGATCAGCGGTGATTCACTCTGCTGCACCACCAGGCCGTTTTCGCCCAGCGCTTGGTGGCAGGCATTGTAGAACTCCGGCGTGAACAGCACCTCGCCCGGCCCGATCGGGTCGGTCGAGTCGACAATGATCACGTCGAGTGAGCCCGGCGCGGCGTCCTTCATCCACTGGATGCCATCGATGAACAGCAATTCGGCACGCGGGTCGCCGTTCGACTCGCACAGTTCCGGGAAATGCAGCTCGGCCGCACGGGTCACCGCCTCGTCGATGTCGATCTGGGTGACGCGTTCCACCTCGGGGTGCCGGAGCACCTCGCGCAGAGTGCCGCAATCGCCGCCGCCGATGATAGCGACCCGCTTCGGCGCCGGATGGCTGTACAGCACCGGGTGGCTCATCATCTCGTGGTACAGGAAGTTGTCGCGCGTACTGACCATGGTGCAGCCATCGATCAGCATCAGCTTGCCGTAGGTGCTGGTGTCGTAGACCTCGACCTTCTGGTACGGCGACTGTTCCTCGAACAGCTTCTCTCCGCGTTGCAGCGAGAAGGCCGAACCGCCGTCCTCGCAGATCTCGGTAATCCAGTTTTCGTCCAGGCTCATCTCGGCTCCAGGTCCTCGGCGGTTGTGTGCCGCGCACATTAATGCCCTGCACTCTGCTCGGCAACAGCGCCTGTGCGTCCGGGTCGCGCTCGTGCGCGCGCCGCTCAAATCCATGATAATCGCGCCTCGCCACCAGGAACCCGGGCCATGTCCAACGCATCCGAATCGCCACCGCAGACCTACGGCGTGTCACGCTGGGGCGACGGTTACTTCGACATCAACGATGACGGGCACGTGTGCGTGCGCCCGCAGCCGGGCCAGGCGGCCGAGGTGGATCTGTTTTCATTGGCACGCGAGCTGACCGAAAGCGGTCTGCGCCTGCCGGTGCTAGTCCGCTTCAACGACATCCTGCGCCACCGCGTGCGCAGCCTGTGTACGGCCTTCGAGGAGGCGGCGTCTGCGCTCGACTACCAGGGCGGTTATCGCGCCGTCTACCCGATCAAGGTCAACCAGCAGCGCAGCGTGGTCGAGCAGCTGGTTGACGGCGGTGGTGACTGCATTGGCCTGGAGGCCGGCAGCAAGCCCGAGCTGATGGCGGTACTGGCGAGCGCGCCACGTGGCGGCGCGATCGTCTGCAACGGTTACAAGGACCGCGAGTACATCCGCCTGGCACTGATCGGGCGCCGTCTCGGTTTTGATGTCTACATCGTGATCGAGAAGTTGTCCGAGCTCGACCTGGTGTTTGACGAGGCCGCCGACCTCGGCATCGAGCCCCTGCTCGGCGTGCGCGTACGCCTGGCCGCGGTCGCTGCCGGCAAGTGGCAGAACTCGGGCGGCGCGAAATCCAAGTTTGGACTTTCAGCGGCCCAGGTGCTGGTGCTGGTGCAGCGGCTGCGCGAGCGCGACAGCCTGCACTGGCTGGCACTGCTGCATTCGCACATCGGTTCGCAGATCCCCGATCTGCGTGACATTCACCGGGGCATCAGTGAGGCGACCCGCTATTTCCACGAACTGCATCGGCTCGGTGCCCGGATCCGGGTGATCGATGTCGGCGGCGGTCTCGGCATCGACTACGAGGGCAGTCGCTCGCAACACTACTGCTCGACCAACTACGGCCTCACCGACTATGCCAGCGAGGTGCTGCGTCCGATTGCGCGGGTGTGTGCCGAGTACGAGCTACCGCAACCGATGGTGTTCAGCGAGTCCGGGCGTGCGCTGACCGCACATCATGCGGTGCTGATCACCGACGTGATCGAGCGCGAGGCGCCGTATGTCGACGTGGTCGACGATGCGGACGACGAAGAGCTGGTGCAGCGCATGCAGGATCTGCTCGACGCCGGTGACCGGGTCGCCCCGCCGCAGCGTCTGCAGAGCGCCGAGCTGTTGCTGGACGAGGCCAATGCGCGTTTTGCCGGCGGCGGCCTCGACCTGACCCAGCGGGCGCAGGTGGAAACCTTGTTCTACCGCGTGGCACATGCGGTCAAGGACGACCTGCGGCTCAACTCGAAACGCCACCGCGAACTGCTGGAAATGCTGAACGAGCTGCTGGCCGAGCGCGTGTTCTGCAATTTTTCGCTGTTCCAGTCGTTGCCGGATATCTGGGCCATCGACCAGATCTTTCCGGTGATGCCGCTGCAGCGTTTGCACGAAGCGCCCGACCAGGCCGCGCTGGTACACGACCTGACCTGTGACTCAGACGGCTGCATCGACAGCTACGTCGACCAGGACGGGGTCGAGAACACCCTGATGCTGCATCGGGCCCGGGTCGGGGAGCCTTACCTGCTCGGCGTGTTCCTGGTCGGTGCCTACCAGGAGATCCTCGGCGACATGCACAACCTGTTCGGCGACACCGACGCGGTCAACGTGACGCTCGACAGAGACGGGCGCGCGCGCCTCGCGATGCCCGAGCGGGGTGATTCAGTCGACGAACTGCTGCGTTACGTGCATTTCGACCCCGAGGCGATGCTGACCACCTACCTGCAGCGCCTGCGCGAGCAGGGGGTCGGCGAAGCCTATGTCGATGCCTACTACCGCGAGCTCAAGGCCGGCCTGCACGGCTACACCTACCTGAAGAGCTGAGCCGCACCGGATCTGGTGATTCTCAATAGTCAGGGAATAAAGTTTCCGAAAGTCAGTCGCTTGTGTATAGGTGTGCAGAATGCATACCCTGCAATTAACCCGCTTGTTGTGCGTTCCTGCCGGCGGAGAATGCCCCGATGGGAGGGTGTCGCGATGACCATGATCGAAAATCTGCACGGTATGCTCGAACGCGGGGTCGATAGCGCGCTGTTGCGCTATTCGCTCGGCAACGAACTGCTTAAGGTCGGCGATGCGGATGCTGCGGTTGCACATCTGCGTGAGGCCCTGCGTTTCGATGGTGAGTATTCCGCCGCCTGGAAGGCGCTGGGCAAGGCACTGGCGAGCATTGGCAACCACGCCGAGGCGGTCGATACGCTGGCTCAAGGGATCGAGGTCGCCGAGCGCCGTGGTGACGTGCAGGCCGCCAAGGAGATGGTCGTGTTCCGCAAGCGTTCGCTAAAGGCCCTGGGACAGGACTAGCGCGCCGCTTCACGGGCGGCCCAGTCACCCGGGCCGGCCATCCACCTGCCGATTCGTGCCTTAGTCTCTCCTGGTTGGGCATCCTCCAGGGCCTGTCCTTTTTACTGCAGGATCTCGCGCAGCTTCTCGCGTGCGCGAAACAGGCGGGTGCCGGCACCGGCCACCGAGATGCCGAGGTGAGCGGCGATCTCTTTCTGCGAGTAGCCGTGGATCACCTGCAGCAGCAGTGGTTCGCGGTAGTCCGCGGGCAGCGCCTGCAGTGCGCGACGCAGGGCGAAGGCCTCGGTCGAGGTGTCGTAGTCGGTACGCGCGCTCGGCAGTTCCTCCGGCGGCATGGCACTTGGGATCAGTTGCTTGCGTTCGAAGCGACGGGCGTTCTCGCGCCTGACGATGGTCAGCAGCCAGCCCTTGGCCGCTTTCACGTCGTTCAGCTTGTCGAGTGATTTCCAGGCCCGTACCAGTGTGTCCTGGACCAGGTCTTCGGCCACGCCAGAGTCGCTGCTGAGCCAGTAGGCGTAGCGATAGAGATCCTTCATGTAGGTGCCGACCAGTTCGTTGAAGCGCGCTTCGCGCTTGCCAGCGGCGGCTTGTGTTGAGACGGCATTGTCGAAAGTCGTGGTGGCGGTGGCAGACATTTGCAGTGCTTCCTGTATCAGTTGTGTTCGAATCTGGCTGATACATGGCATCTGCCGTGCCAACTTTTAACTTATTGATTTATATCGTTAAAAATCTTGGTCTCGTCGGCGGCCATAACGTTTCGTTGTAATGAAACGTTACGCTGGCAGGCGGGCGCGAACGAAACGTGACAAGGGTCTCAGCGGTCGCGTTTCAGGCTGAGGCGGTATTTTTCGATCTTGCGATCGAGGGCCGGGCGCGAGATGCCGAGGATTTCGCAGCTGCGCCCCTTGTGCCCGTCAGTGTGATCGAGCACGTGCTGGATATGTGCCGCCTCGACTTCGGCCAGGGAGGCGGGCTGCGCCCGGTTGGGGGTCGAGACTGCCGATTCTTTGGCCGCCGGCGCCGTGCGACCCTTGAGACGGATGTGTTCCGGGTCGATACGGCCGTCGCGGGCGAACACCATGGCCTGGGTCAGGACGTTCTCGAGTTCGCGCACGTTGCCCGGCCAGTCGTGCTGCTGCAGGTGTGCGAGCGCGGCACGGCTGAGAACGGGCGGTGTCTCGATCTGCTGCTGCCGGGCGCTGCGTTCGAGCAGTGCCGTCGCCAGCAGTGGGATGTCCTCGCTGCGTTCGCGCAACGGTGGCAGCTCGATATCGATCACGTTCAGACGGTAAGCGAGGTCTTCGCGAAAGCGGCCGTCGCGGGCGCGCGCGAACAGGTCGCGGTGACTTGCCGCGATGATACGTGCGTCGACCTCGATCAGCCGCGTACCGCCGACCCGCTCGATCTGGCGTTCCTGCAGCGCACGCAGCAGCTTGGCCTGCAGCGGCGGCGCCAGCTCGGCAATCTCGTCCAGGAACAGGGTGCCACCGGCGGCCAGCTCGAATTTGCCCGGCTTGGCCCTGTCGGCGCCGGTGAACGCCCCCTTCTCGTGCCCGAACAGTTCGCT
>JAGRHE010000107.1 GCA_020445165.1 Gammaproteobacteria bacterium
AAGACCGTCAGCGCCAGTGGCGCGACCATGTCGTTCTTGCCGGAGAACGAACCGCGCACGCTGTCGTTGACGAAGTCGATGATCATCTCGACAAAGTTCTGCAGCCCGGACGGGACGCCCGCGGTGGCCTTCTGCGCCGCCTTGTAGAAGTAGAAGCCGAACAGGGCAGCGAGGGCGATCGACCAGAACATCGAGTCGAGGTGGATCGCGGAGAAGCCCATCGACGACGCGTCCTCGGCACTGTGCGCGATGCCCCAGTGGCCATCGGGGAACTTGCCGAAGGTCAAGTTGGTCAGGTGGTGCTTGATGTATTCGCCGGAGGTCAGGGTCTCGGAGCCAGCCATCTTCTCTTTCTCTGTGCGTTTATCCGGCGATTCGATTCGCCAGCAGCGGAGGTAACACCTGTACTACAAAAAAGGCCCCAAACAGAGCCAGCGGACGCAACGGGTCGAGCCAGACGATCGCGGCTGCGAACGCCGCACCGATGAACCCCAGCTTGATGAACTCGCCACCGTAAAACTGGGCCACCAGCCTGCCCGGCTCCCCTGCGCGATAGCGCCCGAACACCCAATAGGCGAACAGCCCGTTGGCGATCGTCGCTATAGCCCCGCCGATGAACGCAAAAAGCGCCTCCCGCGGACCGATGAGCAGCCCGACCAGGGTGACGACCAGCGTGGCTATCGCCTGCGCGGAGAGTATCCGCTTGGCCCGACGGGCATCAAGACTTTGCACAGAATGCATCACCCGCGCGATCGGTCAGGCCTCGAAAAGCGGGCGCAGTATAAGAATTGCGCCCTATAAGGTCAAACGATCGTCTGATAAAAAATATAAAGAGTGACCCAAGGCGCGCCGCCCGCGGGCACGCCCCAAAACGGGGCAGCTCAGCGGATGTGATCGAGGATCCCCTCGAGCTCTTCGAGCGTGTTGTAGCTGATCACCAGGCGGCCCTTGCCGCCGACGCCCTGCTGGATCGCGACCTGTGCGCCCAGACGGTCGGTGAGATCGGACAACAGACGGCGCACGTCCGGGTCGGGCTCCTCGGGTGCGGCGGCAGGTGCGGCCTTGGGCTGACCCAGTCGGCGTACCAGGGCCTCGGTCTCGCGCACCGAGAGGCCCTTGGCGGCGACCTGGCGGGCGGCCTCGATCTGGGTCTGGCCGTTCAGCGCCAACAGCGCACGCGCATGGCCCATCTCGAGCGCACCCTGTTCGACCAGCGCCTTGACCTCGGGGGCAAGATCCAGCAGGCGGATCAGGTTCGTCACCGTGGTGCGCGACTTGCCGACCGCCTGTGCGACCTGCTGGTGGGTCAGCGAGAACTCGTTGAGCAGGCGGTGCAGCGCGGTCGCCTCTTCGAGCGGATTGAGGTCGTCGCGCTGGATGTTCTCGATCAGCGCCATCGCCATCGCCGCCTGGTCGTCGACGTCGCGCACCACGACGGGGACCTCGGCCAGACCGGCCAACTGGGCGGCGCGCCAGCGGCGCTCACCGGCGATGATCTCGTATTTCTGGTCACCGACCGGACGCACCACGATCGGCTGCACCATCCCCTGCGCGGTGATCGAGTCGGCCAGCTCGCGCAGCTTGTCCTCGTCGAAGTTGCGGCGTGGCTGGTAGCGACCGCGCTGGATCACTTCGACCGGCAGCGTCGACGCGGCGCCGGTTGCAGAGGCAGATGGAGAATCGGCGGCTTCGGCTTCGGCCTGGTTGCCACCGAGCAGCGCATCGAGTCCACGGCCGAGGCCTCTTTTCTTAACCATGTTCACGCCGACGGGGTTGCGGTTGTGGGGATATGGCGGCGGGTCATCTCGCTGGCCAGGGCCATGTAGCTGACCGCGCCACGTGACGCCTTATCATAAAGCATGACCGGCTGGCCGTGGCTGGGCGCCTCGGCCACACGCACGTTGCGCGGGATCATGGTGCGGAACACCTTGTCGCCGAAGTGCTGGATCAGTTGCGCCGAGACCTGGTTGTCGAGGTTGTTGCGTGGATCGTGCATGGTGCGCACGATGCCTTCCATCTCCAGGCGCGGGTTGCGGTGGTCCTTGATCTGCTTGACCGTCGCCAGCAATGCCGACAGGCCCTCGAGCGCGTAGTACTCGGTCTGCAGCGGCACCAGCACGCTGTCGGCTGCGACCAGCGCATTCAGCGTCAGCATGTTCAACGACGGCGGGCAGTCGATCAGGACGTAATCGTATTGCGGTGCCACGGCCTCGAGCGCGATCGCCAGGCGCTTCTCGCGCAACGGTGCTTCGAGCAGGCGCACCTCGGCGGCGGTCAGGTCACCGTTCGAGGGCAGCACGTCGTAGCCTGCCTCGGGCGTGCGCTGAACGCACTCGGCCATCGGCCGCTCGCCCATCAGGGCTTCGAGCGTGGAGCGTTCAAGTGCCTGCTTGTCGATTCCGCTGCCGGTGGTCGCGTTACCCTGGGGATCGAGGTCGATCAGGAGCACGCGGCGTTTCATCGCGGCCAGGGCGGCGGCGGTGTTCACGGCGGTCGTCGTCTTGCCAACGCCCCCTTTCTGGTTGGCAACGGCGATTATTCGTCCCATGGTGGCTGACCTGGCGCTCGTTATCGGACCGACCGACTGGCCGGGCTGATCATGATAACCACGCGATCGCCAACAAGATAGTCCGCGGCAGGCAACCCGGACCGGCTCAGGCAACCTTCTCGACGATCACCAGGTGACGACTGCCGATCTCTCCAGGTACCTCGAGCGTGGCCACGTCCGCCACGTAGCCGGGCGGCAGTTCGCGCAGTTCCGCCATCGGTGCGGCGCCTTTCATTGCCAGCCAGCGACCTTTCCCGGCCAACAGATCCCGACTGCCTTCGAGCATGTCGGCCAGGGTGGCGAATGCACGCGAGGTGATGCGCGCATAGTGTGCGGGACGTTGCAGTGTTTCGATCCGGCTTTTGATGACCTCGACGTTGCGCAGGCCCAGCTCGGCCACCGCCTGCTGCACGAAACGGGTCTTCTTGCCGTTGCTGTCGAGTAACGAGAATTCGAGATCGGGACGCGCGATCGCCAGTGGAATGCCCGGCAGACCGGCACCGGTGCCGATATCCAGCACCGGACCGGCATCGACCCAGGGCAGGATCGACAGGCTGTCGAGCAGCTGGCGACGCACCATGACGTCGGGGTCGCGCACCGCGGTCAGGTTGTACACCTTGTTCCAACGCGCCAGCACATCGAGATAGCCGACCAGGGCCGATTGTTGCCCGGCGTCGAGCGTGAACGACAGCGCATCCAGACCATGCGCCAGTTCGGCGGCCCAGGTGTCGTTGAACGAAACTGCAGACTTCATGCACTCATTTTAACCACAAGCCGCGTCATTGCCTTGCTACCATCGCTGCTCCGACTGCGACTTGGAAGGCCCGCCATGCTCACCCTGTACGGCATCACCCAATCCCGTGCCTTCCGCCCGTTGTGGGTCATGCAGGAACTGGGACTCGAATATCATCAGGTCGAGCTCGATTTTCGTGGCGATGGGCTATCGGAACCGGACTATCTCGCACTCAATCCGAACGGCCGCATCCCGACCCTGGTCGACGGCGACCTGGTGCTGTGGGAATCGATGGCGATTGACCTCTATCTGGCACGCCGCTACGGCGGCGACAGCGGCCTGTGGCCGGATGATGCCGCGGGCGAGGCGCTGGCCTGGCAATGGTCTTTCTGGGTCATGAGCGAGGTCGAGCATGCGCTGCTGACCGTGCTGATGCACAAGCGCATCCTGCCCGAAGAGCGCCGCGACCCGGCCCGCGCCGGGCGCAACCTCGGTCTGCTCAAACGTCCTTTCGGGGTTCTCGATACCACCCTGCGCAAGCGCGCATTCCTGGCCGGCGACCGTTTCACCATCGCCGATCTGAACGTCGCCGCCGTGCTGTCCTGGTGCGGCCCGGCGCGGGTCTCACTGAACGACCACCCGCACCTGCAGGCCTGGCTCAAGACCTGCCTGGCGCGGCCGGCGCGCAAGCGCGCTCAGAAGGCCGTTCCCGACGCCTGATCCAGCGCCGCGAAGGCAAGCGGGACATCCGCGGGCCGCCTTTCGGATAAAGAACGACGGCATCGGGCCGAAATCAAGCAAAGGCATCAGCGTCGTCATGGCCGATCCGGTCGGCCTTGCGGCGCCATTTTTTGGTGAAAGAAACGCTTGCATCCGGTATCGACGAAGAACCTCCGCGTGGCGGGCCGCCGCAGATCGGGGCCGGCAACGTCCTGGCTCTGTGCAGCCGGCCTGGTCTCTGCACCCGGCGCTGTGCTGGCCGCCGATGCGGCGCTGCGCCAGGTCGGCATGCTTGCGGTCGTTGCCGGACTGCTGCTGGTCCTGGCACTGGTCGGGCTGCAGCGGCGCAACCGCCAGCTCGCAGCGATGCAACGCACGGTGCGGCTCGCGCTGGACAAGCACAACCCGATCTTCGACGCCCTGCCCGACCTGGTTGCGCTGAAAGATACCCATGGCCGCTACCTGGCCTGCAACGAGCGCTTCGGCACGCTGTTTGGAAATACGCGACAGGTCATTGGCAAGACCGATTTCGACCTGCTCGACACGCAGACCGCGCGCAACTGGCGCAGCCACGACCGGCAGGCGATCGAGATGGGCGAACCGGTCGAGGTCGAGGAATGGCTGGCCCTGCCGGCTCAGGGCTTCACCGCACTGCTGCGCGCCACGCGGCAACCGGTGTACGAAGACGGCAACCTGATCGGGGTCCTGACCGTGGCCCGCGACGTGACCCAGCAGCGGGTCACCGAGCAGGAGGCGGGCAAGCATGCCAGTTACCAGCGCGCCCTGCTCGACAACCTGCCGTATCTCGCCTGGATGAAGGATGCCTATGGTCGCTTCCTGGCCGTCAACGACGCGCTGGTCGAGGCCATGGGTGCCGGCTCCCGCCAGGAGGTGATCGGCAAGACCGATCGAGACCTGTGGCCAAGCGAGCTGGCCGAGGCCTACCGGGCCGACGACAGCGCGGTGATGCGCTCGCGCGCGAAAAAGGAGGCTGTCGAACAGGTCCAGGCGGTGGACGGCAAGGTCTGGGTCGAGACGTTCAAGGCGCCGATCATCGGCGAGCAGGGGGAGATTCTCGGCACGGTTGGTTTCGCACGCGACGTGTCACGACGCCTGGAGGCCGAGCGCGCGATACGCGACAGTGAGCGCCGCCTGCGCGAATCGTTCCAGAAACATGCCGCCGTGATGGTGTTCATCGAACCGGACAGTGGCCGCATCGTCGATGTCAACGAGGCCGCGATCGCCTATTACGGCTATACGCGCGAACGGCTGCTGGCGATGACAGTCGACGAACTCAACACGATGTCGCCGGAGCAGGTCGCGCAGGCACGCAGCAAGGCATCGTCCGGTCTGCACAATCATTTCGAGTTCGAACACCGCCTGGCCTCTGGCGAAACGCGCCAGGTCGAGGTGTATTCGTCACTGATCGAGCACGATGGCAAGCCACAGCTGATGTCGATCATTCACGACATCACGCAGCGCAAACGGCTCGAGCTGACGCTGGTCGATGAACGCAGGCGGCTCGGCAATGTCATCGAGGGTACCGGCGTCGGGACCTGGGAATGGAACGTGCAGAGCGGTGAAACCCGTTTTAACGAACGCTGGGCCGAGATGATCGGCTATACGCTCGATGAACTGGCGCCGGTGTCGATCAATACCTGGATGCGCCATGCCCACCCGGGCGACCTCGCCAAGTCCGAAGCCCTGCTCAAGCAGCACTTCGCCGGTGAATCCGATCAGTACGAGTTCGAGGCGCGGATGCGCCACAGGGACGGGCACTGGGTGTGGGTGCTCGACCGCGGCCGGGTGTTCGAATGGACCGACGATGGCCAGCCTCTGTGGATGTACGGCACGCACCAGGACATCACCGGGCGCAAGCTTGCCGAACTGCAGCTGCGCGAGAACGAACAACGGCTGCAGATCGCCGGGCAGTCGGCCTACGACATCGTCTACGAGTACGACGTCGAACACGACCAACTCGACTGGTACGGCGATGTCGACAGCATGCTGGGTTATCCACGCGACCGGATCACGTCGGGCATCGATCGCTGGCTCGATACGATTCATCCCGAGGACCGCGAACGCGTGGCAGCCAATATGGGAACCCGGGCCGCTGAACGGGATTCGCTGGAGATGGAATACCGCGTCCGCCACGCGGACGGTGGCTATCGGCTCTGGCGCGACCGTGCCGAACCGGTATGTGACGCGCAGGGCGAGGTCACCCGGTGGATCGCAAACTGCACCGACGTCACGGATCAGCGCATCAACGAGGAACGCCTGCGCCTGGCAGCCACGGTATTTGCGCATGCGCATGAAGGTATCCTGATCACCGATGCCGATACGCGCATCATCGACGTCAACACCGCGTTCACCAGGATCACCGGCTATTCACGTGAGGAGGCGATAGGCCGCAAGCCCTCCTTCCTCAGTTCCGGCCGCCAGGACGCGGCGTTCTACGAAGCCATGTGGTCGACCCTCAAGCGCGAGGACCACTGGATCGGAGAAGTATGGAACCGGCGCAAGGACGGCAAGGTCTACGCCGAGACACTGGCAATCAGCGCCGTGCGGGACGATGCCGGTTCGGTGCAACGCTACGTGGCGCTGTTCTCCGATATCACGATGCTGAAGATGCAGCAGGAACAACTCAGCCATATCGCCTATTACGATGCCCTGACCGACCTGCCGAACCGTGTCTTGCTCGGTGACCGGCTCGAACACGAGATGCGTCATGCCGAGCGCGACCATTCGCATCTGGCGGTGGTCTACCTCGACCTCGATGGTTTCAAGGAAGTGAACGATGCCTACGGTCACGATGTCGGCGATCGGGTGTTGGTGGAGGTCGCCACCCGCCTGAGTCACAGCCTGCGTGCAGACGATACCCTGGCACGCCTCGGCGGTGACGAGTTCGTCGCCATCCTGTCGCGCCTGGACAATCCGAACAGCTGCGTGGAACTGCTGCCACGCATGCTGGCAAGCGCCGCGCAGCCGTTGCTCATCGACGGTCATGAGATCAGCGTGTCAGCCAGTCTCGGTGTCACGCTCTATCCGCAATCCGAACCCATCGACCCCGATCAACTGCTGCGCCAGGCCGATCAGGCGATGTACCAGGCCAAGCTCGGTGGCAAGAACTGCTACCACTTCTTCGACGATGAACAGGACCGCAACATCCGTGGTCGTGCCGAACGCATCGAGGAACTGCGCAGCGCCCTGCAGAGCGGGAAGCTGCAGCTGCACTATCAGCCCAAGGTCAACATGCACAGCGGCGAGGTGATCGGGGTCGAGGCACTGATCCGCTGGCCGCAGGCAGACGGCAGCATGCGCATGCCGGCGGATTTCCTGCCACTGATCGAGCACAACAGGCTGGCAGCAGAACTCGATGAATGGGTCATGGATACCGCGCTGCGACAGCTCGAACAATGGGATGCTGCCGGCACGAAGCTGCAGGTCAGCGTCAACATCAGCGCTTACCACCTGCAGCAGAACGATTTTGGTGCACGACTTGCTGAGGTACTTGCGCGCCATCCCGGGATCGCGCACGAACGCTTGACCATCGAGGTCTTGGAGACGACCGCGCTGATGGACCTGCAACGTATGCGCCAGGTGATCCTGGATGCCCAGGCCATGGGCGTGGTGTTCGCGCTGGATGATTTCGGCACCGGCTACTCGTCTCTCGATTACCTGAAGAATCTTCCGGCGCGCGAGTTGAAAATCGATCGTGGTTTCGTGCGCGACATGCTCGACGACCGCGACGACCTGGCAATCCTCGAAGGCATCGTTGGCCTTGCGACGGCCTTCCGCCGCGACCTGGTCGCCGAGGGCGTCGAGAACGTCGATCACGGCGAGTTGCTGATTGCGCTCGGTTGCGAGGTTGCCCAGGGATACGGTATCGGCCGTCCCATGCCGGCCGGCCAGTTACCCGCCTGGGCCAAGGCCTGGCAACCGGATCCACGTTGGCTCGATGCGCGACCGATCGCGCGCGACGACCTGCCAGTCATCTTCGCCATGGTCGAGCACCGGGCCTGGGTCAACGCCCTGAAGAGTCAACTGAACGGGCGCCACCTGCACCAGCCAGAACTGGCCGAACATGCCTGCCAGTTCGGTCGCTGGCTCGATCACGAAGGCGCCAACCGCTACGGCGATCAGGGTGGGTTCGCCACCATCCGCGGTCTGCATCACCGGATCCACGAGCTGGCCCCTTCGATCCTCGACCAGCACCAGAACGGCGACCCCGATGCCGCACAACAGGGGCTGCAACGCCTGCTCGGCATGCGCGATTCGCTGTTGACCGAGTTACGCCAACTCTTGCGTTCGCGCACGCACTGATCAGGGAAGGGACGCAGAGGGCGCAGAGAAGCGCAGAGGACACAGAGGTTTCAGTTGCGGTCTGACGTGATGTTCTTGGCTGCCGGCTACCGTTGATGCACCAGCAGGCTAACGAAACCCAGAAGGCTCTGCGATCTCTGCGCTTCTCTGCGCCCTCTGCGTCCGAAAAGAACAGCCCCCGAATCAGGCAGACTTCTTCTTCAAATGAATCAGCAGCAATGACACCGCGGCCGGGGTGACACCGGGGATGCGTCCCGCCTGGCCGATCGTCTGCGGCCGGTGACGGGCCAGCTTCTCGCTGACCTCGGCCGAGAGGCCTTTTACGTTGGCGTAATCGAAGTCACCCGGCAGGTGAATTGCTTCGGCGCGGCGGGCACGTTCGACCTCGTCGCGCTGGCGATCGATATACCCGGCGTACTTGGCCTGGATCTCGACCTGTTCGACCACCTGGTCGCGGATGTCGTCGTCGATCTGCGCACTGCCGACCGCTGCCAGCGAGGTGATCCCGGCGTGGTCCGCCTGCGGCCGTGTGATGAGGTCGAGCGCGCGGGCTTCCTTGCGCAACACGTCGCCGAGCAGGGCCTGGCTGCGCGCTTCATCGAGATCGGCCGGGCGCACGAAACAGTCACGCAGGCGCTGCTGCTCGCGTTCGATGGCCGCGCGCTTGCGTTCGAAAAATGCCCATTGCTCATCGCCGACCAGGCCGAGTGCACGGCCGGTTTCGGTCAGGCGCAGATCGGCGTTGTCCTCGCGCAGCATCAGGCGGTACTCGGCACGCGAGGTGAACATGCGATACGGCTCCTGGGTACCACGCGTGATCAGGTCGTCGACCAGCACCCCGATATAAGCCTCGTCGCGACGTGGCGACCAGGGCGCCTTGTCCTGCACCTGCAGCGCGGCATTCGTACCGGCCA
>JAGRHE010000108.1 GCA_020445165.1 Gammaproteobacteria bacterium
CTTCACCGGTTCGCGGCCGAGGATGTCTTCGATCGAGACATCGCGCAGCTGGTTGATCGCAACCTGTCCGCCCATCAGGGCATCGAGTGCCGGTACGGTCTGGTAGGGCACCCCGCTGGCGTCACACAGTGCGACCAGGCGGCGCATCTCCTCGCCGGTCGCCGACGGGATCGCGAGCATGATCAGATCGACGTCCAGGCTTGCGACCAGTTCCGGAATCCGCTCGCAGCCACCGAGCGTCGGGATGCCGTGCACCTCCTGGCCATGCCGGCGTGCAAGGTCGTCGACGAAGCCGACCGCCTGGTAGGTGCCGGCCTGGTTGCGCAGCAGGTCGCGCGCCAGCATCTCGCCGGCCTGGCCGGCGCCGACGATCAGGACGCGCTTGCCGCCACCGACCGCGAGCCGGCGGTCCTTGGACCAGCGGTACAGCACGCGCGGCCCGCCGAGCAGCAGCAGCAACAGCAATGGATAAAGGGCGAGCAGCGAGCGCGGCACCATGTCCAGGCGGTAAATGAGGAACAGCACCGCCATCGAGATCACGGCGCCGGCACCGGCCGCCTTGACGATGCGCATCAGATCGGGCACCGAGGCGAAACGCCACACGCCGCGATACAGGCCGAAGCGGTAGAACGCGAGCGCCTGCACCAGCAGCACCCAGGGCAGGGTGCGCAAAGCCTGGTCGACATAGTCCGGAGGGATCGTGGTCAGGTTGAAGCGCAGCCAGTAGGCGCCGAGCCAGGCGAACGGCACCATGAACATGTCATGCGCGAACACGATCAGGGTACGGGGGATGCGCAGGCTCACCGCTTCGGCTCCGTCATCGGGCAGCTTGCGCCAACACGTCCCGCACGACCGATGCCATGAAATCCATGTCGTCCTCGGTCAATGTCGGGTGGACCAGCAGCATCAGGCTCTGTCCGCCAAGTGCGTGGGCGACCGGCAGGCGCTGGACCTGGCGGAACGGCGAATCGGTGAAGGCCTTCTCGTCGTACACCTCGCTGCAGCTGCCGCTGAAACAGGGCACGCCGCGGGCAACGATCTCGCCCACGATACGGTCGCGGGTCCAGTCCGTTTTCAGCCGTGCCTCGTCGAGAAACGCGTAGAACTTGTAGTAGGCATGCCCGATGTCGTCACCGGGCAGCGGGATGCGCAGCAGTGGTTCACCGGTCAGGCGTTCGACCAGGCGCGCCGCATTGCGCCGCCGCTGTGCGACCCAGTCATCGAGCCGGCGCAGCTGGATGCGACCGATCGCGGCCTGCATCTCGGTCATGCGGAAGTTGGTACCGAACGATTCGTGCACCCAGCGGAACCCGGTCTCGTGCGGCTCACGCGGACGGTACACGGTGGCATAGCGCTTGCCGTGGTCCTTGTACGACCAGGCACGGTCCCACAGTCCTTCGGAATCGGTCACCAGCATGCCGCCTTCGCCGCCGGTGGTCATGATTTTGTCCTGGCAGAACGAGAAGGCCGCCATGTCGCCGAAGCTGCCAACCGGGCGGCCACGGTAACGCGCACCGTGGGCCTGGGCACAGTCCTCGATCACGCGCAGATCATGCTGCTGCGCCAGCGCCATGATTGGCTCCATGTCGCACGGCCAGCCGGCCAGGTGGACGCAGATGATGGCGCGCGTGCGCGGCCCGATGTGCGGCGCGATGGTCGCTGCCGAGATGTTCTGGGTGTCGGCATCGACATCGGCGAACACCGGCGTCGCGCCGACGATCACGATGCTGCTGGCCGAGGCGATGAAGGTACGCGGCGTGACGATCACTTCGTCGCCGGCGCCGATGCCTAGCGCGTGCAGCGCCAGTTCGATTGCGACGCTGCCGTTGGCCAGCGCGATGCCGTGATTGACGCCGACGTAATCGGCGAACTCACGCTCGAAGTGGCGCCCCTCATCACCGGTCCAGTAGTTGACCTTGCCGGAAGCAAGCACCTCGCTCACGGCATCGATCTGTTCCTGGTCGAAGCTCGGCCAGCCGGGCAGGCTGCGCGTTGTCGGGGGGCTCTGCTGCATGACGCGGGTTCAGCTCCGGGTGCGGAAATCGGGCGTCGCTGGTACGCCCGCGACCGTGAGATTGTCGCCGATATTACCGATCACTGCTGCCCCGGCGCCGACCGTGACCCCCGCGCCGATCGATACGTACTCGCGCACACTGGCGCCGACGCCGATCCAGCTGCCGCGGCCGATGCGCACGCCGCCTGCGACATGCGCGCCCGGGGCGATGTGCACGCCATCAGCGAGCAAGCAGTCGTGATCGACCGAGGCCGCGGTGTTGACGATGCAGCCGCGGCCGAGGACGGCGCCGGGATTGATTACCCCGTTGGCAAATATCACCGACCCGGGGCCGATCTCGGCGTGCGCGCTGACGATAGCTGACGGATGCGCGATGACCGGCAGCGCGAATGCCATTTCCGTGAGCCGGTCGAGCAGGTCGAGGCGCCGGTTCGGGTCGCCGATCGCCACGACCGCGTCGTCGAACTGGTCGCGCAGCGCTGTCGTCGGCTCGTCGGCGACGATGACCTCGAGCCCGAGCAGGCGCGCTGACGCCGGGCTGCGATCGGCGAACGCGATCCGCTGCCAGCGACCCAGCAGAATCGCCGCGTCTGCAACCACCTTTCCATGTCCTCCGGCACCGACGATCAGCAGACCTTTGCTCATTTGTTTCCCTTGAATGGCTCAGCGGTCACGTGACCCTCCTGGCTGACGTCATCGTGGCGCACCACCGCCACGAAGGTACGCGCCAGGATCTTGAGATCGAGCGGCAGCGATCGATGTTCGACGTACCACACGTCGAGTTCGAACTTGTCGTTCCAGTCGAGCCGGTTGCGACCGTTGATCTGTGCCCAGCCGGTGATGCCGGGTCGAACCTCGTGACGTCGTCGCTGTCGCTCCGAGTATAGCGGCAGGTATTCCTCGAGCAGTGGACGCGGGCCGACCAGGTTCATGTCGCCGCGTAGTACGTTCCAAAGTTCCGGTAATTCGTCGAGGCTGGTACGGCGCAGCCAGCTACCGAACGGGGTCATGCGTTCGCTGTCAGGAAGCGGACGCCCATCAGCACCACTGGCGTTGCGCATGGTGCGGAACTTGATCAGCTCGAACAGTTCTCCGTTGAGACCGGGGCGACGCTGGCGGAACAGGACCGGGCTGCCGATCTTGACCCGGACCAGCACGGTGACGGCAAAGAGCAGTGGCGAAAGCAGAATGATCGCAACCAATGCCAGCAGAACGTTGATCGTGCGGCCCATCGTGACTGTCTAGTATGCCCGGGCGCTGATTGGAAGGAGCGCTCGCGCTGCCCGGGTTGCGGTGTCGATACAAGCCATCCGCTGAATGATGTCAGGTACGGGATCTGGTCGCTGCGAAGAACAGGCTCGTGCTCGAGATTGGCATGCGCAGCATGGCCAGCAGGTAGCGCGCGATGCTGTCGAGCACACGATAGAAACTGGGGTTCTGAAATGACAGGTACCCGGTGATCTTGGTATTGACCGATGGGAAGACCAAGCCGAGTTCGCGGCTCAGTGTCGTCTCGTCGAAACTTCGCTGGTGCCCCCAGCGATGGAAGACCTTGCCGCAGTCCGGACAGATCACCATGCTCTGCTCCAGGTTCTCGCGATAGGGCACGGTACCGATGAAGGTGCCGCCAGGTTTCAGCACGCGTGCGATCTGGCGCAGTCCGGCCTGCATCTGCTCGGGATCGAGATGTTCGAGTACTTCGGATGCGACCACCACGTCGAACATCGCATCGTCGTACGGCATCTCTTCCATCGGTGCGCAGGCGGCGGTGATACCGGCCGCGTTCAGGCGGGCGACAGTTTCCTCGTCGAGGTCGAGGGCGTGTACCTGGTAGCCGCGGGCCTTGGCCGTGGTTTCGAAGTAGCCATTGCCGACACCGATGTTGAGTACGCTCGGGCTGGCTGTGCCCGCGTAGCGCTGGACGGCCTTGATCAGGTAGTCGAGTCGCGGCTTGGCTCCGTTGAAGGAGTCTGCTGCCTGGTTCTGAAAAAAGCGCCAGATTTCCGCGTTGTCGGTCTTCGTGTTCTGTTCGGACGCCATGCTGTCGTGTCAGTTGCGTGGAGGGGGCGGGTTATCGATCGTCGACGCCTCTTGGCCGCCGAAAGCGGTGGGATTGATGCCCATCGACCGATAAACACGTAACGAAATCAAAGCGTACCACAGGGTCGACGATATCGCGGTCGCGACCGCCGCGCCCTCGATGCCAAAACGCGGGATGAGCAGCAGGTTGAGCAGGATGTTGGCGGTTGCCGCACCCAGTGAAACGCGGGTCGCCTGCCAGTGACGTCCGGTCATGGTCAGGTAGAAACCGCCCAGTCCCCCCGCTGCCGCACCCACCTGGCCCAGAACGAGTATCACCAGGGCGCTGTGGCCGGCGACAAACTCGTCACCGAATAGCATCAGGAACAACTTGCCGAAACCGCCGATCAGGAGCGCGGCGGGCACGGTGAACAGCAGCACCGTACGTGCCGCCCTGGTGGTTGCCGACTGCAACAGTGCCAGCTCGTCGCGTGCATGGTGCGCGGAGATCACCGGCGCGAACACGGTGTTGGCGACCATCAGGCCGAACCCGACCAGCATCGACAGGCGGTTGGCCGCGGCATAGATGCCGGCATGCTCGGTGTCGATCAGCATGCCCACCATCAGGATATCAGTCTGCTGAATCACCAGCACCAGGGTTGCCACCAACGTGATCGAGAAGCCGCTGGTGATCCATTCGCGGGTTGCGAACTGCAGGTGGTCCGGGCGTGGGACCTGGCGCAGCTCCCGTGTCATGGCGACCACGCCGCCGGCGAATGTGAGCAGCAATGCGACAGCCGTCATCGCCATGGCGGTCGGCGCATCGATTCGCTGATCGGGTATCCACACGAGCAATGACACGCCGACGACCACCAGCAGCGGATAGATCAGTGTGCTCAGTGCCTGGCTCAACACGGTTCGGTGGAATCCCTGCAGCATCCCGCTGCTCAACTGCATCAGTCCGAGCAGTGGCAGGGCCAGTGTTGCAACCAACAGGGTTTGACGCAGTCCGGCGGCGATGCCGTCTGCGATTGAGAGTCCGGCCGCCAGTAAGGCGGCTATACCGGCCGAGGCCAACGCCACCATGGCGAGGCTGCCACGAAAGAAGCCGTACAGCAGGCCAGGACGTGAACTGCCCGCGTAGGCGGCAATGAAGCGGATGGCCGCGGTGTCCAGGCCGATCTTGCCAACCAGCGACAACAGCGTGATCAGCGTGATCGCGAACGCGTAGTTGCCGTAGCCTTCGAGCGACAGGAGCCGGGCCAGAAAGACCTGCAGCAGGAAGGTCATTGCGATGCCTGCACCACGGACCGCGAAAACGCCGATGGACTTTCCGGCCAGGTTCATTCGTCGCAGCGGTCAGTTGGCGGGCCGGTGCGGTGTGGACTCTGCAAGCTTGATGGCGAAGCCCTGTCCCGTCGGCAGGTGCAGAACATGCTCCGGCCGGGACGCGAAGAACTCGTCGGTGGCCTTCTTCGCCCCGGGGCACGATGTGAAACCGTAGTCGTCGAGCAGGATCACGCCGCCCTCGACCATGCGCGGATAGAAAAATTCCAGACTGTCGAGCGTCGGCTGGTAAAGATCGACGTCGAGGTGGACGAAGCGGAAGCGACGGTCGGCGACGTCGTCAAAGCGTGTCGGAATCCAGCCCTTGTAGTAGCTGACGTTGTCGAACCCCGCGAGGTTGCGCCGCACCTTTTCCTCCGAAGCACTCAGGTCGCCTTTGGCCCACTCGAACAGCTCGTCACCTTCCGGCTTGTCGTTGCGGTCGGGCTCCGACAGGCCCTCGAACGAATCAAACAGGTGCAGCGGCGTGCCCGGACACTCGTCGGCCATGAACCACGCCGTTGCGCCTTCGAAGCAGCCGCACTCGGCCATGTCGCCATCCAGGTCGCATGTGAATCTGACGAGCTCACGCAGCGTGTATTTGCGATCTTCCGAGTAGGAGTTCGGCGTCAGGCGCCGGTAGTCGGCAAAAAACTTGCGGTCCTCGCGCCAGAGTTTGTGATCTTCGCTGATCGGAAAGTCACCGAACAGCGAGGCCGCAATGCGTGCGGCTTCCTGCCGGATACGGCGCCGTTTCCACGGGTCCGGTGAGAAGAGCCAGCCGGCCGCCTTGAAGAGTTTGCGAATGTTCACGGGGGTTCGTCTGCCTCGGGTAACCAGGTACGTGGCCAGGAGCGAGTTCATTCCTCGGGTGAACGCGCGCCACAACGGCAGCAGCTGCCGGATTGGCGCAGATGCTACCAAGGTTTGCCGTGGCCTGCGCTCCTGCAGTACGCCCTTCGCGTCCCGGCCACGTTAGAATGTCCGGGCTCTTATCACGTTTTGTTCGCCGAGGCCGTTCGCCGCGCATGTCAGATTCCGAGTCCCCCGCCGCCTGGCGCCGTTGGTCAGCCAACCTGGCACTGACATTGTTCGTGCTGTCGCTCATGTTCGGCCTGGCCGAGCTTGCCCTGCGCCTGGCGGGCGTTTCGTATCCCAACTTCTACGCCCCCGATCCGCATACCGGCATGGCGCTGCGACCGAATGCCAGCGGCTATTTCGGCCTCGAAGGCGGATCCCATGTCGAAATCAACGCCGATGGATTGCGAGATGTTGCGCATGCGAAGGAAAAGCCCCCCGGCACCCTACGTATCGCGGTACTCGGCGACTCTTACGCCGAGGCGATGCAGGTCGACCGCGTGCAGACCTTCTGGTCGGTGATGAACGAAAGCCTGCGCGACTGTGCCGCTCTCGGTCAGCGCCGCGTCGAGGTGATCAACTTCGGCGTGTCCGGCTATGGCACGGCACAGGCGCTGCAGACCTATCGCTACAAGGTTAGGGACTACGATCCCGACATCGTGCTCCTGGCGTTTCTGACCGGCAATGACATCCGCAACAATCTGCGGGAACTGGAACTCGATCCCCTGCGACCCTATTTCGTGCTGCGCGATGGCCAACTCCTACTCGACGACGCCTTTCTCGACGAGCCCGCCTATCGCATGCGCCAGTCCGGCGCTGCGCAGCTGCTTTACGCCGTGATCAATCATTCGCGTGTGCTGCAGCTGATCAACCGGGTGCGCCAGATCCTCAAGGCACGCGACGTTGCATCGGCGCAGGCTGAGTTGGCAGGCGCTGCCACGCAGGGTGGCGAGGCGGGGCTGGATGCGCAGGTGTACCACGCCCCGATCGAACCGCTGTGGCAGCAGGCGTGGGCGGTGACCGCGGCGCTGCTACGTACTTTGGCCGACGAAGTCGCCAGCGACGGGCGACGCCTTGTCGTCGCGACCTTGAGCAACGGCATCCAGGTCCATCCCGATCCGGCGCAGCGTGCCGCTTTCATGCAGGCACAGGGCCTGGACACGCTGTTCTATCCGGACGACCGGGTCGCCGGTATCGGCCGCGATTACGGCTTCGAGGTGCTGACGCTGGCGCCTGGACTACAACAGTTTGCCCAACAAGAAGGCAACTACCTGCATGGCTTCGACAACACGCCGATCGGGCAGGGGCATTGGAATGCGCTCGGCCATCGCGCCGCCGGTGAGCGCCTGGCGTCGTTCATCTGCGCGCGCTTGAAGGACGGCGACTGATGTGCGGTCTGGCAGGTCTGCTGTCACCGGTCCGCGCGACCGACTGGACGCCGGTGCTGACAGCCATGGCGGCGACGCTGGTCCACCGTGGACCGGACGACCAGGGCCTGTGGTTCGATGCCGATGCCGGCATTGGACTTGCCCACCGGCGCCTGTCTATCCAGGACCTGTCACCGGAAGGCCACCAGCCGATGGTGTCGGCGTCCGGCCGTTATGTGATCGCGTTCAATGGTGAGGTGTACAACTTCGCCATGCTACGCGACCGCCTCAGCGACCCGCCCGTGTGGCACGGCCATTCCGATACCGAGGTGATGCTGGCAGCGATCGAGGAATGGGGGCTGCGCGACGCCGTGGACCAGTTCGTCGGCATGTTTGCATTCGCGCTGTGGGACCGTGCCGAACGGCGCCTCTGGCTGGTGCGCGATCGCCTTGGGGTGAAGCCGCTCTACTACGCACGCGTTGCCGGTGGTATCTGTTTTGGCTCAGAGCTCAAGGCGCTGCGCGTCTGCCCGGGATTCGATGCCGTCGTCGATCGCAACGTGCTGACCCTGCTGCTACGCCACAACTATGTGCCTGATCCCTACTGCATCTATCGGGACGCGTGGAAGCTGGAGCCGGGTTGCATGCTCGAGGTGCCCTTGAATGGGGCCGGTGATCCGGGAGCGTGGCGCCTGCACCGCTATTGGTCTGCCGCGGATGCCGCAGGCGCAGGGCAGGCAGCACGTTTCGACGGTTCCGACGACGAAGCCCTGGACCAGGTCGATGCACTGGCCCGTGACGCCGTGCGCCTGCGTATGGTCGCCGACGTGCCGCTCGGGGCTTTCCTGTCGGGTGGTATCGACTCCTCGCTGGTCGTTGCCTGGATGCAGGCACAGAGCGAACGCTCGGTCAGTACCTTCTCGATCGGGTTCGACGAGGCCGGCTACAACGAGGCGGTCCATGCCAAGGCCGTCGCTGCACACCTGGGAACCCGACACACCGAGTTGTACGTGAAGCCGCGCGATGCACTGGACGTGATTCCATTGCTGCCGACGCTGTACGACGAGCCATTCGCCGATTCATCACAGATCCCGACCTTTCTGGTATCGCAACTTGCGCGCCAGCATGTGACGGTCGCCTTGTCGGGTGACGGTGGCGATGAACTGTTCGCGGGCTACAACCGCTATTTCTGGGGCCGCAACATCTGGTCGCGCATCGGTCGGCTGCCGATGCCCTTGCGCCGCATGGCGGCCAGCATGTTGCGTGCCCTGTCACCGACCCAATGGGACCGGGTCTTCGCTGTCCTGCAGCCGGTTATGCCGCAGGCCATGCGCCAGCGGCTGCCCGGCGACAAGCTGCACAAGCTGGCTGACGTGCTGCCCTCGGCATCGCCCGACCTGATGTACCGCAGCCTGGTCTCGCTATGGAAACAGCCGGCAGACATCGTGCCCGGCAGTGTCGAACCGCTCACCATTCTCAATGACCCGCAACGCTGGGCACCACTGGATGATTTCACCGAGCGCATGATGTATCTCGACCAGGTGACCTACCTGCCGGGAGATATCCTGACCAAGGTCGACCGTGCCAGCATGGGCGTCAGCCTC
>JAGRHE010000109.1 GCA_020445165.1 Gammaproteobacteria bacterium
CGGGCCAGGCGAGAGCAAGCATGCCAACATCGGCATCAGCCTGCCGGGGACCGGCGAGCAGCCCTCGGCCCCGGTGTACGTCGACGGTGTGAAGACGACCACGCTCAAGGGCGACGCGATCGCGGCCGAGTTCCAGGCCATCGTCGACGACTACGTCCGATCGCACTACGGCGGCTCCGCATGAGGTGGCCGTCCCGGTTCTGTGCTGCTGCAATAAAGACTCGCCCCGGGCGTCTATGACAAGCGAACCCTGAGGCCGGTGACGCGTATGCGCAGCGGTCGCTATAACGACACAGCCATTCAGACCATCGAGGAGGAATCGTGAAACTGATATCCGCAGCCCTGTTATCTGCATCCCTGGCCCTGCCGGCTGCCGCCGCGGAGAGCATGGTCATCCAGGTCAAACGCATGTCGCTGGAAACCGCGAACAGCATTGCCAAGGCAGCGGTCGACGCCTGCCGTGAGAAAGGTATCCAGATCGGTGTGACCGTGGTCGACCGCGACGGCATCGCTCAGGCCGTGATGCGCGACACCATCGCACCCAAGATCACGCTCGAGATCTCGCAGGGCAAGGCCTACGCGGCGGTCATGTTCAATGTCTCGACAGCCGATCTGGCCGAGCGTGCGAACACCCCGATCGGCCGGGTGCCCGGACTGGTGATGTCGGCCGGTGGCCTGCCGATCCAGGTCGGTGGTTCGCTGCTTGGCGGGGTCGGGGTATCCGGTGCGCCGAGCGGTGAGACCGATGCCGAGTGCGCCCAGGCAGGCATCGACGCGGTGCAGACCGACCTTGAATTGAGTATGTGATCGCATCGCCCGGCGCGGACGCGCCGGGCTTCTCCCTTCAGGGGACTTCGAAAAACGCCATCCGTGGCATTTTTGTCAACGGATCCGAAAACGTCGTTTTCGCTTTCCTGCATTTTCAATCGCTTGCCGCGATCGAAAATGGCGGTGCATCCCTGCACCGCACGGAAACTTCGATTTTCCAAAGCTCCTGTCAGGCGCCGACCCGCCGCGCAGCCATTGCGTTGTCCGGCCACATCTCCCGGATCACCGCCAGAAGGGCGTCGACCATCGGCTCGCCGGCGCGCTGCCGGCGGATCGCAAAGCCCAGCTCCAGCACCGGTTCGGCACCGTCCCAGATGCACACCTCGCCGGCGTCGCGCATGCGCTCGGCATCGTCGGCGCGCAACATCGACAGCCCGGCACCGGCGCGCACCAGGGCGCGCACCGCGTCCTCGCTGTCGGCGCAGGCAACGGTCGGTGGTTCGCCGCCATCTGCCTCGACCAGGCGCTGGGTGAGGGCATAGAAGGGGCAGGTCGCCGAGGTGTACACCCAGGGCAGGTCGAGCAGGGCCTTGAGCTCGGCCGACTCGACCCGCGCCTGCCACGCCGCCGGTGCGACCAGGCGCATCGGCACCCCGGCCAGGGGGTGCACGTGCAGGTCACTGAACGGACACGGCCCGAAGAAGAAACCGCCGTCGAGCGCGCCGCGGCGCACGTCGGGCAGGATGGTGGAGGTCATGCCCTGCAGGAAATGCGGCCGAACCTGGGCGTGGCGTTCGCCGAAGCGACGCTGCAGTTCGCCGATGCGCATGAACTCAAAGTCGGTGTGCACGCCGATGCGCAGTTCGCCGACCAGCTCATGCTGCAGCTGCTGGGCGTCGGCCTTCAACCGGGCCGCGGCGTCCAGCGTGGCGACGGCCTGCTGGTACAGCGCCTCGCCCTTGGCGGTCAGCTGCATGCCACGCGCGCTGCGTTCGAACAGGGTGAGGCCCAGTTCCTCCTCGAGTGCCTTGATCTGGGCACTGATCGCCGGCTGGCTGGTAAACAGCAGCTCGGCCGCACGTGTGAGCGAGCCTTCCTGCGCGATCCTGACGAAGGTGTTGAGTTGATAGAGCTCCATGGGCCGGTCCCCAAGCGGTTTTCGATACCCACGATTGAAGCAGATTGCGGCGCGCAGTGCCCTTCGCGAATTCCGAAGGCCGCCTTCCAAACATACGATTGGCCGTGCACCGGCGTCCCTCCTAGCCTTTGGCACAGTTCAATACGAGGGTCGGGACATGCTCAGGATTGCGCTTCACGATGAGATGGCACTGCCGGTTGCGGCTGTGCGGCCGGCCCGGCCGACGGGACTGCTTGGTCGACTGGCGCGTGCGCTGGCGACGATTCGGCAATGGCCGCCGCGGCAACGCCAGCGCCAGGCACTGGCCTGCCTGGACGAGCGCCTGCTGCGTGATGTCGGGTTAACTGCCGAACAGGCGCGCGAAGAGGCGTCCAAGCCGTTCTGGCGCGACTGAGCATTCCCCGGTGCAGGGTAGCCTGCAGAATCTGCTGTCACGGCCGGTCGAACAGGCGTATAACGCGCGCTCCGAAACTTACCCGCCGGAGACGGCCAGGCATGCACGCGTTCGCCACCGACCTCGATATCCAGGCCGACGACCCGGTCGCGCGCATCGCCGAACGCATCGAGCACGCCGGCTACGCGATCGTCGACCAGGCGCTGCCGAAACCACTGGTTGAGGCCCTGTTTGTGCACCTGAGCGGGCTGGCTGACACGCAGCTCGACCCGGCCGGTATCGGGCGTGACGACGAGCACCAGCTCAACCGCTTCGTGCGCGGCGACCAGATCCACTGGCTCGATCGCGAGGTGCCGGCAACCTCGGCCTTTCTGGACTGGATGGAGCAGCTGCGCCTGGGCATCAACCGGCACCTGTTCCTCGGCCTGTTCGACTACGAGGCACACTTTGCGCGCTATGCGGCGGGTGCGTTCTACAAGCGTCACTTGGACGCGTTCGAGGGGGCTCAGCGCAACCGGGTACTGTCGACCGTGCTGTATCTCAACCCGGCATGGCAGGAAGGCGATGGTGGCGAGATGCTGATGTATGCACCGGGTGACGAGATGCGGCTGCTGGAGACTGTGCAACCGGTGTTCGGGCGACTCGCGGTATTCCTCAGTGAACGCTTCCCGCACGAGGTGCTGCCGACACAGGCGACACGTTTCAGCATCGCCGGCTGGTTCCGGGTCAACGGCTCGGTAGGCGGCAGGATCGATCCGGCACTCTGAGTGGCGTCAGTGGGCTGCTCAGTCTTCGAGCAGGCGTTTCATGCCCTCGACGTCGACCCGGTAGTGGTTGCCGCCGAGCTCGCGCAACAGGCCCTGGCGCTTGAACTCGGCGATAGTCCGGCTGGCGGTTTCGGTGGTGATGCCGAGCATCGCGCCTAAGTCTTCACGCCCAAACAGCACGCAATCCGGTTGGTCGAGATCGCGCACCAGGCGCAGCAGCAGGCGCGCGATGCGTTCGCGTGCGGCGCCGGTCGACAGCTCGGTCAACCAGGCATCGGCCTCGCTCAGGGCGCGGTGCCAGCGCTTGAGCAGTTCGATATGCAGTTCCGGGTTGCGCCCGCTCAGCGCCTTGACCGTGCTGACCGGCAGGCAGCACAACTCGGTCGGCTGCATGGCCACGGCATCGTGTGCATAAGGCTGGCCAAGCAATGCCTCGAGCCCGGTGACGTCGGCCGCCTTGACCAGGCGAACGATGCGTTGCGCGCCATCGGGCAGATACTGGACCAGTTTGAGCATGCCGCTGCGCACCGTGAACAGGCGGTCACCGACCGTATCTGCGTGGTAGACGCTCTGGCCCGGCTTGAGCAGCAGCTGGTCGATTGGCTGGTGGACCTGTTCGAAATCCGATTCCTGCAGGCCGGCGAACAGCGCCGATTCGCGCAGCGTGCAGCGCTTGCAGTCGGCCTCGCCCGACCAGGCCTCTTTGAAGGTCACCCGAATACTCATCGCTGCATTCTAACGATTCGACCTGTCGGACGGTATGCGAGATCAATTGTTGCGCACGTGGTTAAGGTGCTTCAGGTATTGACCTGTCGTCATTCCCGCGCAGGCGGGAATCCAGGACTCTCACTCGTCGATAGATTCCTGCCCGTGCGGGAACGACGGGTCAATAGCGATACCCCTGCTTGCTCTTTGCAGCGCATTTCGGAGGCGCCCCGATGACGCATAATCCGGCCCCATGACAGACAGCAGACAACGCCAGCAGGACTGGGAACAGCGGTACAGCGCCGGCAAGACGGGTTGGGATCGCGGTTCGGCCAGCCCGGCCCTGGTCGACTGGCTCGCGCGCGGTGGCATGCCGCGCGGACGCGTGCTGGTGCCCGGCTGCGGACATGGCCACGAGGTGGCGGCACTGGTGCGCCACGGCTGCGACGTGACCGCGGTCGACATCGCCAGCCAACCGGTTGCGACCCTGAGGCGGCAGTTGGACGCGCTCGACCTGGCGGCCGACGTCGTCCAGGCCGACCTGTTGCACTGGCAGCCGGCCGAGGCATTCGATGCCGTGTACGAGCAGACCTGCATCTGCGCCATCGATCCTGCGCATTGGTCAGACTACGAGCGCCGCCTGGCCGACTGGCTGCGGCCGGGCGGTCAGCTGTTCGGGCTGTTCATGCAGACCGGTCGCGACGGTGGGCCGCCGTTCGACTGTCCGATGCCGGGCATGCGCCGGCTGTTCGACGATGCGCGCTGGCGGTGGCCGGATTCCGCGGTGTTCGATGTGCCGCACCCAAACGGCTTCAGCGAAAAGGGCGTTGTCATCACGCGTCGCTGATGCTGCGCCGGGCACTTTATGTCAGGATGCCGCCGCGATGGCACTGCTGAACCTGAAAAACCTGCACCTGAGCTACGGCGACCCGGCGTTGATCGATGGTATCGACCTGTCGATCGAGGCCGGCGAGCGGATCTGCTTGCTTGGACGCAACGGCGAAGGCAAGTCGACCCTACTCAAGCTGATCAGCGGCGAGCTCAAGGCCGATGACGGCGAGCGCATCCTGGCGCAGGGCGTGCGCGTGGCACGCCTGACCCAGGAAGTGCCCGAACAGCTGCATGGCAGCGTGTTCGACGTGGTCGCCGATGGCGTCGGTGAGACCGCCGAACTGATCAAGCAGTACCACGCCGCCAGCCATGCGCTCGGCGACGACTGCAGCGATACAGCACTGGCGCGCCTGGAGCGGATCCAGCAGCAGCTCGAGGCCGCCGATGGCTGGCGCCTGGAGCAACAGGTCGAGCAGACAATCTCGCGCATGCAACTCGACGCCGACGATGTGTTCGACGACCTATCCGGTGGCATGAAGCGACGGGTGCTGCTGGCGCGCGCGCTGGCCGCCGACCCGCAACTGCTGCTGCTCGACGAACCGACCAACCACCTCGATGTCGAGTCCATCGCCTGGCTTGAAGAGTTCCTGCTCGGCTGGCCCGGCACCCTGGTGTTCATCACCCACGACCGCGGCTTTCTGCAGCGCCTGGCAACCCGCATCGTGGAGCTCGACCGCGGCCGGGTGCGCGACTTTCCCGGTGACTACCCCAATTACCTGCGTCGGCGCGAAGAGATCGACAACGCCGAGGCGCTGGAACAGGCGCGTTTCGACAAGCGCCTGGCCCAGGAAGAGGTCTGGGTGCGCCAGGGCATCAAGGCAAGACGTACGCGCAACGAAGGCCGGGTGCGCCGGCTGGAAGCGATGCGGCGTGAGTTCGGCGAACGTCGTTATCGCCAGGGCACGGTCAAGCTCGCCTGCAACACCGGTGAGCGTTCCGGAAAATTGGTCTGCGAAGCGGTCGACGTCAGCTACGCCTGGGACGGAGATCCGGTGATCCGTGATTTCTCGACCACCATTCTGCGCGGCGACAAGATTGGCATCATCGGTCCCAACGGTTGCGGCAAATCGACCCTGCTCAACCTGCTGCTCGGACGCCTGAAGCCCAACAGCGGTTCGATCGAGCTGGGTACCAAACTCGACGTCGCGTACTTCGACCAGTTGCGCGACCAACTCGAACTGGACAGGACCGTGCTCGACAACATTGCCGGCGGCAGCGACAAGGTCAGCATCAATGGAAAGGAAAAGCACGTCATCAGCTACCTGCAGGATTTCCTGTTCCCGGCCAAGCGCTGTCGCCAGCCGGTACGTGCATTGTCGGGCGGTGAACGTAACCGCCTGCTGCTGGCCAAGCTGTTCACCAAGCCGGCTAACGTGCTGGTCATGGACGAGCCGACCAACGACCTCGATCTGGAGACGCTCGAACTGCTCGAAGAGCTGCTGCTCGACTTTGATGGCACCTTGCTACTGGTCAGCCACGACCGTGCGTTTCTCGACAACGTGGTCACCAGCACCCTGGTGTTCGAAGGGCAGGGCAGGGTGAATGCCTATGTCGGCGGTTACGAGGACTGGCTGCGCCAGCGCGAGACGCCGTTGAAACCGGGCAGCCGGAAACCGGCTGATACCGTCGCGGCGACCGCGCCGGCCGCTGCTGCGCCACAGGCCCAGACCGCTGCGCAGGCAGCCAAGCCGAAAAAGCTCAGCTACAAGGACCAGCGCGAACTCGACCAGCTGCCGGCGCGGATCGAGGCGCTCGACGATGAGCTGGGCCAGATCCAGGCCACGCTCGGCGACCCGGACCTGTACCGCGACGCGCCGGACAGGGTGAACGAGCTCAACGCGCGCATGCAGGAAGTCGAGGCCGCGCTGGCCGAGGCCTACCGGCGCTGGGAAGCGCTGGAAGGCTGAGCGTTGCGGGTGTGCTAGAGCACATCCAGCGGACTCTGCACCCCGAGCCCGCCCTTCTTCAGCACGTGGGTGTAGATCATCGTGGTGCTCACGTCAGAATGTCCGAGCAGATCCTGGATCACGCGGATGTCGCGCCCGCTCTGCAGCAGGTGTGTGGCGAAGGAGTGCCGCAGCGTATGACTGGTCACCCGCTTGTCGATCGCAGCCCGGCGTGCCGCTTCACGGATCGCCTTCTGCAGACCGGTCTCATGAATGTGGTGCCGACGCGTCTTGCCACTGCGCCGGTCGAACGACAGCCGCGGCGCGGGAAACACGTACTGCCAGCGCCAGTCATAGACCGCGCCGCCCAGTTTGCGCGCCAGCGCGGGCGGCATGTACACCTCGCCGTAACCCTCGCGCAGGTCTTCGTCGTGCAGCGTGCGCACCTGCTCGAGATGTTTCGCCAGGCTCTGCCGCAAACGCGAAGGCAAAGGCACGACCCTGTCCTTGCCGCCCTTGCCCTGGCGCACCGTGACCTGCTGAAAGCCGAAATCGACATCCTGCACGCGCAGGCGCACGCACTCCATCAGGCGCATGCCGGTGCCATACATCAACGCCGCCATCAGGCGCAGCTGGCCGTCGAGCTGGCCGAGCAACAGGCGTACCTCGTCCTGGGTCAGCACGACCGGCAGGCGGCGTTTAGGTGGCGAGCGGGTGAACGCCACCGCGTCGTCCAGGTTGCGGCCGAGCGCCTCGCGAAAGAAGAACACCAGCGCATTGAGCGCGACGCGCTGTGTCGACGCCGATACGCCCCGGTTGATTGCCAGATGCTCCAGGTAGCGCGTGAGGTACGCCGTCTCGACCTGCTCGACCGGCGGCCACTTGTGAAAGTCGAAAAAACTGGCCAGCCAGTGCTCGTAGGTTTGTTCAGTACGGACAGCCATCCGGCGAAGGCGCAGCGTTTTCACGAACCTCTCGGCATGCTCGCCCGCATGGGCGCGGAAACGTGTGATCAGCTTGTTGCTGCTCGGCGGCGAAAGCTGCTTCGATGCATCCGCGCGAAACAGCGTGGCATGATCAACCTGCAGCGAGCGTGACAGTTCGAACCAGCGACCCCAGTCGTAGCCAGCTGCCCAACCTCTGCCCAGATAGCGCTGAAACAGTATCTTCAGTGCGTCAACAAGCTGGCGGAACTGCCAGTCCTGCAGGTTTCCCTGTCTGCCTTTGTCAGCAAGATATCGATCGACGTCCTGTGGAAGATGAGTGGCGAGCCGGCGATCGGCATGCGCCTTGATGTACGCCTCCACGGCTTTTCGATAGTATGGGCGCGAAGCCTCGGGAACCGAGTATTTTTCCAGGATGGATAGATAGTTATGCCAAAAGCGCTGGACAGCAGGCGGCGGCGAATCGCCATTATCAACCGACATCTCCGACCCTCCATGGTCTGTAGTTCGGTACACGATGGATCGTCCCGATCCACCAAATCGTCCCCAGATTATACAGACTCTGCCTATGTTGTTTCAGGCAGAGAATGTCTATTTGGCTGTTAGGCGTAAAAAGGGCGGCGTATGTCGAGCCGGAGGTGTTCGAATTGTGGAGCAACGGTGAGTTGCCGAGTGTCAATCAGTGGTGCTTGGCGAAACTTGGTTATCGCAATCCCTGCGATGGCGTTAATAATTGTTCTGCTGTATCTGAAACTGGAGTCGGGCTTTCCGAAGATGGTCACTTACAATGGAATACTCTATCTAAGCCTAGGTGTGGCGAGCATTTGGTTCATACTGAAGCATCTTCTGAACCTCCGCATCGCAAGAATCTGCCGATGTTTGAGATGCTGCGGGGAAGAGAATGGCCGATGAATTGTCGAAGCCTTTTCGAATCCCAGGAACGCCACGTTACCGGGCGAGGTACGCGAGTACAGTGCTGTCAGCCTCCCGTTTCGCTTACCCAAGAATCGCCTAACAAGGCGGTCAAGCCGTTCGCCTACGGCTCACTCGGACGTTCAGCACTCCACTCCGCGCCTGCTCGGGCATGGCTTCGCCATTGTTGCCCGATCAGTCACTCCATGCTGAACGCCGCTTACCTTGGCGTTAGCCGTATTAATTGGTGAGTACTAGGAATGCGAAGGGTTGATGCATAGTAATGATGGGGCCCGAAGTTATCGCATTGTTTGCGCTCTTTATCGTGTCTAGCATCTATTCATACCGCTTCGTGGCGGATGAAAAGCAAAAAAGAAGCGAGCGGTATTTAAAAGCGGTGCAGGGATTCGACGGTATGTGGCCGGAATCAGGAATGATATTTAGTCCCGGTTCGGGCGTCGTAGTGACCCGCGTGGCGTGGTTTGTGGCAGTTAGCCCGAGGAAAACGGTACGTGATATCGCATTTTTGGTTTTTCACTCGCTTTCTTATGTTGCATTGGTGGCCATCATCGTGCGGGTGTTCTTGTGATGAGTTGGGCAGCGGCTAACAAGGCGGTCAAGCCGTTCGCCTACGGCTCACTCGGGCATTCAGCACTCTGCACTTGCTCGGGCATGGCTTCGCCATTGCTGCCCGATCAGTCACTCCATGCTGAACGCCGCTTACCTTGGCGTTAGCCGT
>JAGRHE010000010.1 GCA_020445165.1 Gammaproteobacteria bacterium
CAAGGTGGTAGTGAGCGGCAGGCTGGCTGTTGAAGCCGGACTCCAGCTGTCTCAGGCTCGTTGCGCCGGAGAGCTGATTGAAGGTCATGGCCAGGAACTGGTCCCAGCAGCGAAATCCCTTGGCGTACTTGTCTGCTTCCTCTTCGGCGACAATTTTGTCGAAACGCGATCGAGGCAAGCCTTTCAAAATCTGCCCGATTCGGGTATCGCTGTACATGCTTGAGCCCCGCTGTTTTTGAGTCGCTTCCGTGGGTTCTACCCACGAAACAGCGGGGCTTCAAGCCTTTGCGTCCAATGCGCAATCCGTATTCCGGACAGCAGTGTGCAGACCACAACAAGAGCGTCGGATGGACTGGGTTGCGCTCGCCGCCACCGGCCAATCCGGACCCACCACAGAGGAAGAGCGATGGACCTGATGACCGGGAAATCACATGGTGGCCACGTGGTCGACGCCGTACGCGGCAGTCGGCACGGCAGTGCCGCGATCAACAGCCAGATTCTCGATTCCTGGCGCCGATGCCTGCGCGACTATGCGCTCGATCCGGAGCGGCGGCCCACACCGGTCGTCGTCGACCGCGCTGAACTCAAGGAACGCCAGGAACGATCGTGTAACCTGGTGGAGATAGCGCGTTCCGAGATGACCAACCTCTACCAACAGGTAGCGGGTTCCGGCTACGCCATTCTGCTTACCGACCAGGACGGCGTCGTGTTGAACTACGTCGGTGACCCAATGTTCACCAGCACAGCATCACGCACCGCCCTGCAAACCGGTGCCGTATGGACTGAGCAGACCCAGGGCACCAATGGCATGGGAACCTGCCTGGTCGAGAAGCGCCCACTGATCATCCACCAGGACGAACACTTCTTCACCAAGAACACCAAGCTGACCTGTTCCGCCGCACCCATCTTCGACCCGACCGGCGAACTCGTTGCGGTCCTGGATGCATCGAGCGACTCGAGTCGCGCCCAACAGCACACCATGGTACTGGTCAACATGTCGGCCCAGCTGATTGAAAATCGCCTGTTCCTGTGCCGCATGCGTGACAATTACATCGTCCGCTTCCATAGCCGGCCGGAGTTCGTCAGCACCCTTGGCGAAGGTGCGATCGCGTTCGATGGCGATGGTCGTATCAAGGCCGCCAACCGCAGCGCCCTGTTCCAGCTCGATACGCAAGACATCAAGAACCTGCTCGACCGGCCAGTCGAGGAGCTCTTCGCGATCAGGATGGATGACGCGCTTGAAAATGCCCACCTCCAGGGAGGCGCACAGCGCACGCTGCACGATACCCGGCAGGGCCGCCGTTTCTACGCAAGCTTCCAGGCGCCTTGCGCCCCCCGCAACCTCCACCCGGACGCGATCCAACGCGCCACGATCCGGGGACGTTCGAGCAACTCGAGGTTTCCCCCGGCACTCGATGGGCTCGAGTTCGGAGACACGCGCATGCGACGCAACGTCGACCGCGCGAAAAAGCTGCTCGAGCGCGATATACCCTTCATCCTTCTGGGTGAGACCGGGACCGGTAAAGACGTTTTCGCGAATGCCGTGCACAAATCCAGCGAACGCGCAGACAAGCCGTTCATAGCGGTCAACTGTGCGTCTATTCCCGAGACTCTGATTGAAAGTGAGCTGTTCGGTTACAAGCCTGGTGCCTTCACCGGTGCCAGCCGGGAAGGCTCACGCGGCAAGATCGTTCAGGCACACGGCGGCACCCTGTTCCTCGACGAAATCGGCGACATGCCGCTGCATCTGCAGGCCCGCCTGCTGCGCGTTCTCGAGGAACGCGAAGTGATCCCGCTCGGTGGCGAAACACCGATCAAGGTCGATATCCGGTTGATCAGCGCGACCCACAAGAACCTTCAGGGACGCGTCGACGAAGGCAGTTTCCGTCAGGACCTCTACTATCGCCTGAACGGAATCAGTCTGCATATGCCCCCTCTGCGGGACCGGGAAGACCGGCGCAACCTCATCCAGCACTTATTGCGCCAGGAAGCCGATTCACCCGATGAGATCAGCATTGACGACGACGCACTGGATATCCTCGACCTGTATGAATGGCCAGGGAACATCCGCCAGCTGCGCAACACGCTGCGAACCGTGATCGGTTTGTCCGACACGTCGGTTATCCATATTGATGACATACCGGAGGAGATATTCAGTTCCCGCGGCGATGGCCAGGTGGCACAGCGAACCCGGCCCAGCAATCCGCTCGATATTGCCGAGCGTGACGCGATCCTGCGTGAACTCGAAGCGGCCCACTGGAATGTCACACGTGTTGCGTCAAAACTGCGCATCAGCCGTAACACCCTGTACCGAAAAATGAAACGGTTCGACATCCGCTCACCGCGTTGAGCGGCCTGCGTCACGCAAGAAGCCCGGGCGCCACCTGGCCCGGGGTTTGCAGGTAGCCCCTGAAACAATTCAGGCAGGGACACCATGTCAGCCACCCGTTATGCCGTTCGGGTTCACCCCGGCGAACTCCATTTCAATGCCGCCCACTTCATCACCTTCGGGCACTGCTGTGAAAACATTCACGGCCACAACTTTCACGTCAAAATCGAAGCTCATGGTGACAACACGGACGATGCCTTCGTGATCGACTTCGTCCTGCTCAATCGCATTGCGGCCGGAATCTGCAGGGAGCTGCATGACGGTGTTCTGGTTCCCGAGAACAATCCCGAGATCCAGGTCACACGGACGGTCGACGACATGATCGAGATACGCAGCTACGACAAGCATTTCCTGCTCAGCGCAGCCAGCTGCATTCTGCTGCCGATTCCCAACACCACCGCCGAAATGCTGGCGCGACATATCTGCGATCGTCTGATCGAAACGCTGCGTGCCGGAGATGCGCTCGGCAACCTCGAGCGTCTCGAAATCGCCGTCGAAGAGGCCGACAACCAGTGGGGCATATGCACCAGGGATGTCGTCGATGCGTGAAGGTGGACGCATTGCCTGGGCGATCACCGGCTCGGGGCACTACATAGAGGAATGCCTCGACCTCGCCGCCCGCCTGCCCAAGCTCGACCTGTTTTTGAGTGCCGCCGCAGCCGAGGTGTTGCAGGTATACGGGCACCCGGTCAACGGCCTCAAGCAACGATACCGTGTCTTCCGCGACAGCGCGGCGAGCGCGCCGCCGGTCGGATTGTTCTACAAGGGCGTCTACGACCTGTTGGTTGTTGCCCCGGCGACGTCGAACAGTGTCGCGAAGATGGTGCTGGGGATCTCCGATACGCTGGTAACCAATGTCTATGCGCAGGCGGGCAAATGCCGTGTGCCAAGTATCGTGTTCGCATGCGACGTCGCACCGGAGATGATCACGCGGGCGCCGGCGGGCCCGGTCAAGGTCTATCCGCGCGCGATCGACCTGGAAAACACCGAGCGACTGCGACGCTTCGAGCATACGTGCGTAGTCACCAGCCTGCAGGCCCTGCACGATGCACTGCCGCTGGCCGAACCATGCCCGAACATCTCCTCTTTCTGACCGGCTCCCTCGCCGAACTCAACCTGCGGCGCGTACTGCAGGACCTGGGTCCGGTCGACTTCAGCTGGGAGGTACGCAACCTCGGCCTCAAGGTCGCGGCGCTCATGACCGGCGACATGATCCTGCGGCGCCTGCCGGATGTCGGCGACGCCGACCGGGTCATATTGCCCGGTCGCTGCCGCGGCGACCTGGCGGCTTTGCAGAGCCATTTTGGCGTCGCGTTCGAACGTGGCCCGGACGAACTGCGCGACCTTCCGGAATGGCTCGGCCACGCCGGCAAACCCATCGATCTCACCCGGCACGATGTAACCCTGTTCGCCGAGATCGTCGATGCACCGCTGCTGTCGCTGGACGCCATTGGCTGCCGCGCCGAGGCAATGCGGCGCGACGGCGCCGACGTCATCGACCTGGGATGTCTGCCGGATCAGCCGTTTGCGCATCTCACCGATGCCGTACGCCTGCTCAAAGACCAGGGATTCCAGGTCAGCGTCGATTCACTGCGCAGCGAGGATTTGATCGCCGGCGGCCAGGCCGGAGCTGACTACCTGCTCAGCCTCACCGAGGACACCCTGTGGATCGCGGACGAAGTCGAGTCGACGCCAGTCCTGATCCCGTCGGAACATGGCTGTCTCGACAGTCTCGAACGCGCCTGGCGCACGCTGGCCGATAGGGGTCGCCCAGCATTGGTCGACCCGATTCTCGACCCGATTCATTTCGGTTTCGTCGACTCGATCTTGCGTTACCGTGAGCTCCGCCAACGCCTGCCGGATGCCGCCATCATGATGGGCGTTGGCAACCTGACCGAACTGACCGAAGCTGACACCTGCGGCATCAATGCCCTGTTGTTCGGCATGATCTCAGAGTTGCGCGCCAGCGCCGTGTTGACGACACAGGTGAGTCCGCACTGCCGATCCGCAATCCGCGAGGCCGATCTTGCGCGTCGCATCATGTACCGGGCCCGTGACGATGGCGCATTACCCAAGCAGCTGCATGGCGGCTTGACCGGACTGCATGAACGTAAACCGTTCCCGTACAACGCCGACGACGTCGCGCAGGCCGCCGCTTCGGTAAAAGACCGTAACTACCGTATCCAGGTGACCAAGGATGGCGTGCACATCTATAACCGCGAACTGCATCGCGTCGCTGCCGACCCATTCGCGCTATTCCCCGATCTCGGAGTGGAGTCAGACGGTGGACACGCGTTTTATCTTGGCGTCGAACTGGCGCGCGCCGAGATCGCGTGGCTGCTCGGGAAACGCTACACCCAGGACCAACCATTGAACTGGGGCGCCGCACTGCCGGGTGACGACGACGACAAGCTGGATTACGCCGCGGTTGCGTCGACCAAGCGTTCGCCGACCGCACGACGTGACTGACGTACTCTTGGCCCGGCAATTGCTGCGTAGCACCGCATCATGACAGAACAACGCGACAATCCCGGCGAACCGCTTGACGGGCGACCCAACGAGCTCGCCGCATGCCCCTTCTGCGCCATGTTGTGTGACGATCTGTCACTCCCGGCGCACAACCTGGAGCGTGCCGCCGCAGATCTCGCCTGCCCTCGGGCACGCGATGGCTTCACATTAGCGCTCGGCCATACCGCACGCGCACCGTCAGTAGACGGCCGCAACGCGAGCTTGTCACAGGCAATCGCGCATGCGCGACGGCTGCTGGAGTCGGCCCGTCTGCCTCTGTTCCACGGCCTGCTCGGCGATCTCAGCGACTGTCAGGGCGCATTGCGCCTGGCGGAGCGGTATGGGGGTGTTGTCGACCATGCCGACGGCGACGCCATGGCCGTCAACCTCGCGCTCTACCAGGACAGCGGATGGATCTGCACGAGCCTCGGCGAGACACGCAACCGCGCCGACCTGGTCATTCTGATAGGCGACAGCATCGACGAGCGTCTGCCGCGACTACACGAACGTCTTTTCGACGTCAGCACGCGCCTGCACACCGACTCGGCACCCGCCGTCATCGAGCTGGACAGAATGCCCCTCGACACCCTGGACCAGGTCCGCACCCTGCTGCGGGCGCGGCCGCTGCCCTCGCCCTCTGCAACGGCGGTCGAGTTGCATGAACGGCTGCTGCACAGCCGTTACCCGGTGTTGGTACCGCTGGTCGGAGAAGGCCGGGATGCGGAACTGATCGCGCGCAGTGCTGCCGACCTGGTACGTATCCTCAACGAGAAGCAGCGCGCCGCCCTGCTGATGCTGTCTCCAGGAATCGGCAGCGCCACCGCGCAGCATGCCAGCACCTGGCACGGTGGGTTCGGCATTCGTACCAGTTTCGCAAACGGGTACCCTGTACAGGACCTGCGCCGTTTCGCCGGACATCGCCTGTTGACCAGCACTGAAACCGACCTTCTGGTATGGATCAGCACGCTGCACGCTGAACCAGCACCCGCCTGCAACCAGCCGCGTATCGTCATCGGACACCCTGCAATGGAACTCGGCGATACACCTCCAGACGTATTCCTGCCGGTCGCGGTGCCTGGTATCCACCGTCCAGGCTTCATCCACCGGGCCGATGGCCTGCACATGCTGCCGTTGCAGGGGCTGGTCGAAACGTCACTGCCACGAACCGGCGAACTCATCACGCAGTTACTCGGCACACAAGCGGGGACCGACTGAGGATGTTGACTCGACTGAAAGGCGCACGCGTATACGACCCGGCAAATCACGTCAACGGTGAAGTCCGTGACATCTGGTTCGATGGCAACCAGATCGTGGCACCTCCTGAGAACGCTGATGCAGCCGCGCGCACCTATGACCTGCATGGCAAGATCGTGATGGCCGGTGCAATCGACATCCATAGCCATATCGCGGGCGGCAACGTCAACAACGCACGTGCATTGCTGCCCGAGCAGCACCTGGCCGAACGTGCCCGCTACGCCCGGCTGCCTTTCGCCGGCGCCAAGTGGTCTGCCTTCGATACCGGCTATCGCTATGCCGAGATGGGATTCACCACCGTGGTCGAACCGGCAGTACTGCCGATCAACGCCAGCCAGGCCCATGCAGAACTGGCAAACATCCCGATCATCGACAAGGCCGGGCTCGCGATCGTCGGCAACGACGATTTTCTGTTGCGCCTGCTTCGCGATGGTGCCGAGCAGCAGCAGATCACTGATTACATTGCATGGACGCTGCATGCGACACGCTGCCTCGGCGTCAAGGTAATCAATGCCGGCGGGGCGACATCCTTCAAGTTCAACCAGCGTCACCTGAGTCTTGATGAAGAAGTGCCGATGTACGGTGTCTCGTCGCGCCGGATTCTCAATGCCGTGCAGGCTGCAGTCGTTCAGATGGGTATCGCGCACCCGGTCCACGTCCATTGCAACAATCTCGGCGTGCCGGGTAACGTCCAGTCGGCACTGGCCACGATCAAGGCAGCAGACGGCTTGCCGATGCACCTGGCGCATGTACAGTTCTATGGCTACGGCAACGAAGGTGAACGTGGTTTTTCATCCGGTGCACGTGCTCTGGCAGACGCGGTCAACGCCAATCCGAACATTACGGTCGATGTCGGCCAGGTGCTGTTCGGTCAGACCGTCACGATATCCGGCGACGTGCTGCGGCAATTCGAGGCACGTGGCATAGCAAACCCGGCCAAGACGGTCATATGGGAAGGCGAAGACGGCGGCGGTGGCATCGTTCCATTCCGTTACCGCCCGGGGAATTTCGTCAATGCCCTGCAATGGGCGATCGGCCTGGAACTGTTCCTGCTCGCTGACGATCCGTGGCGAGTCTTCTTCACCACCGACCATCCCAATGGCGCACCATTCACCGCCTACCCCGAACTGTTCCGTCTGCTGATGGACCGCGACCATCGCAACAGCTGGTTGTCGCGGATCAACGCCGGGGCAGCGGATATCAGCCTGCTACGCCATCTCGAACGTGAATACGACTTCAACGACATTGCGATCATGACGCGCGCTGCACCGGCCAGGCTGCTCGGCCTGGTCGATCGCGGCCACCTGGGCGTGGGCGCACTGGCAGACATCGCCGTATACGACGATCTCGCCGATCGTTCGGCAATGTTCGCCAGGGCGCACCTGTTGTTCAAGAGTGGCATACAGGTGGTCGAGCACGGCCGCGTAACCCAGCTTGTCCAGGGCCTGACTCACGCAGTCGCTCCGGACTACGCGCGCAGCATCGAGCACCCGCTCACTGACTATTTCGATCGCTACCACCTGATGAAGATGTCCAGCTACATGTTGTCGCGCGAGCAACTCGCCGAGTCATTGGGACAGGAACTGGTTCTGCACTGAGGTAACGCCATGAGCGAACGCATCCATGAGATCCTGCTGATCACCCGCAATCCCGACGGTACGCCACATATCGCACCAATGGGCATGCGCAGTCGCGGAGATTCCATCCTGCTGGCACCGTTCAGGCCGTCACGAACGCTGGACAACCTGCAACGCGAACGAAAGGCGAGCATCAACACTACCGACGATGTCCGCATCTATGCCGGTTGCCTGACCGGGCATCGCGACTGGACCACGACGGCCTGCACCATGATTCGTGGCGAGCGCCTCGGCGATGCGCTCAGTCACAGCGAGATCGAAGTGGTCCGCGTCGAGCAGGACGAGCAACGTCCGCGATTCTATTGTCGCACCGTACGCACCGAGAACCACCGACCGTTCCGTGGCTACAACCGTGCCCAGGCTGCCGTACTCGAACTGGCGATTCTGGTCAGCCGGCTTGACCGACTCGCGGCGGACAAGATCGACGCCGAGGTTGAGTACCTGACAATCGCCATGGACAAAACCGCGGGCAGCGAAGAGCTGGAGGCATGGGACTGGCTGATGCAGCGCATCCGGGCGCATCGTGCGAGGAATTGCGCATGAGTCGACTGCTGGCCAGCGTACGCTCCGAAGCCGAAGCGATGCAGGTACTGCGCTGTGGAGCCGACATCATCGACTGCAAAGATCCGGCAGACGGTGCGCTCGGCGCACTTCCAGCCGTCGTCATTCGCCGAATCGTCGCTCGCGTCGCCGGCCGTCGCCCGGTCAGTGCCACCGCTGGCAACGCGTGCAACAGTATGCGGGAACTGGCCAATCGGGTCGCCCAGACCGGTGACTGTGGCGTGGACTACGTCAAGGTGGGGCTGTTTTCGCCCGATAATCTGGGTGGCCAACTCCGGGCACTCGCGCCGTTTGCAACGACCCATGCATTAATCGCCGTCTGCTTCGCCGAACTCGATTATCCGCCAGACATGCTGCCGCGCCTGGCCGATTGCGGCATCCATGGAGTGATGGTCGACACGGCGGAAAAAGGCAGTGGCTCCCTGACCCGACGCTGGTCACTGGGACGCATAAGCGACTTCGTGCAACAGTCACAAGAGCTGAACCTGCTTAGCGGCGTGGCAGGTCGAGTCGGCCTGGATGATCTGCCCTCTCTGATCCTATGCAACGCCGACTACATCGGCTTTCGCAGTGCCCTTTGTGGCGGCGAACGCAGCGAGGCGATCGACGAGACTGCGGTATTGCGTATTCGACGGGCGATGCCTGCGCAGCACCATTCCGGGCCGCAGCGTCAGATCGGCAGTGCCCAGCCTTGATCCTGTGCCCGGAAATCGTCAGGCAACGACTGGTCATCGAGGGTCTGTACGGAATCGCTGCTATCGACAGGCAGCGCGTCACCGACGTGCTCGCGGGCCTGACCCGACGTCTGCAGATGACACCGATTGCCGCACCGTTGCTGTTCTCACCCGATGCGGTCAGTCGGTTGCACCACGGCATCGGTGGCTTCCAGGCTTGGGCCGAGTCCGGCTGTTCGCTGTATACCTGGCGCGAAAGCCAGCTGTTTACGTTGGATGTCTACTCTTGCAAACGTTTCGAGGCCCGGCAATGCCTCGACGTGGTCGAGCAGCAACTGCGGCCCTATGAACTGAACTGGCGCCTGGTTTGATTCCCGGCGGTGAAACCGCCACCTGTGGTAACGCGGCAATGCGACCGTAACCCCCGGGTGGGCACGTGCACGAATTCGCAAATTTATCGCCAATCGCCCACACTTTGGCCAGCCGCTACGACATCCTCAGAGGAGATTCCGATGACTGACAAGGGCAACAAAGACAAAGAACGGGACAGGACGTATTCAGAGGAGGAAATCGAACAACGCCTGGCAGCAGAGCTACCTCAGTGGTACCTGGAAAAAGGTTGGATCCGACGCAAGTACCAGACCAGCGGATGGAAAGGCACGCTAATGGTGATCAACACGGTTGGCCATCTCGCCGAGGCCGCGTTCCACCACCCCGACCTCAGCGCGTCCTACGCATTCGTCATCGTCAAACTGTGTACGCATTCAGCGAAGGGCGTCACCGACAAGGATTTCGAATTGGCGAAGAAGATCGAAGAAGTGATCATGTGGCAGCCAGGACTCGAGCCGGAAAGCGCTCTCGAGGGCACGCCGGATGACCCCCGATTCAAGTACGTCAAGTACGACCGCTGAGCTTACGACTTCATCCAGGGGTGCATGATCTCGCGTCGCTCATGCGCGGGCGATGCTTCGCAGCCATCAGGAAGATGAACTCTTCACCGACGACGTGCTCGTGCGGAAGAATCGGGCTGTTCTCGATACCGAGCACACGGGAGGCAACGGCCTGCACCTCCATTCTCACGCCAAGCGCAGAATGGGCAGAAGCGTTGTCGGCAATCGACTTCAGCGCGTTTTTGTACTCCCGTACAATCTGGTCACTCGGCTGCGTTGACAGGTAGGGACCAGTCTCGCCGACAAAAGCCGGCACCAGGCCGGGATCAATGTGCCATCCGTCATCATTCACCTCCCAGGCAGTTAGGGATGTACGGATTCCATCATGCCGACAGCATCGCAGGCGGTTTTGCAGTGACCAGCGGCCAAGCATCGACTTGCTCACGATATGCGATGTAGACAGGGCATCCGAGCAGTCCGCGGTAGTGCTGGAATGCAGCATCCACCACCCCCTCTCGGGACAGCTGTCCGGGGTCGGCAACTGAATCGGGCAGCGTTGCGGATTTGACGAGCACCACGCCGTGCGCCTGCAGTCTGCGGGCGAGCCATAATGCAAGGCTATCCGAGGTTATCGACCAATCCGCCTCGATCGCGGGATCATCGATCAGCATGGCCACCGGTGACCACACCGGCAGGCCACCATCTGCCTGGGCGCGGTGGATAGCTTCCGGTGACGACGCCACGACGCAAGCCGGCTGCAGCGCACACAGCATCTGCGCCATCTGTTCCATCGCGTATAGAGCCATGTTGTGCGCAGCACGGTCATTGAATTGCCAATAGGACTGGACGACGCGAACCTGATCGGCGAAAGGCCCACCACCGGGCACCACCACCACGGGCTGCCCGGTTTCGTGGAGACGCTCCAGCCAGCGCAGCAACCATGGAGACTGCCAAAGGCTGCCACCCAGCTTAACCACCCACATGGGCGAGTCCCTTGTCGCGCAGCAGGCGCAGCATCGCGGCCGCCTTGTCGAAAGTTTCCTGGTACTCATCGTCGACATCCGAGTCGTGCACGATGCCACCCCCGGCCCAGCAGCGGATCTCGCCCTGGTTGTAAACCAGCGTACGAATCGTGATATTCACATCCATGTTGCCGTCGAAACCGATATAGCCGATCGAACCACAGTACAGACCGCGCCGATGCGGTTCGAGCTCCTCGATAATCTGCATTGCACGGATCTTCGGTGCACCGGTAATCGAGCCGCCGGGGAAACAAGCACGCAACAGGTCGAACGCATCGCACCCATCTGCGAGTTCTCCGGTGACAGTACTGACCAGGTGGTGCACAGTGGCATAACTCTCGATTGCGAATAACTTTGGTACCGCCACGCTACCCGGACGGCAGACACGGCCGATGTCGTTGCGCAGCAGATCGACGATCATGAGGTTTTCGGCCTGGTCTTTGCGGCTGCCTGCGAGCTCTTCCGCCATCGCCGAATCGCCTTCCGGGGTATCGCCACGCGGGCGGGTTCCCTTGATGGGTTTGGTCTCGATTCGCCCCGCATCGAGCTTCAACAAGCGCTCCGGCGACGAACTCAACGCCTGCCCGTAGGGCGAGTTGATGAATGCGGAAAATGGCGCCGGGTTCAACTCACGCAGCCGCCGGTAGGCCTGCCAGCCATCGCCTTCGGCAGCTGCAGAAAAGCGCTGCGCGAAATTCACCTGGTAGCAATCGCCGTCGCGAATGTATTCCTTGATGCGCGCGAAGCCTCGCGCGTAGCTGGCGCGGTCCATGTTGGAGCAGACCGGGCCGGTCACCCGGAAAGGAAGCGTTGCTGCCGGCTCCACCGGCTTGTTGAACATCCGCACCAACGCCATCCACCGCCGTCGTGTGGCGGCCGCCCACCCCTGACCGACCAGCCAGGTCCGACGTTCCCGGTGGTCTACGACCAGTGCCCAGTCGAACAACCCCACTGCCATCTCCGGCAGATCTTCAGCATCGAAAGCAACTTGTGGGAGTCGTTCGTAGCGACGCCCCAGATCATAGCCGAACCAGCCGATTGCCCCGCCGCAGAATGGCAGGCCGGTGGTGTTTTGCACCGGCGCTGGCATCTCCTGACGCACCAGCTCGAGTGGATCGCGTTTGCTGTGCCGGGCCGAGCCGCCACGGCTGATCGTGGTGACCTCGCCGCGCGTGACCAGAACGCAATAGGGGTCGGCGGCGAGGATGTCATAGCGCCCCGACTGAGTGAGCGGATGCCCACTATCGAGAAACACGGCCCAGGGACGTTGCGCGATTGTCGCAAACAGCCTGGCGCTGTCGGCGCGATAAGTGATTTCGGTCAGCAGGCACATGACAGCACCTGGAGCCTGGCAAGTCGGGCGACCGCCACCGCCGGGGCACAGGACGCCGCAGGCAGGTCTCCGAATTGCGGTCGACCCAGCAATGCGTCCAAATCAGCCGTGTCACAACCGAGACGCTGCGCCAGGGGATGGACCAGAAACTTGCCGATACCTGCTCCGAACAGGGTTGCTCGCCCCACCCCAGGACGACTCAGCTGACGCCAGCAGGCGTTGGCGATCGAGTCCATCTGCCGCTCAGCGATGTAAGCGGCCAGGCAATGCCACTCAGATGGATTCGCGTCCTGCACGTCGGCACCGACCATACGCGCCAGTCGGCGCATACTGGACTGAAGGCTTTTGTCCCGACCGTCAGCCGTATCGTGTTGATCCGCGTTCGCTGGCAACAGTTCCAGGACGCGATACACATCGGCCATAGTCGCGAAATGTTCATTGGCAAGCGATAACCATTCTCCCTGCAGCGGAACGCGTTGCGCGACAGCCATGACCGGCGTTCGCACGATGCCGGTATAGACCAATTCTTCACTAGCCAGGCGTTCGCGGTCACTGAAGCCGCGATGAGCCACTTCGCCATCGTGGAACGCGAGGATGTCGGTCGTTGTACTGCCGATGTCGACCAGTACACCCCGGGGATGGCACCGGGCAAGCCAGGCCGCGGTTGCATGCCAGTTGGCGGATGCGATATCCAATGCTGCCGAAGCCGCCTGCGACGGCACCACCCAGCCACGCCCACCCGCATACAGTCTGAACTCGGGCGTGGGCAACAGCCCCTGCAACCGGGTCGCCAGCGTGACGACACCATCTTTGCGGTCATCGAACAAGTCGACCAGCTCGCCGGTCATCGTGACAACGTGTTCGTAACGCGACAGGTCATCCACTTTCGCAATCTGACTGACCGTCTCATCCAGATGCGACAAGCCCCGCCAAAGTGGCAGTGGCAGCTGCCTGACCCACAACAGGCTGTCATCACTGCCGATTGCAGCCACCTTCAGGTGCGCACCACCCACGTCCCAACCGATGACGCCGCGGTCAAGCCACACGGCCGAGCCCCAGGTCGACATGCACGCATTCGCCAAGAAGCTTCTGCGGCGGCAACAAACTCGGATCCTCTGCCATGTGGATCAACAACTCGGCAACGTTTCTGCCTGTCGAGCGACTCAGGCCCACATACGATGTCGTCAGGCGGGGATTCACCTCCAGTACTATTGGCCCGTCCACGGTCAGTACGAAATCGACTCCGACGTATCCCCACAGGCCCGGAATAGCCTCGCAGATCGCCAGCGCCAGGGACCTGAACTCTTCACGCGACTCGGCCAAACCGTTCACTGCACACCCGAGAAGGACGAAACCGTCATCGACCTGCGCAACTCGCTGCACGTTGCAGCCAAGCAGGCAGACGCAACCGTCACCGACCAGCAAAGACAGGCTGGCCGATTTTCCCTCGACGTAAGGCTGCACCAACCAGCGTCGCGGATCGGGTTGGGTTGCCAGAAATTCCGCCAGCGCTTGCGCCCCATGTATCAGATGGATGTCGTGACAGCCGACGCCCATATCAGGCTTCAACACCAGCGTGCCATCTCCGGCCGGGTCATGTTCGCCAGCGCGCCAGCTCGAAACGACCGGAATACCGCTTTCCTGCAGTCGGTCCAACGTGGCCTGCTTGTCTGCGGCCAGTGCCACCGCCGCCGCGCTGCTATTGAGCAGGCGTTTACCCGAGACCTCCACTGCGTGGCACAGTGCCTGAAGTACGCCGTCGGTTTCTGGAGCAATCGGAATCACCGCATCGCTGAATGCCAGGCACCACGACCATGCCGCCCGCCAGTCACCATCCACCCAATGCACCTCGATCGGCAGCTCCGGTGCTTCGAGGCGTCGATCGCGCGCGATCACGACTTCCACGCCATCGATCTTCACCAGGTCCCTGATGACCGCAATCAGCATCAGGTCGCCTTCTGCTGCGAGCCTTGATAGCATCACGTCGTCGGTACAACCGCCGCCGGTCAGATACTCGAATACGAACACCCGCATTCTGACTCCTTGAAAATAATACCCGTCATCGATCTGTTACATGGTCACGTGGTTCGCGCCGAACGCGGCCGACGTGAGAACTACCGTCCCTGGCGCAGTGCCTTGTGCGAATCTGCCGACCCGATCGACCTGGTCCATGCCTTACATGTTGATCATCACTTCGCGTCGATCTACCTCGCCGATCTGGATGCGATCCAGGCACAAGGCAACCACAACGCACTGCTGACTCGTATCAATCGCCAATACCCTGCACTCGAAATCTGGCTCGACGGTGGGTTCCGGACACCCACCGATCTGGAAGCGATCGCACAACTGCCCCGGGTGCGTGGCGTAGTCGGCTCCGAAACGTGGAACGATCGGCGCGCCACCCCGGCCCCGGATGCGATGCTGTCCATCGACAGCGACGAGGATGGTCCCCGTGACCCGTCCGGCATCTGCGACGATCCCACTCGCAGACCCGAACACCTGATCCTGATGAACCTGCGCCGGGTTGGAAGCGGCCAGGGACCGGATATCGCGCTTCTTCGACATTGGCGCGAGAAAGCCCCCGGCGCCCACCTGTACCTTGCGGGGGGAATTCGCAATCGCAAGGATCTGGTCACGGCCCACCGCGCAGGCGCGTGCGGGGTGCTGGTCGCCACCGCCCTGCACAACGGCAGCCTGGACGGACTCAGCGACAGCAGCCTCACGTAGCACATCCTGCAGCAATCGACCGCAATAGCAGCCTGCCCGACATCAACGATTCACGCTTGTCGGTATCCAGCATGCTGCGACTGAACGGATGCAGAAGACCTGCGGATCCCTGCGCCTGGTACTCCTCGAGTGTCGGCCCCCGGTAGTCGCACCACGACTGGGTGGTTTCGAACAGGCGCAGCCCGGACAAGCCAGGCAGGTATTCGATCAGGCACTCCCAGATATGTACGCACAGCATCTCGGTGCTCGAACGCCACGCCAGTTCCTCGGCGGCATAGTTCAGATGATGGTGATCGAAGCGCTCGATGACCTGGCGGTTCACGACCCGCTTCAGATAACCGTAATCGACCACACACCCGGTCATTGGATCGATCCGCCCCGATACCTGGACCTGCAACACGTATCGCCCGCCATGCAGGTTCGAGCATTTGGCCGGATGGTCGGTAATGAAATGCGCCGCGTCGAACACCAGCTCTTTGCTGACGGTGGCCTGCGGCGTCGATTGCAGGAAGCGATCCCAGGCTGTCGGGATCTCGCGCAACCGATCTTCGAGCAGGGACATAAGTCGCTGCGTGTCTGACAGTGTGCGCGTTCGCAGAAGTACACCGTCCGCACGATCGGGGGCATCCAGCACATCACAGGAGATCGCGTGATCACGCGCCAACGCCTGGCGTACGTCCTCGCCATGCACGAGGTCGGCGAACTGCATGAAAAGGTAGCCGGCATGCCACTCGGCGATATGCGCAACATACGTACTGAGTGTGTCCAGGAAAGCAGGTGGTGGCGTCACCGACGGACTGGACCGGGATACCAGGTTGGCAGCCGAGGTGCGCAGAAGGTTGCGTGCCACTACCCGGTGAGTACCGTTCGCGTAGGTGTAGTCCTGGCGAAACTGAAAGCCATAGCTTCGAAGCTGTTCGAGGTCCCATTGCAGCAGGGCCAGCCGACGAATCTCACCCGGCACCTCGACAAAAACCCCGCTTCGACGTAACAAACCCGCCCAGCGCAGCGCCTGTAGCGTGGATCGCGCTCGCTCGCTCGGGCATGTCGCCGTAACGCGAAACGCATCCGGCGACTCGACAACATTGACCTGGTCGCTGTGCAACAGCATATCCAGCGGCTGCTGGTGACGAATGGCGTACTCCTGCACGGTCAGGCCACAACATTGCAGCAGATGTTCATTGTCGAGTCTCTCGACCATGGCGTTGCATTCACGACATTTCATCGTCTGTTACCTCGCTCCTTTGTCGGGCGGGGCATCGCAGCCCCACCCGCGCTGCGTTACGCGTGAGCGGCAAACGGATGTTCGTTGCTACCCTTGGCGGCGACCACCTCGGCTGCCGTGGGGGTACCCGCGATCGCCCTTTTGATCGACTGCTTGGTTGCTTCGTAGTTGTAGTCCTGGATCTTGGCGTCGTCTTCTGCTTCCCAGTGAATGAACACGCCCACCGAGATGAACAGGTCATCCGCCTCGGCTGCCGGAATCGTGCCATCTTCGACACAATCGGCGACTGCCATTGCGACACCGCGCTGCGCCGGACCGAACATCTGCACGGCCTGCTTCGCGCCTTTGATCGTCACCTTGTTAAACATCATGGTGTTCGGCTTACACGGCAGGTTCGGTGCGACCACCGCCAACAGCGCGGTGAAACCGTCCTTGTTGTTGACCAGGCCATTGCAGAATGCCGTTTCCGCAGCTGAACCACGCGGCCCCATGATCAGATCGATGTGCGCGACCTCGTTGCCGTCACCGACCAGGGACTCGCCCACCAGGGTTTTCGTTATGACTGCCATTTGATTTCTCCTTCGGATAGTTGGCTAATCGACATGTGTGGAACCGTTGACCGATGTCGGATGCCGGCTCCACGGGTGGTTCCGGGTATCCCCGGGTTTGAGATCCACCTGCTGACGCAGGTGGTGTGAAAACAGGGTTGCCACGCACAGATCGGCAGTCGTACCGGGATTCAGGCCGGCTGACTTCAACTGCTTGTCGAACGCGATCAGATGGCGCAACGCTTCCCCGGGCTGCGTCGCATCGTCCCAGGCCGCGCGTACATCGCCCGCCGTCTGCGATACCTTGCGTGCGCTGTCCGCACCGAACTTGCGTGTGATGTGGGTATCGGGATATCGCGACAACAGGAAGAGGAACAAAGCCGTGACCGCGTCCGCCCCTGTGCGGCAGCGTCGCAGGGCTCCGTCCAGGAAGGGCAAGGCGGTATCGAAAAGGTCGGCGTAGGCGTTGACGTACTGAGCCGCGATCAGATCACGTGGCGCGGCGTATGACATCACATCGGTCAATGTCAGCCGGGTACCAAGACTCACGTCATGCTCGTCGACCTCGCCCAGACCACCGGGGGCCGCGATCCGGATAGCTTCGTAGACTGCCAGGCTGTCGGCCACGCTGGTATTGCGCAGCACGCGCCTCACGCCTTCATGCAAAGGTTTATCCGGATAGTTGATCGTTGCCTGAACCAGAGGGGCGCACAACAACAGAATGCCCAGATTGCTGTTGCAGGCGACCGCCGCGCGTGTCGCGACGACTGCCGCCAGTACCCGTTCCCCCAATGCCAGACCCGGTTCCGTCAATGGTTGAGCACTGGCCTGCGCGCTGCGCCGGAAAGTGTCTGCATCCATGCCGTGCCCCGGCGAGGCATACGATACGTTGCCCGGCTTGAACGCAATCACGTCCTGGGCACAAGCCACCCGATACAGGCGCTGAAGCTCCTTGATAGACACCGGGTTCATGACGCCGCCCGGTCGCTGTGCGGCGACTGGCAGATGCTCAACAGGTCATCCACCAGGCGGCCGGCAATGTCGATCTGGCAGACCGCTTGCAGCCCTTTCCACGCCGGGATGCTGTTGACTTCGATCAACCACCAGCGGCCGTCGTCGTCACGCATCAGGTCGACACCGGCGTAGGCCATGTCCAGGCATCGCGTTGCTGCCTCGGCCAGTTGTGCCAGTTCCCCATCGGCAACCGCCGGATGACAACGACCTCCCTGGGCGACATTGGCCAGCCATCCCGGCGCGGTGCGCCGCATCGCGGCAATCGCGTGCCCGCCTACCACGAAAACACGCCAATCGCTGGCACCATCAGCCCCGTCGCCGATGAATTGCTGCAGGTACCACACGTGAGCCGCGAGATCGGCGGCCGGCAGGTCATCGGGTGTCGCGACGCGCACGATGCCATTGCCCTGGGAACCGAACAACGGCTTGCACAACAGCTTATGGCCACGTGCCGCAACCATTGAGACGATCTCGGCCGCCGATTCGTGATCGGTGCATACCCAGGTGGCCGGAGACGGCAGTCCCGCCTGGCGTAAACGCAGGGTCGTCAGCGATTTGTCGACCGAGCGCTCAATCGCCCGGCCATCGTTGTACACCGGCACGCCGAGACTGCGCAGCGCATGCAGCACGTTCAGGTGAAAAACGACCTGTTCGAGGGTCCCGCCGGGTACGCCGCGCACGAATACCGCATCCGGCAGATGGCGCTCGAATCCCTGTAACTCGACGGTGGGTTCGCTCTCGAGTCGAATCCGCGCCTTGCTCAACGATGTGAAGCAACTGTCGACACCACGCCGCTTGAACGCCATGCTCAGCTGACTTCCGTGCCAGCCCGGATCGTCCGTGACAATCGCGACGCGAGTCACCGCAGTGCCATCCCGAACGACGTGCCCAGGAGGTCGAGATCTACCTCACCGCCACGGAAGGTACGCCCGGAATCCAGCGCCGTCACATTGACCATGGCCGGGCTGAACAGCATCGGGTCAATCTTGAAGAAGTCGTAGTCATAGGCCTTGAATACGTCGGCGAATGGCCGGCCATAATCACGCGACGCGCTACTGGGAAGTGCCTGGGCCAGCTTCGCCGCTGCATCATCGTCTCCAGCAACGAAAAGATGCACCTGTCCGGCGAAAAGTATCGCGTCGTTGGTGCGACCCATCGCCTGCAGGAAATCGGCAGCCGGCGGCGGCACCGGTGCGGTACCCAGGCCGTCAACGATGTCGGATAGCGGAAAGCCCAGTTCGTGCGCCTTGTGCAGCGCCACTTCGAGCACCCGCGCCACTACCTGGACAGTTCCTGCGAGGCTTTGTGTCGGCGTGAGGACCAGGGTAAGTCGCGATGGTTCGACCTTGCAGTCCGCGGCGATGCGATCAGTCAACTCCAGTGGCGGATAACGGTCCACTTCCAGGACAAGGATTGCATCGTCCGACCGTTCCTCGAGCATCAGCTCGCCGAACAGTTTTTCCTTGCGCGCGAGTGCGCGTCCGGGTCCGGATCCAAGCGCGTGGAAGGCGGATTTTCCTTGCCCCGATGTCAGACTCCAGCCGGCATACTGGCTGCCAAGACAGGCACTGACTGGTTCGTGACTGTGCACGCACAGGTTGACGCACCAGTCGCGCGCCGGGCCGGTGGCAGAGAATTCCACCCGCCCCAGGCCACCCATGCATACACCGGCGATCCGCCGCCCCGCCTCCAGTCCACCGCGGTGCTCGATGCCCGCATCGATTATGCGTACCCCATTGTCCAAACGATGATCGCCGAGCGACAGAACCGCTGCATCAGCCAGCAGCTCGTCGACCAGGTATGCTGCGCGCTGGTTCAGCCGCGCATCACGCACCGACATCCCGAGCTCAGGCCGCATGTTCGTTTCGCTCCGCCAGCAAATGGCGAACGGTATCGACCCGTTCACGCAGCCTGGCTTCCACGGTCTCCGGATCGGCCCCTTTCGCATGCACCGAACACACCGGCTGCTCGGCTGCTACGTGCGTACCCGGTTGTGGACGGTCGGTAACCCATGCCGGCCATTGTGTCCGCGTGACACTCAACGGCTCGCGTGCATAGAGCACACGCATGCCGCGATTCATGCGCGGCTGAGGCGTCGCGGTCAGGCGCCCCTGGCAGCCGTCTAAATGACAGCGCAAGCCGCCGCCCGGCAACGCGTCTTCGTACAGCTCGAGTGCAGCCGTCGGTCGCACGTTCAGGTCGATCAACAGCGGCCGGCCCTGGTGTATGACGAAGTCGATGCCATTGACACCGCGCAGCCCCAGGGCCCGGGTCAGGCGTCGTGCGGCGACCAGCATGCCACGCTTGACTGCCTCGTCAGGCATCAGACCACCGATCACGCCGGCAAACCGAAAATCACCGGCCAACGGGTAACGTGCCATCACACGATTGAAACCGATCACTTCAAGGCTTGCCCCGTCTGCAACAAACAGCAACGAGAGCAAGCGGCCACTGACAAAGCGCTGGCAATAACCCGCGACATCAGCGACGCGAGGCGATCCTGCAGTGCACCGATGGATGCCCAGACCACCGCTACCGCCCGCGGGCTTGTACAACCAACCAGGACCCACTTCCAGCGGGCCCAGTTCCGATTCCGGATAGGCGATACCCAGCTCATCCAACAAGCCGAAGAATCGCGCCGGTTCGGCCAGTAGCTGCATGATCGACGGCTCGTTGCCGACCAGCTGACGGTTATGCCGCGCCAGGGACAGCAAATGCTGCGGCTGGCTTTCGAAGCCCGCACCATAGATCCAGATCGTGTTGCGATCGCTCAATGGTTCGCGCGCAGCGTTGGCCAGTTCGGACGGCGACAGCCCCTTGGCGAGCCGATACTGTGCGCATGCCGCGCGCGTGTCGGCGTCACCGAAACCATCGACTGCGGTCACCGCAAGACCTGCTGCGCGGGCCGACTGTGCCAGGTAGCGTACCGAGTTGCCGACCACGACGATGGTGTCGCTGGGTGCCATCTCACACCTTCTCCCGTGCAACGGCGAAGGCATGTTCAAAGTGCAGGTATTCCGGGGCTTCTGCTTCCAACATCCGGCGCAGCAGGGCCTGCTGAGTCTGGTATTTGACGTTGCCAACCGCCAATGCACCGATACCCAACGCACCGGATGGCACGTGCGCTACCTTGACCCCGTCGTCGGCGACACCGACACCGGCGATTCCGGCCGGCGGTACGGCATTGACGTCGCACAGCACTCTCAGCCTCTGTGCGTCAGCCAGGTGCTCGGCGCGCACTACCTGAATGCCCGCCTTGGCGGCACTGAAGACCACATCGGCGTCAGCCAGCAGGTCGCGTATCCGCTGATCGGTACTGCCATCGGCGGAATCGACATCCACCGCATAGCGTTCGGCGCAACTCGCAGCGGCCTGCTGCGCCTTCGCCTTACCTTCATGACTGACAATCACCGCCCGCGCACCGGCTTTGGCAGCGAGCATCGCGCAGGTCATCCCAACAGGTCCGGTACCACCGAATACGAGCGCGACCTGGCCACTCAACGATCTGCCGTCGTACGCTGCCAAGTGCTTCTCCACACAGGCCACCATACCCGCCGCCGTCGTGAACGCACCGCTGGGATCGGCGAATACAGAAACCTGGAATGGCGGCACCATGGCCTTACGTGCGCTGTCGAGCATCTCCATCGCGACATGAATGTCGCGTCCGCCGATGAAGATGCCAGTACGTTTCACACCCTTGGGGCCACGTGAAAAGATCGCATCCTGGGTCAGGTCGGCGACCTCGCCGCTAGCGATCCGCGTGTAAGGGACGCAATGCTGCCAGCCCGCGTCAATAGCCATGTTGACGTCGAAAGGGCTGGCGTTGGCGGCCGCCGTGAACAGGTGCAGGATCGTATCGCGTGACATGATTCAGTGATGTTCCTTTGCGATGTCCATCGTCGGGGCATAGGCAACCAGGCTGCCCTCGTTGAAGCCACGTGCGACACGAAAGCGCAGCGGCGATAGATCACCGAAACGCTGGCGTGCTTCGGCCAGGATCTCCAACGCTTCTCGCTCGCCGGGCAACAGGGCGAAGCCGGTTGGTCCCCATGAGCTCTGCCCTATGCCCGGAAAGCCGAGTGATTCGATCCATTGCAGCGCATCGGCCACCGCGGGGCTTGTGAACCGCCCGCCCTGGGCTGATGCGAAATGATCGCCAACCCGGCGTTGCAGCTCGGCGATGCCCTCGGCAACCGGCTGCAGGCGACACTCATCGATGCCCGGCAGGATCTGCATCAGGGTCAGGTGACACAGGTGTGCCGCGAGTTCACGTGGAAACGGCGGCAGGCGCCGAAAAGCCTCCAACTCCTGCCTCCCATGCAGTCCCTGGCCGCGCGCATCCAAGACCAACAGCACGCGCCACTCCGCCGGAAACGGCAGGCGCGCCGTGACTGGTGGGACACAACCGTCCGCTCCCACTCCGCTGTCCACCAGGAAACCGCCTTCGTCGAAAGCACCGATGCCGATCCCTGACCGCGCACCGCGCTGAAGAACCGCAGCCACGTCACGGGTCGACAGGTTGGCACCAGCGAGTGCAGCGACCGCCCGACCCACGGCGAGTGCGAGTTGTGTACCTGAACCGAGCCCAAGGTGGCCTGGGATTGCCGACTCGACGGTCAGAGCAAGGCCCTCGTTGAGTTTCAGTTCGTTCGCCATACGCTGGGCATACTGCAGGCCACGCTTCGAATCTGGCCCCTCGGCATGCATTCGCAAGCTGGGCTCGACCCGCACCCGGGTAGAGAAGGCATCGATGCTCAGACCGAGGCTGCCGAAACGCCGTCCGAGGGTCCCGCTCATGTCGAGAAAACCCAGGTGAAGACGCGCCTTGGACTCGACCAGGGCGCACACAGACTGCTTCGCGGGTATCGGGTTTGGTTCCATAACCGCATGCTCTGCAATCGCCGTGCCTGAACTCCACCCGCGTTGCGCAATAGGGCCATGCAACCAAGTCAGCCGAGTGCTGCGCCTATCATGTGTCACAGTGTCACCATGTTTGAGCGCGGCCATGACAATCTGCGGCAGCTTCCACGCTGCCAACCCCGCCCCGGCCATCCGCCATGCCATTCGATTGGCCGGCACAGCTCTTGCCTACAAGCCGACATAATCACGAAGAAACATGCGAACCCATGCAACTCAACGGCGTAGCAATCGACGACACTTTCGCCGAAGCCTTCGGTATGAAGGCCACGCGAATCATCATTACGGCAATCAATGAGCGCTGGGCACAGCAGGCCGCCGAAACCATGACCGGTTTCGCAACCTCGGTGATCGGCTGTGGAGTCGAGGCAGGAGTCGAGAGCCAGCTGATGGCCGCACAAACACCGGACGGGCGACCGGGCGTCAGCGTGCTGCTATTTGGGATGTCCGGCAAGGAACTGGCGCGCCAGCTTGAAACGCGAACCGGGCAGTGTATTCTGACCTGCCCGACCACTGCCGTTTTCTCCGGAATGCCGGCAGATGACGATCCGATTCCGCTGGGCAGGAACCTGCGCTACTTCGGCGACGGCTACCAGATCAGCAAACTGATTCGTGACAAGCGATACTGGCGAATACCGGTCATGGACGGTGAGTTTCTCGCCGAAGAGAGCGCCGGGCGCTGCAAAGCCATCGGCGGCGGTAACTTCCTGGTCCTGGCCAACAGCACCGAACAGGCACTCAAGGCCTGCGAATCTGCAGTGCAGGCAATGCGCCGGCTGCCCAACATCGTCCTGCCCTTTCCCGGCGGCATCGTGCGCTCCGGTTCAAAGGTCGGATCCAAGTACAAATCGCTCATGGCGTCGACGAACGATGCGTTCTGCCCGACATTGCGTGGACTGGTGGAATCTGAGATCGATGACACCGTGAACTCGGTGATGGAAATCGTCGTCAACGGCCTTGGCGAAGGGGACATCCGCAGCGCCATGCGCGATGGGATACGCGCCGCCTGCGCTGAACCAGGCGTAATCCGTATTTCCGCCGGAAACTACGGCGGCAAACTGGGCCAGTACCATTTCCACCTGCATGAGGTTCTGGCATGACCGTTTCCCTGGTTCAGATCCAGCCCACCCGACAGCGTCTGGATTGCCGTGGCCTGCTGCCGGCGCGGCTGGCGCAAATGAGCATCACGGAAATTCAGCGCCTGCCGCTGCGCGCCGGGAATCGCCGCATCCCGTTGGCCGAGTTATTCACCGTGGAACATGACCAAGATGGCGTGACCGCGCTGAACCTGAAGACGCTCGACAACCATCTGGATTACCTCGGCGCCGATCTCGCCGAGGGTCGCATGGAGATCGTTGGCGACGCCGGTGATTTTGCCGGCCGCGCCATGCTGGGTGGCGAGTTGCTCGTCCATGGCGACTGCGCCGACTATGCCGGCAGCGGCCTGTCTGGCGGCACCCTTTCGATCCGTGGCAACGCGGGTCATTGTGTCGGCGGACCAGGCGCCGGCGAACGCCAGGGACAACGTGGTGGAGTCATCCACCTGCGTGGGAACGCCGGAGAACGTGCCGGCGAAAGGATGCGCCGCGGCAAGCTCATCATCGAAGGTGACGTGGGTCGGCTTCTTGGTTACCGGATGATCGCTGGCACCATCTACGCTGCCGGCCGGGTCGCCGAACGCGCCGGTTACGACATGCGACGCGGCACTCTCCTGCTAAACCAACTCCCACACAGCATCAGTCCGACGCTGCGCGCCAATGGCCGTCACACCCTGCCATTCTTGCACCTGCTGATCGAAGATCTTCAGCAGTCCGCCGACGGTCGGCTCAAGCTGCCTCCCTCGCCGACATCGGTAACACGCTTTCTCGGCGACACCGCAGCAGGTGGCCGCGGCGAGATGCTGATCATCTCCTGATCCGGACGACCGGGTTCAGCCTGGCAGGGTCGACAAGGCTTTGATCACCAATTGACGCCTAACAGCGCGGCCTGGATCTACAGTTTGCCGCGTGAACCGTGTTCAACGGCGCGCATCACACATAGAGCAGGCATGCGTTTATCAAACGACATCGCGCCTGCCAATCGCGCAGTCCCTCCATCCACTGCAGTCGACGTATGGTGAAACGTACTCGCAGACGGCGACTACCCCCAGTACGAGCGACGCGCGGACACGAGCGGTCAACCTCAGCGGCCAGCATGAGAAGTCCAGTCCAGCAACTCGCTCACGGCCACGACGATTCGGCGTTCCATTTCTGACACTCCGTAGTACTACGCCTTGGCACAGTACTCGCACGAATTTTGCGCTTTGCGACTGTTCCCTATGGTGTGAGACGGAAGTCCGCCACAGTGCGGTCTACCAAGAACCAATCAATTGCGTTCCTTCGGAGGACAGACAATGTCGCAAGCCAGCGTCAAACACGCCCTGATGACAACCATCGCGGGCATCAAGGATAACCCCGGCTCTTCGAAAGTGGTGTTCCGCGCCAATACCGAATGGGTCGAAGACACCCGCTGCTCGGCAAATGTGCGTGACTTCGCGCCAATCGCAATCGACGAGCCTGCGGAGCTCGGCGGACAGGATAGTGCGATGAACCCGGTCGAACTCGTACTTGTTGCACTCGGCACCTGTCAGGAAATCATGTATTCGGCGTATGCCTCTGTCATGGACATACCGTTGGATTCGGTCAAGGTCAACGCACGCGGATACCTCGACCTCAAGGGCTTGTTCGGGCTCGATGCGGCAGTGCCCCCGGGCTTCCAACGGATCACCTTCGAGACCGAGCTGGAAAGCCAGGCCGACGATGAAACGTTGCGTAAACTTGTTGAAACCGTAGAAGGACATTGCCCCGTGCTCGATATCCTGGCACGCGCACAGTCGGTCAACGGCAGCGTGCGTATCCACGGTCGCGAGCTGCACAAGCTCCAGACCAACGCCGCCTGATTCGATCAGGCACCCAATTGCGATCTGCTGATGGACCCTGCGCATGTCGACGCATCAGCCTCACAAGTCGGCGGCAGCCTGACCTGGCTATTGGACTGGTTCGCGGTTAAATCTCCCATTGCCCACCCGTCGTCTGCGACGGGTGGTTTTTTTACCGGCCGATTCAAACCATGTTCAAATTATTCGACCTAACCATCAGAGGCAATCACCGTGGCGCAATCAGCTGCTCGAGCTGTTCCAGCACCTTCCCATCTTCCCAATTTCGTTCACCTACTGCCTTGGCAATGATCCGCCCGAGTGGGTCAAGTATGAAAGTGCTGGGCAGACCCGGTACCTGCCAGCTGCCAAGGTCCATCTCCTCGTCCACCAGAATGGGGAATGTGAGGCCCATCTGCTGGGCATATCCCCTTGCACTATCTGAACTGGGGCCCACATGGATAGCGAGCAACTCAAAGCGTTCACCGCCCAGTTGCTGGTAAAGGCTCTGCATCGAGGGCATCTCGCGGCGACATGGTGAACACCATACAGCCCAGAAGTTGACCATCAGGTAACGCCCCCGGTAGTCCGCAAGCCGATGCATTTCCCCTTGTAGATCAGGAAGCTCAAAGTCCGGCGCCGAGCGCGCCTCCTTAAGCGGGCTGATCACGCGTTCAGTACTTGCCGCCGCTCCTACGGCAAACAACAGGAACATCGCCATCGACCTGACAAAGAACGCGAATCGTGCCACGCCCGTCTGAGGTCTGCGATGACGACGCGGGCACTCGGCATGGCCGAAGCATCCACGACTGTGATGTTGATCACGAAGGCACACCACCTCACCAATCTCCTACGTCAAGTAAAACGGACCGATTCGCGCTTGCCGTTACGGATCTTTGCATCTGATCGTTCTCGCAAAATCGGGTTTCCGTGGGACTGCCACACCCGCCGGCGTGGCTTACTGAGCATGGTCTGTGGTCATGCAACCGCCATGCCATTGATACTTGAGCCGGACTCAAGGGGGTTTTCCGAACGCTGCCAGAAGCGCACCGGTCAAGAACCGTTGCAGTGACACAAAACGCCATCGTGCGCGGCGCAATACAGGGCCCCAAAGCGCTGTCAGGCCCAACAATCGATCGCATTGTTGCGTCGTGTCGCGCACAGCAGTGGTGACGCGTGTCCCGTGAGTGGAACAACCCGGCGTATCAGCAATGGGGCCCGCGAGACCAAAGGCGCTGATGCACCCAGTCTGCGGGCGGCATTCGGGGTCGATGAGCCGCTATTGGCATAGCAGTTGCAGGATTTGAAGGGGTTGGATTCGCAGAACCGTTCTGCCGTACCGAACGGGCACGCAATGAAGAGACCGGTTCAAAATCCCAGGAGGAAGTAAGACCAATGAACATCCGCAACAAATCAACTCAGCCCAGCTGGGCAGCGACAGGCCTGCGGCGGGCATTCCGCATCGCCTGCGCCACTGCGCTGACCGCAACACTCGGCTTCGGCTCGGTTGCCCAGGCCGACGAGACCTGTGTCTCGCCCTACTCGCCCAAGATCCTGGGCCAGGAGGACTTCGTCTACGTCTGGACGCTCGGTGTACCGGGAGTCGGCGACGAACAGGACAAACTGGTCACGATCGACACGAACCCGAAATCGGCGACCTACGGCAAGGTTATCAATACGCTCTCTGTCGGTGGTCGCAACGAGGCTCACCATTCGGGCTACTCCGACGACCGGCGCTACCTCTGGGCCGGCGGCCTTGATACCAACAAGATCTTTATCTTCGATGTGCACACCGACCCTGCCAAACCGAGACTGTCGAAAGTGGTCGACGATTTCGTCAAGGTCTCCGGCGGTGTGGTCGGCCCGCACAGCTTCTTCGCGCTGCCCGGCCGTATGATGATCAGCGCATTGTCGAATAACAAGGATCACGGTGGTCGCACCGCGCTGGTCGAATACACCAACGAGGGTGAGTACGTCGAGACCTATTGGATGCCGACCGACGACAATCTGCAGGGCGCAGAGAAAACCGGCAAGTTCGCCGACGGCTACGGCTACGACGTACGATTCCTGCCGGCAAAGAACATCATGGTCACCACCTCGTTCACCGGCTGGTCAAACTACATGATGGACTTCGGCAAGATGCTGGCCGACGAAGAAGCGATGAAGCGCTTCGGCAATACCGCCATGGTCTGGGACCTGCACAAACGCGAGCCGCTGAAGATTTTTGATATCCCCGGCGCGCCGCTGGAGATCCGCTGTGCCTGGGGCAATAACTACTGCTTCACGACCACCGCGCTGACATCGAAAATCTGGTTGATCTACGAGGACCGCGAGCTGGGCTGGACGGCAAAAGAGGTCGGTACCATCGGCGATCCGTCCAAGGTACCACTGCCGGTCGCTTTCTCGATCAGCGCCGACGACAGCACGCTTTGGGTCAACACCTTCATGGACGGCTCGACCCGACGGTTCGACGTGTCCGACCCGTTCAACGCGAAGTTGGTCGGCACGCACAAGATCGGCAGCCAGGTCAATATGGTCTCGCAGAGCTGGGATGGCGAGCGTCTGTACTTCACCTCCTCGTTGCTGGGCAACTGGGACAAGAAAGGCAACGACGACGAGCAGTTCCTGCGCATGTTCCACTGGGACGGCGAGAAACTAACCAAAGGCTTCGAGGTCGACTTCTACAAAGAGAAGCTGGGGCGTGCCCACTTGATGACCTTCAACTCGCGCTCGCTTTTCGAGACGAACCTGTCGCAAGGTTTGGATCAGAAAGCCGAACTGCTTGACCTTGCGGAGAACGCTACCAAGCGTTGACAACGCACTTCCGCTCTGGGGGTTCATCCCGCACAGCTTGGGGCCGCCGACGGCGGCCCCTTTTTGCTTCCGAGCAACCCTGAGACGCAAGATCAGATCTACCGGAGCGCCTCTATCCAAACACGTCGACTGGAGTACGTCAGATGGCAGTCCGAGTCCACCGGCCTTCATGCTTCAATTTGCCGTGGGCGATCTTCGGTTTACTGTGTACCGCAATCGCTGTAACGCAGACCGCCCGGGCCGAAGAACAGCAGGTACTGGCGCCCGGTTACCATAACCTGGAGTTCGATGCGCCACCTCCCGGCAGCTACCGGTTGCCGCCGATTGGTCCCGCCGTCGATGGCGAAGTGCTCGACGAGCACGGCAACTCCACCCGACTGCACGAGATGTTCGACGGACGGTATGTGGTCCTCAGTTTCATTTACAGCAGTTGCGACGACGTCAACGGCTGCCCGCTCGCCACCTATGTGCTGTACCGGCTCTACCAGGCAATGCAAAAAGATCCAGCACTGTCCGCACAGATGCGCCTGATCAGCCTCAGTTTCGATCCCCAGAACGACACACCGGAGATGATGCGGCTCTACGGCGCCACTTTCGCCGGCGACGACGCCGAATGGCGCTTCCTGACGACTGCCTCGAACGAGGCCCTTGAACCCATCCTGCGCGACTATGGCCAAAGCGTCAGCCGCGTATTCGGTACGGACGGCAAGCAGACCAGTCAGATCTCGCACGTGCTTCGGGTATTTCTTATCGATCCAGAGCGGCGTATCCGCAACATCTACAGTGTCTCGTTTCTGCATCCCGATCTGGTGTTGGCCGACGTACGTACCCTGATGACGGAGACCGAGCCCGATGAGGCCGGACCCGCACCCCTGCCGTTGCGTACACGCGAGCTACTGGTACAGTCAGCGCATCCGCCGCTTGGCCTGCCGCCGATGCAACTGCCCGAAGGCCAGGAACTGACCGCCGCCCGCGTTGACCTCGGGCGCAAGCTGTTCTTCGACCGCCGCCTGTCGGCGAACGAGACGCTGTCCTGTGCCATGTGTCACATACCCGAACAGGGCTTCACCAACAATGCGATGGCGCGCGCAGTCGGCATGGAGGGGCGCTCGCTGCGGCGCAACGCGTCGAGCCTGTACAACCTGGCCTGGGCAGACCCATTACACGTCGACGGTCGCGAGCGCTTCCTCGACACCCTCGTGTGGGGTGAGTTCCTCAATCGCAAGCGCATGGGCAATGCGGCGGTCGCGATGGTGCTCGACAAGCTGCTCGCACTGCCGGATTACGACGGGATGTTCGAGACCGCCTTCGACGGCCGAGGGGCGGATATGGTCACCGTCGGCGTGGCGATGGCGAGCTACCTGCGAACGCAGGTCTCGGGCAACTCAGCATTCGATCGATGGCGCTTCGGTGGCGAGGATGCGGCCCTGGCACCGGAGGCTCAGCGCGGATTTGAGCTGTTTACGGGGCGCGCCGGATGTGCCTCCTGTCACCGGGTCGAATCCGACCATGCCGTGTTCAGTGATGGCCAGTTGCACGATACGGGTATCGGGTGGCACCACTCGATGCGACGCGAGCCACCCTCGCGCTGGGTGGAACTGGCCCCCGGCGTACGGGTCGAACTCGACATGGAAGCACTCAAAGGCACCGAAGAACGGCCCTTCAACGATCTCGGTCTTTACGAAGTGACGCAGGATCCGGCCGACCGCTGGAAGTTCCGTACCCCCGGACTGCGCAATGTCGCGCTGACAGCACCTTACATGCACGATGGCAGCATCCGCAGTCTCGAAGAGGTTGTCGAACACTATGACCGCGGCGGCCACGCCCACGAAGCGCTCGATTCACGGATGCGGCCACTGGGGCTCACGGACGACGAGCGTGCCGAACTGGTGGCATTCCTGCGCTCGCTGACCGGTGACAACATCGCCCTGCTCGAGGCCGATGCCGCGGCGGCACCGGTCGGGGTGCCAGCGGGCAAAGGTGCCGAACCATGATCGCCGGCCCTGTCCCGCTGCGAAGCTGTCTCACAACGGTCCTGCGCCTGCTGCCACTGTTTGGCATCGCGGCCGCGGTGCACGCCGCGGTTGACGGACCCGGCGACTTCCGCGGCGGCTATGAAAGCCCCGACTACGAGACACGCTCGATTGCCCTCGCGGCACGCAGCGGTCAACCGGCCGATCTTGTCGGCCGCATGGCCCCGCCTCCGCTGGGCCTGCCACCGCTAGAGGCCGGTGTACTGCCGACATCGGCCCAAGTCGCGCTCGGCCGCAAGCTTTTCTACGACCGCCGACTGTCGTTGAACGGCACCCAGTCTTGCGGCATGTGCCATATACCGGAACAGGGTTTCACCAACAACGAACTGGCCACCGCGGTCGGCTTCGAAGGCCGCGACGTCGGTCGCAACACGCCAACCCTGTACAACGTCGCGTACCGCCGTGTCCTGTTTCACGATGCACGCGAGAACTCCCTCGAACACCAGGCCTGGCAGCCGGTCATCAACCCGGTGGAGATGGCCAACCCGTCGATTGGGCGAGTGCTCCATCTATTACGCAGCTTGCCCGACTACGACGGTCTGTTCGGGGCGGCGTTCGATGGCCGCGGTGCCGACATGGAGACATTCGGAAAGGCGATCGCCAGCTACCAGCGCACACTGTTGTCGGGCAACTCACCCTTCGACCGTTGGTACTTCGGCGGTGACGAAAAGGCCGTCGATGCCTCGGTGAAACGTGGTTTCGCCCTGTTCACGGGCAAAGGCGCCTGTGCATCCTGCCACTTGCTCGGCGAGTCGCATGCAGTGTTCACAGACGACGATTTTCACAATACCGGTGTCGGATACGGTCGTGCGATGCGCCGCGAAAGTCCCACCCAGCGGGTCATCCTGGCGCCGGGGGTGTTCGTCGATGTGCCCACCGAGGTCGTCGCGTCGGTATCGCGACCGGGGGACGGCAATGACATCGGGCGCTACGAGGTCACCGGCGATCCCGACGACCGTTGGCGATTCCTGACACCCACGCTGCGCAACGTGGCGATTACGGCGCCGTATATGCACGACGGCTCGCTGCGTACGCTGGAGGCCGTGGTCGACTTCTATGACGCGGGCGGTGAAGCCAACCCGGGGCAGGATCCTCGCATCCGCGTCCTTGGCTTGAACGCAAGCGAAAAGGCCGACCTGCTTGCCTTCCTGCGCAGTCTCACCGGCGAGAACGAGACGCTGGTGCTGGACGCCTTCGCCGCGCCGGTCGGGGACGTTGGAGATCCCTAGGGCGAATGCACGCCAGGTTCAGCTGGCGCAGCCGACCGAACGCGCCCTGTCGAGCTGGGACGTATAGTGCACGCGACTTCTTTCCAGATGCGCCAGGTAGCGGCCCAGATCGCTCGCGGGTTGGTCACGATCTTTGAAGAACCGGTCGGCCAGGGCCTCGTCCTTGGTGTTCAAGAACACCGCCATCGAGGCGAAAGCCAGGCCGATCTGGAAATCGAAGTTGCGGAACTCGTTGGAGTCGGGATCGGGTTCTGGCATCCTGCGGCGCATCTCCTCGAACTGTTCTGCATATCCCAGCAGCTGCGTGCGGCTGTCTTGCGCGATCCCATCCTCTTTTGCCAGGTTACGCAGTACATCAGCGACCTCGAGTCGGGCCACGTTATAGGCCTGAAGGCCCTCACGCAGTGCCGCCTGTGAAGTGCAACCGCCTACCTGGCGGTGGCTGGGATAGTCAGCCGGGACAGGTGGTGGCTCGTGCGCGACGGCGAGGCCCGCCGCCAGGGACAAGGCGGCAACAAGAAGTTTCATCGTGGTGTGCATGGGCTCAGTCCTCAGTGAAAACGCAGCGCGCCGACCGCGCAGACCAAACAGTAAAGCAGAATTGATGCCAAGAGGAAGAACAGCGGGCGCCTGTCTTCAGCCTGGGGGCGCTGTCGCGGGTTCGCGTCGGCCCAACCCCACGCCGCCGCCACGATCATGTCGGCATGCCTTCGCGGCAACCGCATACGAACCGATCGATCGACGCGGGACACCGGCGCGGTCGACGAATCGAGGTTGTGCCGGATTGGGTACAGCCAAACGGTCGGCTGTGCAGTGTGTGCCACACTCAGCTGCATGAAAGCGACTGAAATGCCGAGGTATCCACCTTGGCACTAAAGCTGCATCCGGGAAGCTACTATCCCGGGGGAACAGATGAGAAACCTGCTGAAGTTCGGCATCCTTTTTTGCGCCGCGATCGCTAGCAGTGCCACTTTTGGTCTGGGTGGAGACTTCACCCTCACCGCAGACGACGGATCGGACTATTCGCTCAGTGATTCGCGGGGCAAGGTGGTGATCCTCTCGTTCGGTTTTACCTTCTGTCCGGACATCTGTCCCACCGCGCTGGCAACGATCTCGCTCGCCCTGCGCGGGTTGGGTGACGACGCCAGCCATGTCGATGCATTTTTCATTTCACTGGACCCGGACCGCGACACGCCCGATCACCTGCGCGAATACACCCGCTACTTCCACCGAGACCTGCGCGGCCTGACCGGCACAGCGGAGGACCTGAAGACAGTGGCGGACCGATACAGGGTGCGTTACTCGTTCGTCGGCAAAGGGACCGACAAGCACTACACCATGGATCACAGCGCAAATCTCTACGTGATCGATGCACAGGGCAAGCTGTTCGGCATCCTGCCACACGGCCTGCCACCCGATGCCGTCACCAACAGTCTGAAGTCTGCGCTCGCCAGCAGACGCGCCGGCGGCAAGACAGTGCATTGACGAAATCCGGATACCCGTCTGCGGCGGTATGTCTAACAAGCGGAGCATGACGCATTGAAGTCCGAGACCAGGAAACGCAATGCCGGGCGACCCAAGGGGCGCCGGGCAGGATCGGCCGAACTGGCCCAAGTCGACCACTATATCGGCGCTGACATCGGCCGCCGCGACTTGCTGATCGAATACCTGCACCGGATCCAGGATGACCTTGGCCACCTGCCGGCCAACCTGCTGGTCGCGCTCGCCGAGCGTCTGCGCCTGGCGCCGGCCGAAGTCTACGAGGTGGCCACCTTCTACCATCACTTCGACGTGGTGAAAGAAGACGACACCTCTCCTCCCGCGCTGACCGTACGCGTATGCGAGTCGATCAGCTGTGCGATGAACGGTGCTGAGGCGCTGATCGACGGCCTGAAGCAGGATCTTGGCGACGCTGTCCGCGTGCAACGCGTGCCATGCGTCGGGCGATGTGCGAAGGCGCCGGTCGCCGTTGTCGGAACCTTTCCCGTGGAGTCGGCTGACGTGAACAAGGTGTGCCAGACCGTCGACGACGGGACCCGGCATGACATCATCCCGCCTCGAGTGGTTGACTATGCCGCTTATCACGCAACGTCCGGTTACTCCCAGCTGCGTGAACTGTTGGCATGCGGTGACGAAGAATCCTGTTCACGCGTGATCACGGCACTCGAAGACGCCCGTCTGCGCGGACTCGGCGGTGCGGGTTTCCCGGCCGGCCGCAAATGGCGCATCGTACGCGACTACCCGGGCCCGCGCCTGATGGCGGTCAACATCGACGAAGGCGAGCCGGGCACCTTCAAGGATCGGCATTTTCTCGAACGCAACCCGCATCGTTTTATCGAAGGCATGCTGATCGCGGCGCATGTCGTCGGCGTAGAAGCTATCTATATCTACCTGCGCGACGAGTATGCCGGTCTACGTGTGCTGCTCGAGCGCGAACTGGCTGCGATCAAGGCAGATCCACCGTGTCCGCTGCCGCCGATCGAACTGCGGCGGGGTGCCGGTGCATACATCTGTGGCGAAGAATCGGCCATGATCGAATCCATTGAAGGCAAACGCGGCATGCCGCGCCTGCGGCCGCCCTATATCGCAGAACGTGGCCTGTTCGGCCGGCCGACCCTCGAGCACAACATGGAAACCCTGTACTGGGTACCCGAGATCCTCGAGAAGGGTGCCGACTGGTTCGTGTCGCAGGGACGCAATGGCCGCCACGGTCTGCGCAGCTACTCGGTAAGCGGCCGGGTCCGCAATCCCGGCGTGCACGTGGCACCCGCCGGTATCAGCGTGCGGGAACTGATCGATGAGTTCTGTGGCGGCATGCTCGATGGACATCACCTCAAAGCCTACTTCCCCGGGGGCGCATCCGGCGGCATCCTGCCTGCCTCGCTGGACCACCTGCCACTCGATTTCGACACCCTCAACGAGTACGGCTGTTTCATCGGTTCAGCCGCGATCATCGTCCTGTCCGAACACGACAGCGTGCGTGAGCAAGCATTGAATGCCATGCGCTTTTTCGCCCACGAATCGTGCGGCCAGTGCACACCCTGTCGGGTCGGCACCGAGAAAGCGGCGCACCTGATGGACCAGGCCGACTGGAACCAACCTTTGCTCGAAGACCTGTGCCAGGTCATGCAGGATGCCTCGATCTGCGGCCTCGGCCAGGCAGCGCCCAATCCCCTGCGCTGCGCACTCAAGTATTTCCCGGAGGAGTTCTGAGTCATGGCCGCACTTCCAGAACATCTGCCCCAGCCGGTGTCATTCACGCTGAACGGGCGCGAAATCGAGGCACTGCCTGGTGAAACCATCCTTCAGGCAGCACGCCGTCACGACGTCGAGATTCCGCATCTGTGCTATCGCGATGGACTGCGTGCCGACGGCAACTGCCGCGCCTGTGTGGTCGAGATCGATGGCGAGCGGGTACTCGCGCCGTCCTGCTGCCGCACGCCATCCGCGGGTGCCAACATCAGCAGCGAATCGCCGCGCGCGAAGCATGCGCAAAAACTGGTGCTCGAGCTGCTGCACAGCGATACAACCGGGGCCGCTGGCGACAAGACCGACAACGAGCTCACCTACTGGTGCGACCGCCTCGATATCGACACAGCACGCTTCGCCCAGCGCAGGCAACCGGTAGCCGACCGCTCGCATCCAGCGATCATGGTCAACCTGGATGCCTGTATCCAGTGCACACGCTGTGTGCGTGCGTGCCGCGAGACGCAAGTGAACGATGTGATCGGCTACGCCGGGCGCGGCGGTCACGCGCGCATCGTGTTCGATCTCGATGATCCGATGGGCCAGTCCAGCTGCGTCGCCTGCGGCGAGTGCGTCCAAGTATGTCCTACCGGCGCCCTGTTGCCGGCAGCCGAAAGCGCCAAGATCGCGACCGAGAAACAGGTCGATTCGGTCTGCCCGTACTGTGGCGTCGGCTGCCAGTTCACCTACCATGTCTCCGGCAACCGCATCCTGCGGGTCGAAGGACGCGACGGGCCAGCGAACCATGGCCGGCTGTGCGTCAAGGGGCGTTACGGCTTCGACTACGTGAGTCACCGGCATCGCCTGACGCAGCCATTGATCCGGCGCGAGGATGCCCCCAAGCGCGCCGAGTTGGACCTCGACCCCGACAACCCGTTGCGCGACTTTCGCGAAGCCAGTTGGGAAGAGGCCATGCAGCGCGCCGTCGACGGCCTGCGGTCGATTCGTGATCAGAAAGGTCCCGGAGCACTGGCCGGCTTCGGTTCGGCCAAGGGCTCAAACGAAGAGGCCTACCTGTTCCAGAAGCTGGTACGCACTGCGTTCGGCAGCAACAACGTCGATCACTGCACGCGACTATGCCATGCCTCGTCGGTTGCTGCGCTGCTGCAGATGATCGGCTCGGGTGCCGTATCGAACCCGGTGGCCGATGTCAGCGAGGCCGAGGTGATCATGCTGATCGGCTCGAACCCGACGGACAACCATCCAGTCGCGGCGACCTTCTTCAAGAACGCTGCGCGCGACGGCAAGACGCTGATCGTCATGGATCCGCGCCGCACCTCGATTGCGCGCCACGCCGACTACGTCCTGCAGTTCAAGCCCGACACCGACGTCGCCATGCTCAACGCGATCATGCATGCAGTGATCGACCAGGGGCTGGTCGACGAGGCGTTCGTGCGGGAACGTACCGAGGGCTACGAGGCATTGAAGGCGCACCTCGCTGCATACACACCCGAGGCAATGGAAGCTGTGTGCGGCATTCCCGCGGCGATGCTGCGCGACGTGGCACGGGTATTTGCCTCTTCCAAGGGCTCGATGATCTTCTGGGGCATGGGCATATCGCAACATGTGCACGGTACCGACAATGCCCGTT
>JAGRHE010000110.1 GCA_020445165.1 Gammaproteobacteria bacterium
CTCCTCGTCGCTGAACTTGCGCCAGTCAAAATAGGTGAAGAACTCGTCGTGCTCGGCCGGGTTGTAACCGCCGTTCAGCTCGATCTCGGCGCGGCGCACGGCCTTGAAGCCATCGGCCATCTTGGCCATGTGGCCCTGGAAAACGCCCATTGATACCGATGGCGAGTCCTGGAACAGGTGGTTCGCCCACGGGAAGGGGTAGGGGTTGTAGGGGTAGGTCGAGCCCCACACCGAGGTGCAGCCGGTCGCGTTGATGATGCCCATCTCGGCGCGGCCGCGGTGCAGCTGGCCGTCGGTGTACAGCCATTTCAGGTGGCGCAGGTCGTTGAGCAGTCGGGTGTTGCGTTGCAGCCACTCGGTGTCGACGGGCTCGCTGGCACCGGCCTGGTCGAGTTCGCCCGACAGCTCGGCGAGGCTCAGGTCGCCCGACTGGTGGCGCGCAATGACCTGGTCGATTGCCACGTCGTTGGACAGGTCGATACCCTCGGCCAGGCGCAGGCGGATGTGCTGATCGAGTTTTCCGATCAGCTCGTCGAGGTGTTCGACGAAGCGCTTGACGCGCGGCTGCATCAGCGCCGTGACCACCGACGTGAACAGGTGGATCGAGGTCTTCTCACCGCAGCCTACGCACGAGCCATCGCCGCAGGTGAGCGAGCCGTAGTTCTTCTTGTCCAGCAGCAGGGTCTCGAGGGCACCGATGCGCTCGTCGAGGTCGTCGATGCGGATGTATTCGGGTCTTGTAGTCGGCAGGTCGAGCCAGAAATCCCAGTCGCGGCGCAGCTTATCAATCGATTCGGCGGTCTGTTCGGTCGGCACCAGCGCGTCGTCGTTGCAGACGTCGACGCACTCCATGCAGCCCTTGCAGGTATAGGGGTTGATCGTGACCGAGAACAGGCCGCCGCTGTTGGCGTTCTTCTTCTCGCGGTTCACGTAATACGGCTTGGTCGAGGCGAAATGGAAATCGCCGATGGTCTGCATGAACCAGCCAAATTCCTCTTCGAGGCGCGCGCGGTCGTTGCCTTCGAGCGTGGACGCGGCCAGCGTTTCGAGTACGGCCTTGTCCAGGCATGCATTCACATTGGCGTGATCGCCCTGCGGGTTGATCAGTGCACGCAGGCGCTTTTCAACATCGCGCACGGAGCGGCGCAGCCACACGGTCGGTTGCTGCTCGCGTTCGACACGGCGGATCGCGGTCTCGAAGACGTCGGAGATGCTATTGACCAGGCCGGGAATCGCACTGTCGGGACAGACGCTGAAGCAGTCGCCGCACCCGGTGCAGTTCTCGGCGACGTAGCGCGGGTACTGGAAGCGGATCTGGGTCATGTCACGGAACACGCTCGACGATGCCGGGATCAGGCTCAGGCCGATATACGGGTCGGCCAGGTTCTGCTCGCCCCGGCCGGTGGCGTAGAAACTGCCGGTTTGGTCCCAGAAGCGATGGATATCGCTGATGCCGCCATTCGCTTCGGGTAGTTGCTTGAGCATCACCGGCAGGCTGATGGTTCCGCGCTTTACTTCGCCGATCGTCGTGTCCAGCGTCTTGTCGGTGATCTCACGTACCTCGTCGAAGCCGCGCTGAACAACGCGCAGGTTGTCCTGCACGATGCGCTCGCCCTTGGCGCCGAACTTGTGGCGCAGCTGGCGATCGATCGCCTCGAACAGGCCCTGCTCGTCGAGTTGGTTCTGCTGCATCACCGGCGAGGTTGCGAAGAACGCACCCTGGAAGGCGTTGCCCTGCATCCGGAACTGCAGGTCGGGGTTGGTCGCCTCTTCACGCGCGATCTTGAAGCCATCGAGACAGAACACGCGGATGTCGTTGTCGACGATGAACTGGCGTGCCTGGCGCGGAAAGCTGTTCCATACCGCAGAAAGATCGTCCAGGCCGTTCTGGATGATGAACACGCCACCTTTTTTCAGGCCGTGCAGCGGGTTCGAGTGGCTGAACACGTTCGGGTCCGGCGACATCGAGACGTCGACGAAGTGGTATTCGCAGTTGAGCCGGATCGGCTCGGGTGCCGCCGACAGGTAGTAGGTGGTCGGCTGGCCCTTCTTCTCGGAGCCGTACTTGGGATTGGCCTTGATGTCGTAGCCGAGCAGGTCGAACAGGGTCATCGCCAGGTTCTTGCCGGTCGTGATCGCGCCCCAGCCGCCGACCGAGTGCATGCGCACCGTGATCGACCCGGGCGGGGTCAGGTCAGGGTTCTCGCTGCCGTGAATGGCCAGCTCGCGCAGCTGCGGGTAGCCGTCGAGCAGGCGCTGCTGATGGATCTCCTGCTTGGGGCTGGCGGCCTGTTCGTGAATAAAGTCGACCGACAGGTAATAAAATGGACGATGTGCGCCATCCGGCAGCATGTTCTCGATCGCAGCGACCAGCGCCTCGGGCTGCAGGTCGCGGCTGCCCAGGCCATAGCAGCCCGAGTACAGGCGCGGCATCTCGCCGGAATCGAAGGAGGCGTAGTCAGGGTAGGGTTTGTTCTTGCCGGCGATGTGGTTCTCGACACACTTGAACAGTGCCGCGCGCACCTCGCGGATCAACGGCAGATCCTCGGCCATCGGCTGGTCGGTGCGCTCGAGCACGGCGACACCCTTGCGGCCTTTCAGCATCGTGCCAAGCAGCTCGCCGGGGAACGGCCGGTGCATGGTCATGTCGACGACGCCGACGCGCAGCTTGCGCGTGTCGCGCAGGTAGTCGGCTACCGCATGCGCCTGCACGATCATGCTGCCCTGGCCAAGGATTACGTAGTCGGCGTCGTCCAGTCGGTAGCTGTCGACGCGGCGGTAGCGCCGGCCGGTCAGCCCGTAGAACTCGTCCATGACCTGGTCAGTGATGGCGGCCACATGATCGAAGAAGTACGGTCGCTGGGCGACGACCGACTGCATGTACGAGTCCTGGTTCTCGACCGGGCCGGCGAGCATCGGATTGTCGACGTCCCACACCAGTGGGATGCGACGGCGCCTGTCCCCATAAAGCAGTCGTTGCGCGGGCGTTGGGCTGTCGATCATGTCGTCCGGTCGGCCGAGAAACTCGGCAACCAGTTCGCGCTCGGGCACCTGCAGTGGTTCGATCAGGTGGGTGGTCAGGAAGCCGTCCTGGGCGATGATGGCCGGGTTCAGCGACAGCTCGGCGATCTTGCGTGCGATCAGGTTCAGATCGGCCGCGCCCTGCGCGTCCTTGGCCATCATCTGGGTGAAGCCTGTGTCGTCGATGCAATGGTAGTCGTCGTGCCCGGCGTGTACGTTGAGGCTCGACTTGGTGATCGCGCGGCAGCCCATGTTCAGCACGTAGGGCAGGCGCTTGCCGACCGCCGCATACAGCGATTCGTGCATGTAGGCAATGCCCTGTGCCGACGAGAAGTTACTCGCCCGCAGCCCCGACATCGACATGCCCGCGGTCACCCCTGCAGCCGCGTGCTCGCCCTCGGGTTCGACGAAGATCAACGGGCGCCCGGAGATATTGATGTGCCCCTTGGCGGTTTCTTCGGCCCAGTACTCACCCATCTGGGTCGACGGCGTGATTGGGTATGCTCCCGCAGCGTCCGATGATTCGCGCTCGCACATGATTACGGCTGTGTTGCCGTCCATCGCCATGCGTTTGCCCGGGTACTTGAACTGTTGCGGTGCCTTCTTTCCGAACATGGTGTTCCCCTACCGATAGATCAATACGTCGTTCTTTTGGGCGTTGGGTCGACCCGGTCGACCGATCCGCCTTGTCCCATTCTCTGCCGTGGATCACCGCGCGGTCTTTTCAACCGATCGGTAATGCCCCTTTACGTACAATGCGCTTGGCCTCTCTGCCCCGGTATGCCCCGCCAACGACGTCATCCAGCCATACGATGGCACCGGTCGGGCAACGTTCGATGGCGATTCGACTGGCCAACGCGTTCTTGCCATAGTCGATCACGGCCAGGTCGTTGTGGATCGTGATCAGACCTTCGGGCGCGTCTGCGGCACAGCGCCCGCAACCCGTGCACATGACCTGGCAGTCGGCCTCGGCCTGTTCGCCTTTCTCGATACTCTTGCATGCGACCCACAGCCGGTGGCTTACCGGGTGAAGGGAAAAAAGGTCACGCGGACAGATCTCGACACAGTCGCCACATGCGGTGCAGCGTTCGGCATCGACCTCGGGCAGGTCGTGCAGGTTCATAGCCAGCGCATCGAACTCACAGACCCGTGCACAATCACCGAGTCCCAGGCAACCCCAGGTACAGCCCTTGCCGGCACCACCGACCGCGGCAGCCGCTCGGCAGCTGTCCAGGCCGACGTAGCTGGCATGTCGGCGCGCCACGTTGCTGCCGCCAGCGCAGGCCAGGCGCGCGACGCGTTTCTCCTGGGCGCCGAGTTCGATTCCGAGGAAATTTGCGATACGTTGATTGGCGTCTTTCGAGTTGACCGTGCACAGGCCGGGCTGGAGTTCGCCGCTGACCAGCTTTTCCGCGAACGCGCGACAGCCGGCGGTGCCGCAGGAACCGCAATTGGCGCTCGGCAGCATCGCCTCGACGTCATCGATGCGTGGATCCTCATAGACATACAGGCGCGTGTTTGCGATCGCCAGGATCCCGGCCAGCAGAAGGCCGAGGATCGCCATGAAGGCGATCGCTGTCAGCAGCCCGGACAGCGAAGCCATGTGTGGTGCGGTTTCCGTGTCTCGTCCGCCGCCCAATTTTCGCTCGCGATTGCGAAGGGGACTTTCCTCCAGCGGAGCTGGATGGCACAGGTCTCGCATCGCAAGGCAAGCCCGAGCTTGCTGGCATACCGTGATGTTCGAGCAGGTTCCATAGTGAAGACCAGCCTACGTCGTTTCCTGTCGCTGTTTCCTATGCCCGGCAATGATGGTCTTTTTGTCGCGCAGGAGACACCGACGCAGATCAAATCAGCGTGAGGAATGTCAGCAAACAAGGCGGCGGCATCGCCGCTCGGCGAGATGGCTTAACCTGGATCAACAAGGCCTGCCGTGCGGCAACAATCCGCTGTTCGTGCGTTGGGACTGGTATCCGTCTACAAACATGCAATGCTTGCTCAATCAAGGATCACCGCATGCAGCGCGTTGCGCATACCAGGGGTGGATTCAAGGGTACAGTGGGCTACTTACTGCACCGGCACGGCGAGTCGCATCGATCGGTAATCGAGCCTATCCTTTGTCGATGACACGGGAGCGCTCCGGCGGCGGCTTGCTGTTTGCCTTGCACAAGGAGATGACGATGACATTTGCCGATGATGCACTCGGTGCGGATCGTCCGTCTTCGATCCGATCCGTAGACCTTCCACGCCGCGAGACCTATCACCCGTCGCCGGGCGACTGGCGCAACGAGGTCCTGTACTTCCTTTTGGTTGATCGCTTCAGCGATAACCAGGAACACCTGCGACCACTACTCGATCGCAGCAACCCTGCAGCCGCGCGACCGGCCGGTTGGCGTTGGAGCGACTGGGCGACCTCTGGTGGAGACCGCTGGCAGGGCGGCACGCTGCCTGGTGTCACCTCCAAGCTCGACTACCTCAAAGGGCTCGGCGTGACAGCAATCTGGTTGAGCCCGGTGTTCAAGCAACGTGGTCACCTCGACAGCTTCCATGGCTACGGTATCCAGGATTTTCTGGACGTGGATCCCCGGGTCGGCACGCGAGACGATCTCGTGACGCTGGTGCGCGAGGCGCACGGGCGCGGCATGCACGTGATCCTCGATATCATCTTCAACCATTCAGGCGAGAACTGGACCTATCCGCCGGATACGCCGGGTGGCAAATACCAGCCGCATTACACGCATGGCCGCTACGCGTTCGGCGCCTGGCGCGGGGATAGCGGTCAGGACGTCGCGCAAATCTCGTCGCCGGAAGATGGCGTGTGGCCGATCGAACTTCAGGAACCCGACAAGTACACGCGCGCCGGCAGTGGCAATCTCGGAGCCGGTAGTCTCGATCAGGCGCACGCTGAACACAAACGCACCGATTTTCTGACACTGAAGGATTTCGCGCTCGACCATCCAGGGGTTATGTCAGACCTTGCGGCCTGCTACCAGTACTGGATTGCGCTGACCGACTGCGACGGGTTTCGGATCGACACGCTGAAACACGTGTCGTTCGAGCAAGCCCGTAACTTCTGCGGAGCGATCAAAGAGTTCGCGCACAACCTGGGCAAGGACGACTTCTTCCTGGTCGGCGAGATCGCTGGCGGAGATTATGGCCAGGATCGCTATCTGGACGTGGTGGGTCGCAACCTGAATGCCGCGCTCGACATCGGCGAGATGCGTTTGAACCTGAACCAGGTGGCCAAAGGCCTGGCGCATCCCGACAACTATTTCTCCGGCTTCGACCCCGGTAACGCCACCATGGGGTCGCACCGCGCGATTGGGGAGAAGCACGTCTCAATTCTGGATGACCACGACCACGTGTTCGGCGAAAAGCTGCGCTTCTCGACGCGGGCAGCATCGCCGCAGCAGGTCGCTGCCGGCGTGGGTATACAGCTTTGTACCTTGGGCATCCCATGCATCTACTACGGTACCGAGCAGAGCCTCGGTGGACCCGAACGGTCGGAGCAGGTCTGGCTACCGGGCTTCGGCAGCAATGACCGTTACCTGCGCGAGACCCTGTTCGGCGCCATACATCCGCTGAAGAGTGGCCGCGCCGGCCTGCCGGGCGAAACCGATCGTCTGGACACCACACTGCCAGGGTTCGGCCCGATGGGCACCGTCGGACATCACTGCTTCGATGACAAGAGCCCAGCCTATCGACGGATTCAATCCATCGCGCAGGCGAGGGCAGAGTTTCCAGCGTTACGCTTCGGCCGGCAGTATCTGCGGCCTGTCGCATTTTTGGGCAGGCCATTTGCCGTATATGCTGGCGGCGAAATCATTGCGTGGTCGCGTATCCTGCACGATGAAGAGATCGTCGTCGTGCTGAATCCGCACGGAACGGACCGGCGTGGTGCCGATGTCCTGGTGGATGCCACATTGAATCCTCCCGGGACACGAATGACTGTCGTCGCGAGTACCGAGGACGCGGGCGATGAAGGCTTCCAGGGCATAAATGGAAGCGGCAGTTCGTTGTTGGTGCAGCAGTCGGAAGGCGGCATTCACTATATCGCGATCCGCGACCTTGGCCCGTCGGAGATGGTGATTCTTGCGAACAGGGTATGAGCGAGTAAGGCTTGAGATAGAGCCGGGAGAGCGTTCCTAGAAAACGGCCACCGATTTCACGCTCTCCACGGTGTCGCGGAGAAATCGGGCCAATTTCAACGGCCTGTTAGGCGCGAACTGGCCAGCCCGAATGGCGTCTCGGCAAACTGTGGCGTGCAGCTTTGCCGGCTTGGCTCTTTCGGCAAGGTTGTTGCCAGTCGTATCGCAATGCCTTCCACCTGGCCCATTCCATCGGCACTGCCGCCCGGCTTCCGAGGGTGCGATGCCATGGCCGGGACGTGATCCACGCCGCGACTGCAAGAGCACTGTTCTCTCAAACCGACCTTGTCAGATCGATTACGTGGGCCGCCCTGGCGGGACGCGACAGGGTCGTTGGGCCGCGCACTTTGGCCGCGGTTCACCGCTACTCGATCGACAAGTTGTGGATGCCGCCGATGTCCGTTTCCCGTCAGGCGCGTAGTTGCGCCTCCATGTGTCTAATAAATTTACAATAATCTCCTGATTCACAAGGAAAAAATGCCCTAAACCTTGTCGTAGCAGCACCAAAACCAGGATGGCAAGCTGTTTGCTTACCCTGACGGTAAGGGGCGAACAACTGCCCAATAACGCAATGAGAGACCGCGCTTGTTTGCCGTTTCGCCTGACAGCGGACGACCGAAGCCTGGCTCTAGAAGAAGGACAAGAGGGACGATCGTGAGACAGCCGAGAATGACATTTGGAAAACAACTTTCTTGCAACATCCTGCTGCTGGCACTTGCGCTCGGATTCAGCGTCAACGCGCACGCCGGGAGCATCCGCGTGTCACAGGAGTCCTCCGCCGGGGCTGGGGACTTCGACGCCAACGTGCTCGGCACGATCGATCCATTCGTGACAGCTTTGACCACGGCCAACTACTACCAGTACGGCAACCCTGATGCAGCGAGCTACAACGGTCAGTTGAATGGCGGGCCGAACGCGGTGTCATCGCAGTCGATGGCGTTCTTCGTCGATGCCGGCGATGGGCTCTCGCTGGTCGTCGTACACGACAACCCCAACGACGGCTCGGGTGGTAATACCCAGACGCGCTGGAACCTCAGCGGTGATACCGCTGCCGTCGTCGTCGAGGACGACCCGGGCGAACCGACCACGGTATCCGGTGGGGGCACCCAGTTCGACAGTTCGAAGAACTGGCTCGCCTGTTGCACCGACGGCTACGCCATCGGTTCACTTGACGGGATGTGGGAACTGTTCGGCCAGTTCCTTACCTCGCCGAACGGAATCAACAGCTGGGCCGTCATTGACAGCGATGGCTCATCGACGAGTCTTGTCCTCGATGCTGGTCGCCGAGTACGCTTCGACCTCGTCGCCGATGTGCCGGTGCCAGCGCCGCTGGCTCTGCTTGGCCTGGGACTGATCGGACTTGTCTGCCAGCGGAGCAAGCGGTCCTGAAATGGCGTAAGACCATTGATTGAACCGCTTACGGAACCCGCTTCGGCGGGTTTCGTTTTGCTCAGTTGGTGACAGACCGTACTCGCCTGTCGCCACGCCTGGGCTGCACGTTGCTGAACGCATTTGCTTCGGCGCTATAGTGCAGCCTCGCTCGGCCCGGTTGGCCGGCTCATGTTTGTACTACAGTTTCGAATCCTGTGGCATCAAAAAGGCCGGATCAAATGACCGCCGATTGCTTACGCATTTGGCCAATGAGTTGATTGGTGGGCGCGGCTGGGTTCGAACCAGCGACCCCTGCCGTGTGAAGGAAAATTTACCGCTTTTCAAATCAACGCCTTGCGCGATAAGCCTTTGTTTTCTGGTTAATTGTTATAAACTGCAATTAACGGCAATGAATGCCAACAATTTACCAGAAATTTACAGAGGCCCAAATGAGCGCGACCACTGCCGAAACGAGGACCTACATTCGCCGGCCGCCGATCCTCAATAATCGCGATGCCGAGAAGGCGAAACCCGAGGCCAAGCCCTACCAGCGCAAGGTGCCCGAGGCCCCCGGCCTGGTGTTGCGGATTCAGCCGAACGGCAC
>JAGRHE010000111.1 GCA_020445165.1 Gammaproteobacteria bacterium
AACCTCAAGCAACTGCTCGAATATTTCCTGCGTCACCGGCGCGAAGTGGTCACGCGACGCACCTTGTTCGATCTGCGCAAGGCTCGCGAGCGGGCACATCTGCTCGAAGGACTGGCGGTCGCGCTGGCCAACATCGACGAGGTGATCGCGCTGATCAAGGCGGCGCCGAGCCCGGCCGAGGCGAAGAAACAGTTGGTTGAGCGCGTGTGGCAGTCCGGGACGGTCGAGGCGATGCTGTCGCGCGCCGGCGCCGATGCGTCGAAGCCCGAAGACCTGCCGCCCGGCTTTGGTCTCACCGACCAAGGCTACCGTCTGACCGAGACGCAGGCGCAGGCGATTCTCGATCTGCGGCTGCAGAAACTGACCGGCCTCGAGCAGGACAAGATCATCAAGGAGTTCCAGGAAATCCTGGACAGGATCGCCGACCTGCTCGATATCCTTTCCAGCCCGGATCGCCTGATGCAGGTCATCCGTGACGAACTGGCCGAGATCCGTGAGCAGTTCGGCGATGCGCGGCGCAGCGAGATCGTGCTGAACCAGATGGACCTGACGCTGGAGGACCTGATCACCGAAGAGGATGTCGTGGTTACGCTGTCGCACCAGGGTTACGCCAAGTCGCAGCCGGTCGGCGACTACCGGGCGCAACGCCGCGGCGGACGCGGCAAGACGGCGACCGCAACCAAGGACGAGGATTTCGTCGACAAGCTGTTCGTCGCCAACACCCACGATACGATTCTGTGCTTCTCCAGTCGCGGCAAGTGCTACTGGCTCAAGGTTTACGAGCTGCCCCAGGCAGGGCGCACGGCACGCGGGCGGCCGATGGTCAACCTGTTGCCGTTGGAGCAGGGCGAACGCATCAATGCCGTTCTGCCGGTGCGTGAATATACCGAAGACCGGTTCGTGTTCATGGCGACCGCTTCGGGCACGGTCAAGAAGACCCCACTGGTCGATTTCTCGCGGCCACGCTCGAACGGCATCATTGCTGTCGACCTGCGCGAAGACGATCAATTGATCGGGGTGGATATCACCGACGGCAGCGAAAGCATCATGCTGTTTACGTCGGCCGGAAAAGCGATCCGCTTCAAAGAGTCCGACGTTCGCGCGATGGGACGTACCGCCTGCGGTGTGCGTGGTATCAAGCTCGGCAAGGGGCAGCGTGTTATTTCGTTGATCATCGGCAATGACGGCGACGTGATGACGGTGACCGAGAATGGCTTCGGCAAGCGCACCACGATCGACCAGTTCCCGGTCAAAGGCCGCGGCGGCATGGGCGTCATCTCGATCAAGACCTCGGAGCGGAATGGCGAGCAGGTTGGTGCCGTCCGCGTCGAAGAAAGCGACGAGATCATGTTGATCACCGATGGTGGCACGCTGGTGCGCACGCGCGTGGCCGATGTCTCGCAGATGGGACGCGATACCCAGGGCGTGACCATGATCCGGCTGTCCAAGGGTGAGCGTCTGATCGGGATCGAACGTATCGAGGCGCTGGACGGCGAAGACGAGAACAGCGATGAGGGTTCTGCCGAAGATGAGGCGACCACCGAGTAACGAAACTCGGCCGGTGAGACGCTGATCGGGCATCGAGTATCGGAACGCAGAGATCACAAAGACGCAAAGGGCGCAAAGACTTGGCCTACGAAACTTAGCCTTCTTTGCGCCTTCGCGGCCTTCGAGTTTTGAGACTGTTTACCAGAATAGAGACCACCAACAATGACCCGTGTATACAATTTCAGCGCCGGCCCGGCCGCGCTGCCCGAAGAGGTTCTGAAACAGGCCCAGGCCGAGATGCTGGATTGGCATGGTTCGGGCATGTCGGTGATGGAAATGAGCCATCGCGGCAAGGAATTCATGTCGATTGCTGCGGAAGCGGAAAGCGACCTGCGCACGCTGATGGGCATCCCGTCGAACTATAAAGTGCTGTTCCTGCAGGGTGGTGCCTCCAGCCAGTTCGCGATGATCCCGATGAATCTGTTTGGCCGCACCGGCAAGGCGGATTACTTCCGCACCGGTTCCTGGTCGAAGAAGGCAATCGCGGAAGCGAAGCGGTTCGGTGACGTCGCGGTGACCGTGAACAGCGAGCAGGACGGCAAGTTCACGTCACTTCCGGTAGCCGGTGACATCAATGTGTCAGCTGGTGCCTCGTACGTGCATTACACGCCCAATGAGACGATTGAGGGTGTCGAGTTCCCATATATCCCTGACACCGGTGATGTGCCGCTGGTGGCTGACATGTCGTCAACCATCCTGTCGCGACCGGTTGATGTCTCGCGCTTTGGCCTGATCTATGCGGGCGCACAGAAGAACATCGGTCCGGCCGGATTGACCATCGTCATCGTGCGCGAAGACCTGATCGGCACGCCGATCGACGGCACCCCCGCGATGTTCGACTACAAGATCCACGCCGACAACGATTCGATGTACAACACGCCGCCCACCTTCGGCTGGTACCTGGCCGGGTTGGTGTTCAAGTGGCTGATCGGGCAGGGCGGCTTGGCAGGCATGGGCGAGATCAACCAACGCAAGGCAACTGCTCTTTATGCTGCGATTGACGGTTCGGATTTCTATGCCAACCCTGTCGATCCGGTCTGTCGCTCGTGGATGAACGTGCCGTTCACGCTGGCCAACCCGGACCTCGATGCCGAGTTCCTGAAACAGGCCGGCCAGGCCGGACTGAAGACCTTGAAGGGTCACCGCTCGGTCGGTGGCATGCGCGCCAGCATCTATAACGCGATGTCGGAAGAAGGCGTCAAGGCGCTGATCGATTTCATGGCCGAGTTCGAACGCAAGAACGGCTGAGCATCAAATCGGGACGCAGAGGTCGCGGAGGAGCGCAGAGACCACAGAGGTTCTTGTTGCTAACCTACGGTTGTTCGGATGATCCAATTGGTTCGGACCCGACGCCCATAGCGGTTGTTTCTCTGCGTCCTCTGCGCTCCTCTGTGTACTCTGCGTCCAAGAGACTTTTTTGGGATGGGGTAGATGTACAAGATCCAAACACTGAACAATATCTCGGTCGTTGGACTCGACCGCTTTCCGCGTGATTGCTATGAAATCGCGTCTGAGCTGAATCATCCGGACGCGATCCTGGTGCGTTCCGCGAAGATGCATGACATGACGTTGCCGGAGTCGGTGAAGGCGATTGGTCGTGCCGGAGCCGGGGTCAACAATATCCCGGTGGACAGGATGACCGAAGCAGGTATCCCGGTGTTCAATGCGCCGGGCGCCAATGCCAACGCGGTCAAGGAACTGGTCGTTGCCGGCATGCTGATGGCTGCGCGTAACATCGGGCAGGCATGGCGGTTCGCGTCTGGCCTGAGTGGTGACGATGCAACCATCAACAAGGATGTCGAGGCCGGCAAGAAGAACTTTGTCGGTTTCGAGTTGCCGGGGCGCACCCTCGGCGTAATCGGATTGGGTGCAATCGGCGTCAAGGTGGCGAATGCCGCGCGTTCGCTCGGTATGAAGGTGATCGGCTACGACCCGACCATTACGGTGCGTGCGGCGTGGGCGCTGGACGCAGATGTCGAGCAGGCACTGTCGGTCGATGACCTGGCTGCACGCTCGGACTTCATCACCTTCCACGTGCCATTGACCGATGCCACGCGCAACATGATCAATGCCGACCGCTTGAAGCTGATGAAGAAGCGATCGGTACTGCTCAATTTCGCACGCAACGGCATCATTGACGACGAGGCCGCCGTCGCCGCGTTGGACGCCGGCCATCTGTACGCTTACGTGTGTGATTTTCCGAGCAACCTGCTCAAGGACCATCCGCGCGTCATAACGCTTCCGCACCTGGGTGCATCGACCGCGGAAGCCGAGGAGAACTGCGCGGTGATGGTCGCCGACCAGGTACGGGACTGGTTGGAGAATGGCAATGTCACCAACTCGGTAAACTTCCCCGAGATCAGCCTGCCACGCGCCGAAGGTGGACACCGTCTGGCGGTGGTCAACAGCAATGTGCCCAACATGCTGGGCCAGATCTCGACCGACCTGGCCGACGCCGGATTGAATATCGTCGACATGCTCAACAAGTCGCGGGGTGAAATCGCCGTGACGCTGATCGATGTCGATGGACCGCCGTCGGACGATGCGCTGGACCGGATTGCCGGTATTGCCGGGGTGCTTTCGGTCCGGCAGCTGGGCTGCTCGTGAACCGGATACCCGGCTTTGAGGATTGACTTTCAGACCGCCTTGCGCGCGCTAGAATCCAGCCTATGAGCGAACAGGACCATCTCGGCGAGATCCGTGACCACATCGATGAGATCGATGCGCAGATCCAGCAACTGCTGAACGAGCGGGCAGCTGCCGCCCAGGAGGTCGCCCGAATCAAGCTGGCATCCGACCCGAACGCGGTCTTTTATCGTCCCGAGCGAGAGGCGCAGGTCCTGCGCCGGGTGAAGGAGCGCAACACCGGACCCTTGGGCGGCGAAGCGGTGGCGCGCCTGTTCCGCGAGATCATGTCCGAATGCCTGGCGCTGGAACTGCCGCTGAACGTCGCCTTCCTGGGACCGGAGGGCACCTTCACCCAGGCGGCCGCGCTGAAGCATTTCGGTCACGCGGTAAAGACGGTTTCGATGGCGGCGATCTCGGACGTGTTCCAGGAGGTCGAGAGCGGCAGCTGCCACTATGGCGTGGTACCGGTCGAGAATTCGAGCGAAGGCGTGGTCAGCCATACGCTCGACATGTTCCTGAATTCGCCATTGCAGATTTGCGGCGAAGTCACACTTCGTATCCACCACAACCTGCTCGGCCGCGATCCGGATCTCAGCCACGTAAAGACCGTCTTTTCCCACCAGCAGTCGTTGGCACAATGTCGCGGCTGGCTCGATCGTCATCTGCCGACGGTCGAGCGCGTGCCGGTCGGCAGCAATGCCGAAGCGGCGAAGCGGGTTTGTGAGCACAAGCATTCGGCAGCGATTGCCGGCGTAACTGCGGCGGAGATCTACGGACTGCAGGTACTGGTGCCGAATATCGAGGACGATGCGGGTAACACGACGCGTTTCCTGGTCATCGGACGGCAATCGGTACCGCCCTCCGGTGATGACAAGACGAGCCTGTTGCTGTCGATCCGCAACGAGTCGGGTGGTCTGCATCGATTGCTGGCGCCGCTTGCAGAACATGGCATCAGTATGACGCGGATCGAGTCGCGTCCTTCGCGGCGAGGCAACTGGGACTATGTCTTTTTCATCGACGTTAACGGACACCGCGATGACGAGACGCTGGCGCCGGCGCTGTTTGCATTGCGCCAGCATGCCGGGATGTACAAGGAACTCGGCTCTTATCCCAAAGCGGTTATCTAGCCGCGGATTCATTCAGGAAGGCGGCAGCCGTTTCATGCAAGCCGCCTGCCGCACAAGGATTAACGGACATGGCTAATCGATTCATCGACCTGGCGGCTCCCGGACTGGCGGCTCTGAAACCCTACGTACCGGGAAAGCCGGTCTCGGAACTGGAGCGCGAACTCGGTGTACGGAATTCGATAAAGCTGGCTTCGAACGAGAATCCCCTGGGTCCGGCGCCGTCAGTCGTGCGGGCGATTCAGGCCGAGCTGCCGCAGCTTGCGCGCTACCCGGATGGAGGAGCGTTTCAGTTGCGTGCCGCGCTGGCCGAGCTGCACGGTGTGTCCCCGGCTTCGGTGACGGTCGGTAACGGATCTAATGATGTGCTGGACATGATCGCGCGCGCCTTCCTGTGCCAGGGGCGGGAAAGCCTGTTTTCCGAATACGCGTTTGCCGTGTACCCGATCTGCAGTATGGCCGTCGGCGCCAAAGCGATTGTCGCTCCTGCGACCGACTACGGGCATGACCTGGATGCCATGCGCGCGCGGATCACGTCGAGAACCGCTGTCGTATGGATTGCGAATCCCAACAATCCAACCGGCACCCTGCTGCGCGAAGCGGAACTGCGGGCCTTTGTCGAGGCCGTGCCGGCGAACGTGATCTGCGTCGTCGACGAGGCCTATTTCGAGTACGTGGATGACGATGGATACCCGGATGCCAGCCGCTGGCTGGGCGAATTCGACAACCTGGTAGTCACGCGAACTTTCTCCAAGGCGTATGGCCTGGCTGCCTTGCGGGTCGGTTATGGCCTTTCGCATCCGGATGTCGCCGGTCTGCTCAACCGGGTTCGCCAGCCGTTCAATGTCGACAGCCTCGCCCAGGTGGCGGCGCTTGCGGCACTTCGCGACCGCGAGCACCTGCAGCAGTCCGTGGCAATCAATGCCCGCGGCATGCGCCAGCTGGTCGACGGAGTCAGAGCACTGGGCCTGGACCACATCCCGTCGTACGGAAATTTCCTGACCATCAACCTGGGACGTGAGGCAGCGGTCGTCGACCGCTCCCTGCTGCAGCAGGGTGTCATCACGCGACCGGTCGCCAACTACGGTCTGCCCAATCACCTGCGGGTGAGTATCGGCCTGGAAGCGGAGAACGCGCGTTTCCTCGAGGCACTGGAGCGGGTCCTTTGAGCGCACATATCGGCCGACTGGCGATCATTGGAGTCGGTCTGATCGGCGGTTCGCTCGCACGTGCGCTGCGTGCTGCCGGTGTGGTCGACGAAGTGGTCGGCTGCGGTCGCGGTCGTGAGAACCTCGACCTGGCCGTCGAGCTGGGCGTCATCGATCGTTACAGTCACGACATCGGCGAGGCAGTGAGTGGCGCAGACATGGTGTTCCTGGCTGTGCCACTGGGCGCGATGCGCAATGCGTTCACTGCAATGCGGGGCAACCTGCCGGCTGCAGCATTGATCACTGACGGTGGCAGTGCAAAGGGCAGCGTGGTCGAGGATTGCCGGGCGGCCGCGCCCGAGTTGCTGCCGCGTTTCGTACCCGGGCACCCGATCGCCGGTACCGAGAACAACGGTGTTGCGGCGTCGTTTGCCGAGCTGTACCAGCACCGCCGCATCATCCTGACCCCGTTGGCGGAGAACGCCCCGGCTGCGGTCGAGCGGGTGCGCGAGTTGTGGCAGGCATGTGGTGCCGAGGTGACCGAGATGTCGGTTGCTCATCACGACGAAGTGTTGGCGGCGACCAGCCACCTGCCGCACATGCTGGCATTCGGCCTGGTCGACATGTTGTCGCGTATGGAAGAGAACGACGAGATCTTTCGCTATGCCGCCGGTGGCTTCCGTGACTTCACTCGCATCGCGTCGAGTAACCCGGTGATGTGGCGCGATATCTGCGTCGCCAACCGCGACGCACTCGGTCCCATGCTGAACGCGTTCGCCGGCGAACTGCAGCTACTTGCCGAACGGATCCGCGACGCGGATGCAGATGCCTTGCTGGAGATCTTCGAGCGCGCAAAAGCGGCCCGTGATCGCTATGTCGATGGTTTGAAGTGATCGGCCTGCTGCCCGGTCGATGGCCGCTTAAGGCCATGTTTTATCAACGAATACTTGTGTTTTTTCGCTGCGACGACTAGCCTTGCGGCCCTTTCCATTCGAGAGTGCGGCCGTGTCGTCCAGCAAGCTTCGTTTCTCCGTCCAGCCAGGTGGCCGTCTGCACGGTACGCTGCGTGTGCCTGGAGACAAATCGATCTCGCATCGTTCCATCATGCTCGGTTCCCTGGCTGACGGGGTGACCCGGGTAAGCGGCTTCCTCGAAGGTGAAGACAGTCTTGCCACACTGAAGGCATTTCGTGCCATGGGTGTCGAGATCGAAGGGCCGGTCGACGGCCGGGTGGTTGTACATGGCGTCGGCATCGACGGTCTGAAAAAACCGGCAGCTGCACTGGATCTCGGCAATTCCGGTACCTCGATGCGTCTGATGTCGGGCCTGCTGGCCGGGCAGGGATTCGAGGTCACCCTGGTGGGTGATCGCTCCCTGTCGTCACGTCCGATGAAGCGGGTGATCGAACCCTTGTCGATGATGGGTGCGGTCATCGACAGCGAGCCGGGTGAAAGGGCACCGCTGCGCATCCGCCCCGTTGAGTCGCTGCGGTCGATCGAGTACGAACTGCCGGTGGCCAGTGCGCAGGTCAAATCCTGCCTGCTGCTCGCAGGGTTGTACGCCGATGGCCAGACCTGTGTCAGCGAGCCGGCGCCGACCCGTGATCACACCGAGCGCATGTTGCGCGGGTTCGGTTATCCCGTGGAACGCACTGGCGACCGGATCTGTGTGCGAGGGGGCGGGCGCCTGACTGCGTGTGATATCGACGTGCCGGCCGATATTTCGTCAGCGGCATTCTTCCTGGTCGGTGCGACTATCGCGCCTGACTCCGACCTGCTGCTCGAGCACGTCGGCATGAACCCGACGCGCGATGGTGTGATTTCGATCCTGCGCCTGATGGGTGCAGACATCGAGGTCATCAATCCGCGCGAGGTGGGGGGAGAGCCCGTGGCGGATCTGCGGGTACGCGCCGCACCGCTGCGTGGGATCAGGATCCCGGAAGACCAGGTGCCCCTGGCGATCGATGAATTTCCCGCGCTGTTCATCGCTGCAGCCTGTGCCGACGGCGAGACCGTCCTCACCGGGGCCGAGGAACTGCGGGTCAAGGAGTCCGACCGGATCCAGGTCATGGCCGATGGTCTCAAGGTCCTTGGCGTGGATGCGCAGCCAACCTCGGACGGGATCGTGATCCGTGGCGGCGGGATCGGCGGCGGCCAGGTGGACAGTCACGGTGATCACCGGATCGCCATGGCCTTCACGATGGCAGGGCTGCGGGCTGGCGGCGAGATCCTGATCGACGACTGCGCCAATGTCAGCACCTCCTTCCCACGATTCGTCGAGCTCGCCGCCGGTGTCGGTTCGCGGGTCGGTATCGCCGATGTCTGATTTCGTCCCGGTTATTACGATCGACGGTCCAAGCGGATCCGGCAAGGGCACGGTCACGCAAAGGGTTGCCGACCACCTGGGATGGCATGTATTGGATTCCGGTGCCCTGTACCGACTGCTGGGTCTGGCTGCATCGAAGGCGAATGTCGATTTCAGCAATGAGAATAAAATCAGTAGCTTGGCAGATAATCTTAATG
>JAGRHE010000112.1 GCA_020445165.1 Gammaproteobacteria bacterium
CGGCGACAGCATGGAACCGGAGTTCCCGGATGAATGCATCGTCGTGGTCGAACCGTCCGACTGGTGTCAGCACGGCATGTTCGTGATGGCACTGGTCGAGGGCGTACGCTGGTTCCGGCAATACCTGAAGGACGAGCACGGCGAACGCCTGGTGGCTCTCAACGACATCTATCCACCGATCGAACTGGCCGGCCTGGAGTGGAAACCCGAAGGCATCATCATGCAGCGCAACCTGCGCCGTCACCAGAGCAAATCCGGGCGGCGCGAAGTGAAGCACTACAAATACGGATGACAAGACTGGCCGGGCTGGCGCGCCGGTTTGGCAAACGTCCGCCATGGGCACATCTGAATGCCCCAGTTTTCGAAGTCTCCTTGTTCATGGCATACGGTTCCCAAGACGGTCTGGAGCAACGAACGCCGTTCACGTATTCATGGGCAGCGCGCCCCCGATCGCCTCACTGGACTTCAATCATCCCCGCCTTCGTGCGAGCATGAGCCTTTGGCAGAACCCGCTGGAGTCCATTCGATGTCGCTGCGTTTGTCCCTGTTCCTGACCTTTGCCCTGACCGTGCCGGTGACCGCGGCCGAGCTGACCGCCGTGACCTCCGACGGGCGCGAAGTGCTGCTGCATGACAACGGCAAGTGGGAATTCGTACGGCAGGAGGCCACTGGCGAACCGAAGGCCAGGCTTTCGCTGGAGAACAAGGTCGACCTGGCGCGCGGCTGCCGACTCGGCCTGCGCCTGCAGAATGACCTGCCGGCACAGATCCGCTCGCTGGTGCTGCGCTTCACCGCCTACAAGGACGAGGGCGTACCGTTTGAAACGGTCAGCCGTGGATACTCATATGTGAAGCCCACCAACTCGCAGTACCAGGAGATCAGCTTCCGTGGCATCAGCTGCGACGAGGTGCGATCGGTCGAGGTCAGCGCGGCGCGCAACTGCCATGTCGGCGACCTGACCAAGTACTCAGCATCGGAAAGCCGCTGCCTCGAACTGGTCGACGTGCAACCGAGCGGGCTGCTGCCAATCGCCACCCGCAGCACCAAGCGCTGAACGCGGCGCGTCAACCGGTTAGGACCGCGCTCAGCCGGTCATTGAGGATTTCCGCCAGACGCGGATGCTCGCCGATCAGCGGCGTGACGACAACCTGCAGGTTGGGATGGTGCTGCATCGCCCGGACACAGATCTCTTCGATATCTCCGCCGGGCCCTGCATGGCGTCCCGGCGACAGGAACAGCATCGCCAGTACCACCCGTATCGGCGCACCCTCTGAAGCAAGACGCTGCAGCACTTCCTCCAGCAACTCGCCGTTGAAGTCATACTCACGCCCGGTGCGACGTTCCATGACTGCCTGTTCGACGACGCTGCCAGGCTCCAGCGTGGCCAGTTCCCGGGCGAGGTATTCACGTACCGCGGTCACCTGCGGCAACGGTGAACCGTGGTCGACCAACACGATCCGGTCCGGCACCCTGTCGAGCTGATCGCCCACTGACGCAACGTTGTCGGCCAGGATCGCGGCCAGCCGTGGCTCGCCCTGTGGCAGTGGCACCAGCGGTTCAGCCAGGTCGACGCGCAGCGCGGCGTACTGTTCACGCAGGATGCGCACCTGTTCCGGGATGAACGAAGACAGGGCCCGGCTGCTGCCGAAAAACAGCGGCACGATGACGAACCAATGCCTGCCCCGCTCCAGTTGCTCGCGCAGGAAATCGGCCAGCACCAGCGCCGGTTCGCCATCCAGCTCACCAATAGGAATCCGATCGACATGCTGCAGGGACACCGCGTGCACCGGCCTTTCGCAGACCGAAGACAGCCGCCCGGCAATCCTGCGCAGGCTCAAGGTTGCGCCGGCCCGGGTCGAACCATTGTCGGCGAGAATGATGACCGGATCCCTCATCGGTTTGCCCGTTGCGGTTGTATCGGATGCGCAGTGTGCACCGGGACGGGGTTCCGGATAAACGCATGCACTGCGTTGTTGTGTCAGACAGGGGTCAGTGCTGGCTGAGCAGCGTGAACGACAGGCCCGCACCGATCAGGGCACTGGCCGCGACCAGGATTCGTTTCGGATTGACCATACCCGGCGACAGGCGCAGCACGATCGGCACTGCAATCGCTGACAGCAGCGCAAACCACGGCCATGCCAGGAGCAGCGCCGAGCCGGCCAAGGTGGCAGCGACAAACAGCAGGAACAGCATGAATGCTGCACGCCTCGTCGCCTGCGCACCGTAGCGCACGGCAAACGAATGCTTTCCGGCCGCGCGGTCGGTCTCGATCTGTGGCGGTTGATGCGACAGCAACAGGGCCATCGCCAGCGCAGCAAACGCCAGCGCGCCTGCCACCAGACGTGTATCCAGCGGCTGCCCGGCCACCAGCCACAAGCCGCCGAACACTCCCGGGCCATAACACACGCCGGTGACCCATTCGCCGAAGTGCGTGTACGACAGCGGTCGCGGACCGGCGTTGTACAGGTAACCGAGAACCAATAACGGCAGCGCGATCGGCACGATCCACCACTGCCCCTGCAGCCACAGCACGGACAAACCGAGCAGTCCACCCAGCAGCATGCTGATCACGGCATGTACGATGACGGGTCGCACCCTGCCGGCATGTACGCGCACCCAGGAGTCCTGCTTGTCGACGTCCGCACCCAGGCGCCAGTCGGCAGCATCGTTGAAAAGGTTGATGGCGTGCTGCAACAGCACCACGGCAAACGTCGCAAGCGCCAGCCCCAGTGCGTGTGCGGGCATTCCACCCGCCAGCAGCGGAACCGCCAGACCCGGCAGCACCGACACCAGGTAGATCGGCGGGTTGAGCGCCTCGAACCAGTGGGTGCGAATCCCGCTCATGCGTGCGTATCACGCACGCCGGCAAACAATCGCATCAGGAAGCGTCCAGGCTCTTGCTCGCGATCTCGTACACGTCTTTCGACACCTTGGACTTGGCAATGGTCTCGAGCACGGCACGCATGTGCTCCTGGCGAGCATCGTCGTAACGACGCCAGCGCGACATGGCGCGCAGCAGGCGCGCCGCGATCTGCGGGTTGGCCGGGTCGAGTGCCAAAACCTGTTCCTGCAGAAAGGCGTATCCGCTGCCATCGGCTGCATGGAAACGCACCGGGTTGGCATTGGCGAACGCACCGATCAGCGCGCGCACCTTGTTCGGGTTGCGCATCGAGAAGGCCGGGTGCTGCATCAGCCGCCGCACATCATCCAGGGTCTGCGAACGAACGGACATGGCCTGCACACTGAACCATTTGTCCATCACCAGGGGCTCGTTCTGCCAGCGCTGTTCGAAATCTGCCAGCACCGCCGCACGCGCCGGATGATCACTGTCGGCCAACAGGGACAATGCCGCCATGACGTCGGTCATGTTGTGTTGCCGCTGGTACTGTTCGCGACAGCGTTCACCGCCAGCCAGCCCGTCCGCCGCGACCAGGTAGGCCAAGGCACGGTTCTTCAGGCTGCGGCGCGCAATTGCCTCGGCGCTCGGTTCGTAACCACCCTGCTCGGCCAGCGCCTCGTAAGTCGCAAGCAATCGTTCGTGCAATGCCCGCCCGATGCTGATACGCAGAGTCTCGCGCGCCAGGTGCAAGCCATCGACATCGACCCGATCCATGAAATCACCGAGGTAACCGATTGCCGGCAGGCCGAGGATCTCCGCCAGCAGGGCCGGTTCACGTGATCCGTCACCCAAAGCGTCACCGAAGGCCTGCAACAGGCCATCGGGCACTGTCATCTCAATCCCCTCACGGTACTGCCCGACCATGCGCAGAAGCACGCGCCGGGTCAGCGTCTGGGCTGCATCCCAGCGATTGAATCCGTCACTGTCGTTGGCCAGCAGGAACATCAGTTGTTCGTCGCTGTAGTCGAACTCCAGCCGTACCGGGGCACTGAATCCGCGCAGCAGCGAAGGCACCGGTTGCTCGTGAACCCCTTCGAAGATGAAACGCTGTTTCGCCTGCGTCAGGTGCAAGGTGTGCTGCGTGGCCTCGCCTGCACCTTCCAGGCTCACGGCCAGGTCGCGGCCATCGCTTCCGACCAGGCCCACCGCCAGCGGGATCAGGAACGGCGGTTTGTCCTTCTGGCCCGGAGTGTCGGGAACCGATTGTTCGACATCGAGCGTGTAGCACGCTGCGCCTGCGTCGTAACTGGCGTCGACGCTGACCAGCGGGGTGCCGGCATAGTCGTACCAGTGCTGCATCTGCGACAGGTCGAGTCCCGATGCATCGACCATGCAGCGCACGAAATCCTCGGTCGTGACCGCCTGACCGTCATGTCGTTCGAAGTACAGATCGGTCGCCTTGCGGAAACGCTCGGGACCGAGCAGTTGCGCCTGCATGCGCACCACTTCGGCGCCCTTTTCGTAAACCGTCAGCGTATAGAAGTTGTTGATCTCGATGTAGGAGTCGGGACGGATCGGGTGCGCCATCGGCCCACCGTCTTCGGCGAACTGGTTCGCACGCAGCATACGCACGTCCTCGATCCGCTTGACCCCGCGCTCACCCATGTCAGCCGAGAACTCCTGGTCACGGAACACGGTGAAGCCTTCCTTGAGCGACAGCTGGAACCAGTCGCGGCAGGTGATCCGGTTGCCGGTCCAGTTGTGAAAATATTCGTGCGCGATGACACCCTCGATGCCCTGGAAATCCTGGTCGGTCGCGGTGTCGGCGCGTGCGAGCACGTACTTGGAGTTGAAGATATTCAACCCCTTGTTCTCCATCGCGCCCATGTTGAAATCGTTGACGGCGACGATGTTGAACACGTCGAGGTCATAGGCCCGGCCATACTTCTCCTCGTCCCAGCGCATCGCGTTGACCAGCGAACGCATGGCATGCTCACACTTGTCGATGTTCTCCGGCTCGACGTAGATGCGCAGCTGGATGTCGCGTCCCTCGATCGTCCGGTAGTGATCCTCGACGTGCAGCAGGTCACCCGCGACCAGCGCAAACAGGTAGCAGGGCTTGGGGATCGGGTCGTCCCACACGGCGTAGTGACGGCCGGCTGCCAGTTCGCCGCTTTCGAGCGGATTGCCGTTGGACAGCAACACAGGAAAGGCACTGAGGTCCGCCTCGAGTCGCACGCGAAAACGCGCCATCACATCCGGGCGGTCGACGAACCAGGTGATCTTGCGAAAACCTTCCGGTTCGCACTGGGTGCAGAACATGCCGCCGGATCGGTACAGTCCTTCGAGCGCGGTATTCGACTCCGGGGCGATGATCACCTCGCTCTCGAGCACGAAAGCCTCGGGCGGATCGGTCAACGTCAGCGATTCAGCGTCGATGTGGTAGCGGCTGGCATCGAGTTCGACACCGTCGAGCCGGACCCAGACCGGCTGCAGCGATTCACCATCCAGGCGCAGATCACCGCCATTTCCCTCAGGGTTGCGGCGCAGCGCCAGGCGCGAGACCACGCGCGTTCCCTGCTCGCGCAGATCGAAATCCAGGTCGACCGAATCGACCAGGTAGGCGGGCGGCTGGTAATCCTGAAGGCGGATGGTGCGTGGTGTGGCCTCTTTCATGGCGCGAACCTTTTTCGTGCGACAGTACGCAGATGATATCCATGCGGCCCGATACCGACCAAGCGCGGCAACCGTGCCCTACAAGGGGGTAAATACCCCGATTTCCGCCTGAGCGCCCGGGTTGCTAGGATGAGGCGTCCAGAAGGAGGAAGAACGATGCCGGAAATTGTCATGTACTCGACCGGAATGTGTCCTTACTGCGTGCGCGCCAAGATGCTGTTGCAGCGCAAGGGGATGCAGTGGGAAGAGCGGCGAATCGACCTCGACCACGGCCTGATGAGCGAAATGCTGCAGCGCAGTAACCGGCGCACCGTGCCGCAGATCTTCATCGGCGACCACCACGTCGGTGGCTATGACGATATGGCCGAGCTGGATGCACTGGGAAAGCTCGACCCGCTGCTCGGCCTGGCCCCGCCGCCGATGCCCGGCGACTCCGCACACACCCTCGACGCCTCGGAAGACGCGCCGACCTGATCGAAACCATGACCGCCGACGGCAAGATGCGCATCGACAAGTGGCTGTGGGCGGCCCGCTTCTACAAGACCCGCGCCCTGGCCAGTGAAGCGGTCGAGGGCGGCAAGGTGCATCTCAACGGCCAGCGCACCAAACCGGGCAAAGAGGTGCGCATCGGCAGCCGCCTGCAGATCAGCAAGGCCGGCCTGGAATGGGACATCGAGGTCGCACAACTCCCCAAGCAGCGTCGCCCGGCGGTCGAGGCCCAGGACTTCTACATCGAAAGCGATGACAGCCGCAGTCGGCGCGAGCGTGCCAGCGAAGCGTTGCGCGTGGCACGCCTGGCCACGCCGTTGCAGACGGCATCCAAGCCGAGCAAGCGCGACCGGCGCCTGATCCACCGCTTCAAGCAGGACAACGGCTGACGCGCCGCATGTCGTTCCACAGCACAACTCCGTGTGTATCCGCCAGTCGGCATGGCCCGATGCAGCTTCGTTTGCCAACCAGGGGCTGACAACATGGACCAGGACGCATTCCGCGAAACCTACCGCGAAGTCAACCAGGTCTACTGCGCATTCGAAAAGAGCGTGCTGACCAATGAGTGCCGCTGTCGCTGCGCCGAGCGCTTCTGTATCGCCGAGCGCGAGGGCGTCCACTGCAACTGCGAACGGAGCCAGCAGCGCTGCCTGCGCTGGCTGGAACTGCTAAGAGAGCAGGCGCGCTTTGCACTGCGCACCGAAGAGGAACGTCGACTGCTGCCGCACGGCAAGGCAATCCGGCTGCAGGTAGGCGGTATGCGCGGTTTGTTGAAGGTGCTCGCCGGAGACGACACGACGAACGTGTCAGTCATCGACAATATCGATGCGACCCTGGGTGAGGCCGAAAGCCGTTTCGGCGCCCTGGAGAAACTCCCCTACTCGGACATCATGCGCGATGTCGCGGCTTACCAGGTTCGCAAGCGAGCGGGGCGGCGCAAGCGCTGAGGCTCTGCGTGCTGCAACCGCCTTGAGAGGTTGCAGCACGAATCCGGGCGCCCGGCCTACTTGGCCATGAACGGCACCGACTGAAAGTTGCTGCCAATCAGCGGCTCGGCGTCGACCTGCGGCACATGGCACTGGGTACAGAAATGCCGGCCAGCACTGGGCTTATCCAGCTTGTTGCCATTGCGATCGATAAAATGCGACTCGCTCATCTCGACAGATTTCGCCTTGTCCTTGCCGGGTTGTTTCATGTGGCATTCAAGGCATTTGTTTTCTTTCAGATTGACTGTGTATTTCTCGCTCAGATGCGGCACCAGCGGCGGCTGCTGCTCGAAGTTGCGCGGGATGTTTTCTTTATCTTTCTTGTAGTCGAATTCCGGCGGCGCCGGGGCTGTTGCCGGTATCGATTCGCTTCCGCGTAACGACGTGAGATCGGCAGACGCCAGGCCAGACATTCCGGCAAACAGAACAAGGGTAACAATGGCAGACAGTTTCATGACGACACCTCTCGTTGTTGATTTACGCCTGCAATCGCCGGGCGTTGATTCGAGAATCGGGTTGAGAATTCGAAGACATCACGGCCGCACACATCGATGCAGCGACCGCAGTTGGTACAGTGACCCGACATGATCACCGGGCCGATACCCTGCCCGGCGCCCTTGAGTGCCGGCTTGATCACCTGGTGTTCCGGGCAAACTGCAAAACAGTCCATACAGTCGTCGCACTGTTCGCGACGAATGGCCGATACCCGCACCACAGCGGCCTGGCCGACCAGTCCATAAAACGCCCCGACAGGACACAGGTGTCCGCACCAAGCACGTCTGCCGACGAACAGATCGAACAGGAAGACGGCGACCAGGATGCCCCACGCCAGTCCCATGCCGAACACCAGCCCGCGATAGATCATCGATACCGGGTTGACCAACTCCCAGGCCACGCTACCAGTGATCCCCGCGACAATCAGGATGGCACCCAGCAACCAATTCCGGGTGTTTTCCGAGAACCGCGCCCCACCCTTGATATTGAGCCAGCTGCGCAACCACTCGGCCGCATCAGTGATGATGTTGACCGGACAAACCCAGCTGCAATAGCTGCGCCCGCCGACGATGAAATAGAACACCAGCACGATGGCGCCACCGATCAGCGCCGCAGTTTCCGGCACGTGCCCGGCGAACAAAACCTGCAGCAGCACCAGCGGGTCGGACAACGGCAGGGTATCGAGCGTGAGGCTGGACGCAAGATTACCCTCGACCACCCAGATGCCCAGCAGCGGACCTGCCAGGAACAGCGCCAAAATCGATAACTGGCTGATTCGACGCAGGATCAGATAGCGATGTGCGCCAAGCCAGCCTTTGACAGCAATCGCCTCTGTGCCCGGTCGCTCACCCGGTTTCATCACAGGCCTCCCTTGCGATTGAGGGTATCCAGCGGATTCCTCGAAAACGGCGATACCGGCGGCTGCGGTGGCTGTGGTGGCTGTGGTGGCTGCGGACGAATTGGTGCTTGCGGAGGCTGTGGCGGCAGCGGGGCCTCACCGACGATCAGACCACGTCCACCGTGCTCGTAGCGCGTACCATCAGGCAGGTTGTATTGGTGCGGTGCATCTGGCGTCACCAAGGCCTCGCCGGCCTCGGCCTTCTGCTCCCAGCCCAGACGGTAGTGCTTACCCAGCATGCCCTTGGCCAGTTCGAGCGGGAACACCTTGATCGCAGCCTCGTCCAATATGCAAGCCTTCTCGCACTTGCCGCAGCCGGTGCAGGCATTAGAGTGCACTATCGGGATGAACAGCGCGTGCTTGCCACTACGATCGTTGTGCTGATAGTTGAGTGTTATCGCATCTCCACGGACCGGACAGACATTGAAGCAGACTTCGCAACGCAACCCCTGGAACGCAATGCAGGCCTCCTGGTCGACCACTACGGCCAGTCCCATGCGCGCATCGTTGATCTGGGTAAGCGCCGGATCCAGGGCACCGGTCGGGCAGGCATTTACGCACGGAATGTCGTCGCA
>JAGRHE010000113.1 GCA_020445165.1 Gammaproteobacteria bacterium
AAACGGTGCCGCGGTCGCTGCCGCCACCGCCAGCTTCCTCGCCGACGTGCGCGCCGATGAAGGACCGGAAAAGGAACGCCTGACCTTCTTCGCCCAGCAATTGCTCGGTCGCGTGGCGCGCCGGCACAGCGGGGTGGAAACCCAGGAGCAGTTCGACCTGTGGGTCGAACGCCTGGAACTCAACGACCCGGACAAGTTCCTGGTACGTCTGCGCAACGTGGTCGACGTGCTGGTCCAGGACCAGTGGTGGTTCGACCGCGACGCACTGCAGGCACAGATCCCGGCCAACTGACACACCGCGCAGCTGTAAAAGCTGGGAGGTAAGCAACCATGTTCTGGCAAGACGACGACAAACCGAAAGAGTTCAAGGTACCCGACGACATCGTCGACTTGGTGTTCGACATCGATTGCCGCGAGCTGCCGGTCGACCATGCGCGCGACCTGGCCGACGCGATTCATGCGCACGTGCCTGCGATCGGCGACGATGAGCGCATCGGCGTGCACAACATCCACCTGGCCGGTTCACAGAACGGCTGGGAACGTCCCGACCCGAAACTCGGCCAGCGCCTGATCCTGTCGCGCCGGACCAAGCTGACCATCCGCGTACCCAGGGAGCACAGCGAACAGGTCCAGCAGGCACTGAACGGCACCGATCTGGAGATCGCCGGCTGCCGCATGGGGATCGGCAAGGCAAAACAGAAGAAGCTGTCCAACCAGGGCACGATTTTCTCGCGCTACGTGGTGCTCGAAGAGGGCGAGGCAGACGACGAGAACGCATTTCTGCAGCGTATCGTCTCGCAGCTGGGCGAACGCGGGATCCGCATCAAGAAGGCCCTATGCGGCAAGACCGCCGTGATCGAGGGGCCGGACGGACCGATCGAGACCCGCAGCATCATGCTCGCCGACCTCAGCGCCGAGGAGTCGGTTCGGATTCAGCAGGATGGCATCGGCCCGCTACGCCACATGGGTTGCGGCATCTTCATACCGCACAAGGGCATCGAAGCGGTCAAGAAATCCGAGGACGACGCCTGACGCGCCAAAAGCCTGCCCGTACACGCAAGGTTTAACAAATCCTGATATTCGAATAAAATTGCGCGCCAGATTTGCGCCACCGATCGTTGTCATCGGTGGCGCACCCTCGCCGATTCGCCGAACGGGCGCCGCGGCCGGGAAAGACCAAAAGGGCAGAAGCCAACTCAAACTCGTCACTATTGAAGAGGAGCAAAAAAAATGGCATTGGACGTGAACGGCAAGAGCATCGAACTCGACGACAATGGCAACCTCGTCGACCCGCACGCCTGGGACGAAGATGTCGCCAAGGCACTGGCTGCCGCCGATGACACGATGGATGAACTGACGCAGGAACACATGGACGTTCTGAATTACCTGCGCGACGAGTATTTCAACAACAATAACAACCAGCCGATGGAACGCCAGATCAACAAGGACATGGGCAAGATCTGGGGCAAGAAGATCAGCAGCAAGGACCTGTACAGGCTGTTCCCGGGCGCACCGAGCAAACAGGGCAACCGCATTGCCGGTCTGCCATACATCGCGCGCAAGGGCGGTTACTGAGCAGCGACCTGGTGGGCCGTGCGCGGCCCGACTGGTCATCGAAAAAGCAGCCTGCCGGCTGCTTTTTCATTTCCTGGATCAAATAGATGCGGTTGTGAACGTGTCCTGAGCGGCGTCATCGACGGATAATCAGGCAAGGGACCGGGAAATCCGCTGACACCGACACGAGCGGCACACGACGAGGCGCACCAGGATGCCTACCCAGGCCGCAACAGAGCAACGCGCGTCATGGCCGAAACTGCTGCAGGCCAGTGCCGCCGGCGTGCTCGCGTTCGCAGCCGGCCAGGCCCTGTTCGGCAACGCCCAGGCCACATTGATCGGGATGTTGACCCTGCTGGTCGTGCTGTGGACCAACGAGGGCCTGCCGCTCGGTGCTGTATCGCTGCTGCCCCTGATCCTGTTCCCGGCGCTGGGTATCGCGGACATGCCCGCGGTCGCCAGCAGCTATGCCAACCCGATCATCTTCCTGTTTATCGGCGGCTTCATGCTCGCGATCGCGGTCGAGACGACCGGTCTGCACAAGCAGATCGCCTACCGGATCCTGGCCGTGTTCCCGCACACGGCGCGCGGCATGATCTTCGCACTGGCCCTGGTCTCCGGGCTGCTCAGCACCTTCCTTTCCAACACGACCACCACCCTGTTGCTGATGCCGCTGGCGATGTTCCTGACCGATCAGCGACGGCTCAATGTCCGCTTCGCCCTTGCCATCGCCTACGGCGCCAGCATCGGTGGCGTCATCACGCCGATCGGCACGCCGCCAAACCTGATCCTGCTCGGCTTTCTCGGCCAGCATGGCCTTGCAGCACCGACCTTCGTACAGTGGGTCGCCCTGGTATCACCGCTTGCGCTGGCAATGTTCCTTGTCATGGGAACCCTGCTGTCGTTTGGGCTGGGCGGGAACAAGGTGGATGCACCCGAAACCTCGGGCCGCCTCGATCCGGCACAACGCCGGCTGGCGCTGACGCTGCTCGCGCTGCTGGTGCTGCTGCTGGCCAACTCGCCGGTCCGCCCACTCTATCCCGGCCTCGGTCTCGACGAGCGAGCGATATTGTTGGCGTTCGGCCTCAGCACGCTGCTGCCCGGGTTCGGTGTGCTGACCTGGCAGGACTGTCGCCGCATCCCCTACGAGATCGTGTTGCTGTTCGGCGCCGGTTTCGCGATCGCGCATGCCTTCGACACGACCGGCCTGGCCGATGCGAGCGGCAGCCTGCTGATGGCACTGACCGAACTCGACCTTTGGCTGTTGCTGCTGGCGATCGCACTGCTGGTCACCTTCGCCACCGAGATCACCTCCAACACGGCGCTGATCGCGATGATGCTACCCGTCGTATATGCACTGACCGGCAGCGGCGCCATCGACCCGATCCTGTTCTTGCTGGTAGCCACAATCTGTTCGAGTTATGCCTTCATGCTGCCGATCGCAACACCGCCGAATGCGATCGCCGTCGCCTCCGGCGCGGTGCGCCCGTCCGACATGCTCCGCTTCGGGCTGCTGCTGAACCTGTGCGCCAGCCTGTTGATCACGGCCTTCGCGCTCGCTTACTGGCAATACGTACTGTGAACATTAAGCTGAACGCCATGCACTGCGTCGCGCAAGCCATTGCAATTGCTGTCCGCAGCGCCTGCCTGGCCGTGACCTTGTGGCTGCTCGCTGCCGGCGCTGCAATCGCCGAAACCGCTTGTGTGGACGTCCGCATCCAGACCCATGGTGCGGGCAGCGACGACCTGGCCCTGGTACGCACGGGTATCGAGCGGGCGGCAGCCTTTTTCGAAATGCACGAGCTGGCGCTGAGGCCCGGTATCACGCTGCACCTTCGTCCTGACGGCATTGCCAACAAGGCCAACCATATCGGTCTCTACGATGCCGCCGATGCGCGCATCGACCTGATCACCTTTTCGCGCTCCAGCGAACACGCGGCCGCCTTCCACTCCCCGATGAGTCGCTCGGTGTACGCCAGCTTCGTCACCCACGAACTGGCGCACGCACTGGCCGAACAGTATTTTTCGGACAGCGGCGGCACGCTGGTTGCGCACGAATACTTCGCCTATGTGGCGCAGCTCGCCTCGCTGCCGGCGGCCGACAGGCGGCAGATCCTGGCCAGGTACCCGATCGAGGGCTTCACGGACATCGATGAGATCTCGCCCATGTACTACCTGCTGGACCCGTGTGCCTTCGGGGTGAAGGCCTACCTGCACTACCGGGACCTGCCAGATAAACGGGGATTCATCGCCGAACTGCTGGCCGGCGACACCGGCCTGTCGGGCGACCTGCCGGAATGGTGGTGACGGTAACGGCCGCCGGACAAGCTGTCCGGGGCGCTACACCTCGGCCCACATGCGCAGCAGGTTGACGTAAGACCGGTCGACATTCTTGGTCACATCGCTGTCCGGATCCGACTTGAGCAGGTGCTCGCGCGACTGGTCGAGTTCGAACAGCAACTCACGCTGCGCCGCATCGCGCACGAAGCTCTGAATCCAGGTCAGGGCGACCAGGCGCTCGCCACGCGTCACTTCCGCCACGCGGTGTACGCTGGCCGACGGGTAGACCACTGCATCACCGGCACCAAGCTTGACCTGCTGCTCGCCGAACGGGGTGCGGATCACCAGTTCACCGCCATCGTAGCTCTCCGGCGGATTGAGAAAGATCGTCATCGACACGTCGCTGCGAAAACGCGGCCCCTGTCCCATGATCGGGTCGTCGACGTGGTCGCCGTAGTGCATACCCGGCTGGTAGCGGGCGAAGATGAAGTCGGCCACCTTGGCCGGCAGCACCGCACTGCGAAAGCGCGCACTGTGGCCGACGCTGGCCATGACGACCCGGTACAGGCGCTGCAACAGTTCCGGTTCGAGCGCCAACTCCTCGTTGTGCTTGACCTTGCTCGCCGCCATGCCGGCCGTGAGCCGACCATCGACGAAGCGCGCCTGCGCCAGCAGCTGGTGCAGCTTGTCGAGCTGCGCACTGTTCAACAGTTCCGGAATTTGCAGCAGCATTCGAACGGTTTCCTGGCAGGACGAAATTCCGCGCTGGCGCGCCGGGAAAAATACCGGCCCAAGCGCTTAAAATGGGCGGCCAGAATTGCGGACGCCGGGGACAGGCACATGATACTGAAGGTAGTGATCGACGACCAATTGCTCGAGCTCAACGTACCCGAGGATTTTCTGGACTCGGCGCAGGACTTCTTCGCCAAGATGGATGCCGACATGGACCAGGGCTGGCAGGTGAACCGCGAGTGGGTCGAGCGACCCGATCGCATGCTGCGTGCCCAGATCGCCGCCGACAAGCTGCTGACCGCGCTCGAAAACGAAGATCACAAGCTGGGCCGCTTGATGGCCGGCTACATCGTCTCGCGCGTACCGGATGTCGACACGCTCGAACTCAACCCGGCCGGCGAAACGCGCGATCACCGCATCAACCGGGTCGATGCCCCGGCCGCCGCACCCTCGGCGGCTGGCCGGCCGCTGGCGCATGCCGGCATCCCGACAGGCCTGAGCAAGATGGAGGCGATGGCCCAGGCCGCCAAGGATGTCAGCAAGGTGTTCAAGATGGGTCGCCAATACCGCTTCTCGGTCTACAACCACGCCACCCAGAGCTGGGAGGAATCACCGGCGATCGGTGACAAGGAGCAGGCCGAGGCGATGCGCGAGCATGCATTCAAGGCGCGCTTCGACGCGCTGTGCGGCTGAGCCTTGGCCGCGATCGACAGCGTCAGCGCCCCGCTGGTCCTGCGCCACGCCGACGGCACGGAACAGCTGGTTGCGGCCTGTTTTCCGCATCCTCTGGGACTGCTCTACCTCGATCTTTACTGGCATCATTCGCAACCGGGCAAAGCCGCGCACCTGGTACGTGGTCAGCTCAGCGGCGAAGGTCCCTGGCGATGCGGCGACGCCCGCCTGCGCGTGCTCGGCTGCCACAACACCGACCCGCACCTGCAGTCGGCATTCAGCGATTGGCAGCAGTACCTGCTCGATCACCCCGATGAGTATCCGCCGCGCGCGCAGATCGTGGAGATCGCGCGCCGGCTCGGCGCACAACCCGGCGACTGACGCTGTCGCAAAGATGACACATGGCTGTCATCACGCGGTCGCCTGAATGCCATCCAATGCGCAGCCTATGCGCATACTGAAAATCTCCGACGTCTACTTCCCACGGGTCAACGGCGTCTCCACGTCGATCCGCACCTTCAGTCACGAATTGCTGCAACAGGGCCACGAGGTGACCCTGGTCGCACCGCAATACCCGAACGCGTTCGATGACGGGTTCGAGATCCTGCGCGTACCGTCGCGTTACCTGTTCCTCGACCCGGAAGACCGCCTGATGCGTCGTCGGGCCCTGCGCCGGCAGCTGCCCGAGCTGCGTGCCGGCGGATACGACGTGGTCCACGTGCATACCCCGTTCGCGGCCCATTACGCCGGCCTCGAAATCGGTCGCCTGCTCGACCTGCCGGTGATCGAGACCTACCACACCTACTTCGAGGAATACCTCGACAAGTACCTCACCTGGCTTCCGCGCAGCGCACTGCGCTACGTGGCGCGGCGTTTTTCCCGCAGCCAGTGCGCGGCGGTCGATGCCCTGGTAGTGCCCACCCAACCGATGCTCGATGTGCTGCGCGGTTACGGCATCCGCAGGCGGGCCGAAGTCATACCGACGGGGATCCCGGACGGCGCCTTCAGTGCCGGCGATGGCAGCCGCTTCCGCGAACGCCACGCGATCGATCCACAACGCGAGGTGATGCTGTACGTGGGACGCGTTGCGCACGAGAAGAACATCGATTTCCTGGTCGAGGTCGTCGACCGGGTGCGCCACGCGCGGCCCTCGATTCTGCTCGTAATCGCCGGCGAAGGTCCTGCCGTGAAACACCTGCGCGAACTGACGGCAGCAAAGAGGCTGGAGGAGCATGTCCGGTTCGTCGGCTACCTCGGCCGTGAGCAGGACCTGCCCGATTGCTACGCGGCCGCCGATGTCTTCACCTTCGCCTCGCGTACCGAGACCCAGGGCCTGGTGCTGCTCGAAGCCATGCAGGCCGGCACTCCCGTGGTCAGCACCGCGGTCATGGGCACCGCGGAAGTCATGGCGGATCGACGCGGCGGGCTGGTCGCGCAGCAAGACGCAGACGATTTCGCTGCCAGCGTTGAACGACTGCTGACCGACAGGCAACTGCGCGAGCGACTCGCCGTCGAGGCGGTCGATAAGGCCGCCGAGTGGAGCGCGCCGGCGACCACAAGTTGCCTGCTGGAACTCTACCGGGACTGCATCGGGAACAGCGCCGCGACCACGGACCATGGACCCACCGCCGTTCCCCTGCTCACGCCGGAGGCGACAAGTACGGTACAGCGAAGAAATACGCCGTGATCAGCACCGCCATGACGATCACGAACCGGCGTACCCAGCGCTGAGGCAAGCGGCGCGACACGTAGGCCGCCGCGTAACCGCCGACCAGCGTGCCGACCAGCACTGCAGCACCGGCGCGCCAGGCGATCACGCCGTCGTTCGCGAACAGCAGGATGGCGACCACGGACACCGACGATGACAGCATCAACTTGATGCCGTTCATTGCATTGATATCACGGTAGCCTGCCAAGGCAAGGTAGCTCAGCGCAATGATGCCCAGGCCGGCATTGAAGAAGCCACCGTAGACACAGATTGCCAGCAGCAACAACAGCAACAAGACCCGGCCGACCCGCGAGGCGTACCGGTGACGTGTGGCCAGGCGGGTACATGCGAGGTTCAGGCGCGCACCGAAAATGAATGCCAGCGTGGCGAACAACAGCAACCAGGGAATCGCGGCACGAAATCCGTCTGCCGGCGTCTGTAACAGCAGCCATGCACCCAGCCCTCCGCCGAGCAGGCTGACGATGACGATACGCGCGAGATCTCCACGATGTACACGCAGATCATCGCGCAATGCATAGGCGCCACTCAGGTAGCCGGCGCACGAGGCAAAGGTGTTGGTCGCGTTCGCCGCGACAGGGGGCACTCCGGCCAGTAACAGTGCCGGAAACGTGATGAAGCTGCCGCCCCCGGCGATCGAGTTCAGCACGCCGCCGACAATACCGGCCAGCAGAAGCAGGAGCAGGTCGAGTGATGTCAGCATAAGCCCGCGGCACGGCGTGTGATCGACCCCGACATGATTGCGTGCCCCTGGAAGAAGATGTCCGTATCGACGATACGCAGTTAACGGAAATCGTTCCAGGCCGAAGAACGAGAACCGGCGCAGTCCTGTCGCGCTACCGACACTCCCGCTAGACTGGTCCCTGTCAACGCAAATGCCGAAGCCAGCCAGGAGGATTCATGACAGCCGACAAGCCCAACGCTCTCGACAACCCAAGCAGCCGTCTGAGTGTGCGTACCGCGACCGACGCCGACATCCGTGCCATTGCCGATCTGAGTGCACGTGTCTACAAGGGCACCGGCATCTCCGCGTACACGGTGGGTGCCGTCACCGGGCAGATCAATCACTTTCCCGAAGGCAAGTTCGTCGCGGTCGTCGATAACAAGGTCGTCGGTTACTGCGCAACGTTTCGTGTCGGCGAGGCGATCGGGCTCAAGAGTCACAGCTGGACCGAGATCACCGGCAACGGCTACGCTTCTCGCCACGACCCAAAAGGCGACTGGCTGTATGGCATGGAGGTCTGCGTCGACCCTGCCTACCGCGGCTATCGCATCGGCCAGCGTCTGTACAACGCGCGCAAGACGCTGTGCGAGAACCTGGGACTCAAGGGCATCGTATTCGCCGGCCGTCTGCCGACCCTGGCCAACCGGCTGCGCAGGTTCGACAGTGTCGAGGCCTACGTGGAGCAGGTCCAGGCGAAGAAGCAGCGCGACCCTGTGCTGTCGTTCCAGCTGCGCAACGGCTTCGAGGTGATCGGTGTCATCCCGCACTACCTCGACTCCGATCGCCAATCGCTGGGCTACGGCGTGCACCTGGTATGGCGCAACCCCAAGGTTGCCGAAGACCTCGATACCGGCCCGACGAAACGCTACGGTGCGCGTCAACCGGATACGGTCCGCGTCGGCGCCGTGCAGTACATGCAGCGGCGCGTCAAATCGTTCGAGGAGTTCCTGTCGTTCGTCGAGTACTTCATCGACGTGGTCGCCGACTACAAGGGTGACTTCGTCGTCTTCCCCGAGATGTTCGCACTACAGCTGTTGTCGATCGAGGACCAGGAACTCAATCCCGCGGCATCGATCGAGGCGTTGAGCCGGCACACTCCGCGTTTCAAAGAAGCGCTGCGTGACATGGCTATTCGCTACAACATCAACATCATCGGCGGCTCGCACCCGACCCTGATGCCGAACGGACGGGTCGAGAACATCGCCTACGTGTT
>JAGRHE010000114.1 GCA_020445165.1 Gammaproteobacteria bacterium
CATAAGGCGGCAAGCGTTTGATTCTGGAGAACTCTTCCATTCCGGGAGACGACACGGGAAAACCTCGACTGCTGGAGGGCGATAAATAAACCGGGTAAGCTACAGGATCGACGCGTAAAATGTCAAAGAAATTAGGTGATTAGCTTGCAATTCATGCTGCGGCCCCACAGCCCGCAAAGGCCTGCCCCCACGACATCCGGATCGGCGGGAACGACACCATGAAGATGGCCCTGGACAACGCCGCTGGCGCCAATGTCGTAACCGCGTACGAGCCCGGCCAGGTCAAGGTACGCGAACGAATTTTCGAGGCCAGCCTGATCATCCGACCGGGCAGTCTGCACACCGACTGGCGCGTAACCGATGCCGCGAGTCTGAGCAGCAACGATTTGGCGGCACTGCTGGACGATCCACCGGAAGTGGTGCTGCTGGGAACCGGCGAAAAGCAGGTTTTTCCCGAGCCGGCCGTGTTCGCACTGCTCATGGACCTGGGGGTCGGGTTCGAGGTGATGGACAATGCTGCGGCCTGCAGGACCTACAACATTCTTCTCGCCGAAGACCGGCGCGTGGCGCTGGCCCTGATCCTTGGCCGCAGCTGAACGGGGTGCGCGGAAGCCGGGTCTGACACAGGTCAAAAACAACGCGCAATCCCACACAGGCTCGCCAAGCCGACATTAGACTCCACGGCATCAGCAAGCCACCGTTGGAGTGCCTACTTTCGTGGACGATACCCTGAAGCGTCTGCTCGCCGCCGAGGACGCCGCGCGCGACCTGGTCGAAAAGGCTCAGGCGGACGCCGAACTGCTGGTGGCATCGGCGGCACACGACGCACGTCAGCAGGACGAGCGCTTTACCGCGCGCATTCCCGAACTGCATGCCTCCTTTCTGGACAAGTCCGAGCAGCGTGCGCAACAGACAGTTGCCGAGATGGAGCGACGCTTCGAAGAACGCCTCGTCCAGTTGCGTGACGCCGCCGAGGCCCATGAGCAACAGGCACTGGCAGCGGCCTTTGAAGCCACCCTGAAATCCCCGCACGGGCCCGAGCGTTGAACCGGCTCGCCAGCCAGGCCTATCTGCGCACGAGGCTCGCGATCATGCGCGGCAACCTGCTCGGCGCGACCAGGCTCGATGAACTGGCGAAACTGCCGGTCGATGAGCTGGTATCGGCCATCGGCTACGAAGCACTCCGCAAAGGCGGCACCAATGACTCTCTTTCCGCCTTCGAACGCCGCCTGACCCAGGCCTGGCTGGATGAGCTCAGCGCACTGCTCCGCCCGCTCGAAGGCCCGGCGAGGCGCCTGCTGACGCAATGGGCCAGTCGTTACGAACTGCTCAACATCAAAGCGCTGGTACGCGGCAAGATCGGGCAATTGCCGAACGAGGAGATTGAACGCAGCCTGTTCGTACTGCCGGGTTTCCTGAGCCTTAATCATGAACAGTTGCTCAACACGGACAACGTGCCTGAACTGCTGCGCCACCTGAAAGATACCCGTTATCGGCGGATCGCCAGCCAGGCACTCCGACGCTACGAAGAGCGCCCCGACCCGTTCCTGCTCGACGCCACGCTCGACCAGCAGTTTTACAGCGAACTGATCGACCGGGCGCAACACCTCTCGAGTACCGACCGCAGCGAAGTGCTCGACCTGATCGGACGGATCGTCGATCGGCACAATGTCGTCTGGAGCCTGCGCTACCGCTTCAACTACAACCTGCCGCCGAGCGAAGTGCTGTTCCTCGCCATCGATGGCGGACGCGTGCTCAACCGCCGCGCCCTGCAACAGGTCGTGCAGGCGGACACACTCACCGAGGCGATCTCGTTGCTGCCGTCCAACCTGTTGCACCAGGACGAGGTCCCTCAGCGCATCACGCTGATCGAGGCCGCGCTGCGCGATGAACTCAACCTTCACGCACAACGTGCCATGCAGCGCAGTCCGTCGCCATTGACCAGCGTGCTTGCTTACCTGGTACTCCGCTACTTCGAGATCAGCGCGCTTTACGCAATCGTGCACGCGCGCGTGCATGGCCTGAGTGATGACCTGCTGCACGAAGCGATGCACCCATCGTCGCGGGAGGCCGCCGCATGATTCGTGCCGGCACCCAGATGCGTCACGTGACCATCACGCTGATGCGCGACGAACTGCCGCACGCAAGCCTCGTGCTGGCCGAGCTCGACGCATTTGCCGCCGACGAGCGGGGTCTGCTCGAATCCGAGTTGCCAGAGATACCGGGGCATAACTTCCGCGCCCGGGTAAGGCGCGCACGCGGCCATCTCGATCGCCTGACGGCATTGCTCGGCGACGACCCACCCGACAAGACGCCGATGCCACCGCTGGTCCTGCAGCGCGAACAGCTGATCGAGGTTGATCGCTGGCTGGCCGAAGCATGGGCGCAGTGCTCACCCTGTGACGAGGAATTGCATCGGATCGAAGAGGACCGGCGCGAACTGCAGAACCTGGAGCGCTCACTGCAGGACTTCGCCGGCCTGGAAATCGACCTCAACCATCTACAGGGTGAACACACCCAGCTGGACCTGCGCCTCGGCACCATACCAGCCTCCAACCTCGCCCGGCTGCAGGACGTTCTGGCACTGTCCAACCACCTGGTGTTGAACATTGCCGGCAGCGGCGACAACCGGCGCCTTCTGGTCGCCGGACGACAGGAGGACGCCGCCGTTCTCGACAGCGTCCTGCATGCTGCGGCGTTCCAGACCCTGACCATTCCCGACAGTTTCAAGGACAATCCGCAGGCATTGCAGCGTGACCTCGCTCAACGCGCCCAGGCACTCGATGATCGCCACAACCAGTTGCAGGCGCAACTGCGCAACTGGCGCGACAGCAATCGACAGGAAATGCGACGCGCGCAGCGGCTGCTAGATGCTGCCGAGCCCTATGTTCAACTGCGCGGATCCGTGCGAGGCCGTGGGCCGCTGGCCGCACTCCAGGGCTGGGTACCGGTCACCCACATCGCCCGGCTCGAACAGATGCTGCACGAGCACCTCAAGCTGCCGTTCATCATCCAGTCGCGTCCGCCACGCGACGATGAACGCCACCTGGTGCCGGTACCCACGCAGACGAGCGGCCTGCTGCGGCCGTTTGCCAAGCTGGTCGAACAGTACGGCATCCCGCGCTTCGGCGAATTCGACCCGACCGTGCTGTTTGCGGTCACCTTTGCCGCGATGTTCGGCATGATGTTCGGCGACATCGGCCATGGCGCTATCATCGTGCTGGGAGGCCTGCTGCTGCGCCGGCGCCTGGGCGCATTCACCTACCTGTTCGCACTGGCCGGTGGCTCGGCGATGCTGTTCGGATGGCTGTATGGCAGCATCTTCGGCGTCGAACACTGGATCGAACCGCTGTGGATCGCACCGATGTCGGACCCCATCTACATGCTCAAGGTTGCGCTGGCCTGGGGCGTGGTGTTCCTGACCCTGGGATCGATCATCGCCATCGCCAACCGCCTCGCCTCGGGCGACGCCGGCGGCGCATTGTTCGCCAGCGGCGGAGTTGTCGCCCTGGTGCTCTACCTGGCCTTGCTCGGCGGCATGATCAGCCTCGCCGACGGGCGGGGATTCCCGTCGATCGCAAGCCTGCTGATCCTGGTCATGCTCATGCTGCTCATCGGGTATCAATGGCTGACCTCCAGCGCACCCTATGGCGAACGCATCTTCACCACCCTTATCGAAACCTTCGAGATCGTCACGGGTTACATCACCAGTTCGCTGTCATTCCTGCGCGTCGCGGCATTCAGCCTAAACCACGTGGCACTGTCACTTGCCGTGTTCACGCTTGCCGATGGCATGGGCACGGTTGGTCACTGGATCACGCTGGTACTGGGCAATATTTTCGTGATCGTGCTCGAAGGCATCATCGTTGCGATCCAGACCCTGCGCCTCGAGTACTACGAAGGTTTTTCACGCTACTTCTATGGCGACGGTACGCCATTCCGGCCATTGCGAATCGGCCGTTCACAGATCACCTGAGACATCACCGGGAGAACTCATGTCCACGATCGTCATGCTGCTCAGCTGCCTATTGCTCGGTCTGATCGCGACCGGCATCTACCTGCACTACAACCCGCTGCAACCACAGCGTGCGCGAAGGTTCTTCAAACCGACCATCGCCGCCAACATCGCCCTGTTCTTCGGTGGGCAACTGGTGGTCGCTTTCCTGGGCATCAGCGACGCACTCGCCGCACCCGAAATCGAGAATGCATTGGCCGGGCAATCGGAAATCAGTATCGGGATGGGCCTGGCATTCATCGGCATCGCCCTGCCGACGGCGCTGTCAACGATCGCTGCCGGCATTGCGGTCGGCCCGATCGGTGCGGCATCGCTGGCTGCTGTGTCGGAGAAACCCGAGATCTTCGGTCGCACCCTGGTCTACCTGGGTCTTGCCGAAGGCATCGCAATCTACGGCCTGGTGCTGTCCATCCTGTTGCTGAATCGCATCTGAAACATGCAGCAGACACGCCAGATTTTTCTCGGCGACGCATCCCTGGCCACGGGGTTCCGCCTGGCCGGATTCGAGGTGTTCCCGGACGCGGATGTGGCGCAGCTGGATGAACTACTGCACCAGCTGACGACCACGCGCGCGCATGCCTTCGTCGTTATCGACAGCTCGCTGGCGGACGCCAACAGCCGCCAGCTCGACGAGGTGCGTCATGAAGGTGGCCGCATTCTGCTGACCCAGGTGCCGTCGCTGACCCGGCCCGAAACCATGAACAGCTCGGTCGACGAGCATATCCGGCAGCTGCTCGGGCTCGAAGAGGACAATACATGAGCCAGTCTCAGCAACCACAACTGGAAGCACTCGAAGGCGCGATCATGACCCGCGCACACGAGCTGGCGCAGGAGTTTCGCGACAAGGCGGCACGCCAGCGCGACACAATCCTGCGCGATGCCGCTGAGCGCCTGCACATGGCCGAGGAACGCGAGGTACTGGTCGCCAAGGCCGCGGCGGAACGTCACTTCAGGCGCGTCACGCAAGCCAGCGAGTTGCGCATGCAGGCCCGCCTGGACCAGCTGCGGTGGGAGCTGGTCCAGACTGTCCAGGGCCAGCTCGCGCAGCGTATGCATGCCCTGCGCAATGATCGCCCCGCCTATCGCGCATGGCTGGTCGAGATGATCGGCGAGGCGGCTGACCTGCTGCCGGGGGCCGAGCTGCAGGCTGAGGCCATTGCAGATGATCTCGACTGGCTGCGCGAGGAATGGACGGTGCTGGTTGCCGACGCCGCACCGGGTCGCAATATCCGCCTGTCCGACCAGGCAACCTGGGGCAGCGGCGGGCTCAAGTTGCGCACGATCGACAATCGCGCCCAGGTGGACAATCGCTTCGAAGGCCGGCTGTCACGTTACCAGGCCCGTATTCAACGGGTGATCCTGCAGCAGCTGTTTCCGGGCGACATCCTCGCCGGCGCGCGCAACGGAGGTCCGCAATGAGCACGTCACGCCAGGGGCGTATCCGCGAGATCAACGGCCCGATCCTGCGCATCCACCTGCCCGGTGGTCGCAACGGGGAGCAGGTTCGCATCGGCAGTCTGGACATCGTCGGCGAGATCATCGCGCTCGATGGCGAGGACGCCGTGGTGCAGGCCTACGAGTCCACCGAGGGCCTGCGCCCGGGTGAGACGGTCGAGGGACTCGGGCACCCGCTGACAGTGGAACTCGGCCCGGGCCTGCTGCAAGGTATCTTCGACGGCGTGCAAAGGCCGTTGCAGGAGATCGCCGATATCGCCGGCGACAATATCCCGCGCGGGCTGCGCGTCGCCTCGCTCGATCGCAAACGCGAATGGCCGTTCGAACCGGACAGCGCCATCGAGACCGGCACCCGGGTCACGGCCGGAACCCGCCTCGGCCAGGTCCAGGAAACCGAGACCATCGCCCACCGCATCCTGGTTCCACCCGGGATCGAAGGCGAACTGATCGACCTGGCGCCGGGTGGCAATTACACCCTCGACAAGACCATTGCCCGGGTCCGTGACAAACACGGCGACGTGCACAAGCTGAAACTCTTCCAGCGCTGGCCGGTACGCATTCCGCGTCCCTATACGCGACGCGATCACGGTGTCGAACCCCTGATCACAGGCCAACGGATCCTGGACACCTTCTTCCCGCTGCTCAAAGGTGGCAAGGGCGCGGTACCCGGACCTTTCGGCGCCGGCAAGACCATGGTCCAGCAGCAGGTCGCGCGCTGGTCGAATGCCGACATCGTCATCTATGTCGGCTGCGGCGAACGTGGCAACGAACTGGTCGATGTGCTCGAGAGTTTTCCGCAGCTGGTCGACCCGCACACCGGGCGCGGCATGATGGAGCGCACCCTGCTGGTCGCCAACACGTCCAATATGCCGGTCGTGGCGCGCGAGGCATCGATCTACGTCGGCATGACCATGGCCGAGTATTTCCGCGACCAGGGCTACGACGTGGTCATGCTGGCCGACTCCACCTCGCGTTGGGCCGAAGCACTGCGCGAGGTGGCCGGCCGGCTCGGCCACATGCCGGTCGAGGAAGGCTACCCGGCCTACCTCGGGTCGCGCCTGGCCGCCGTCTACGAGCGTGCCGGCCGGGTCGAGACACTCGGTGGCGAACGCGGATCGGTCACGCTGATCGGCGCGGTGTCGCCCCCGGGCGGGGACTTTTCGGAACCGGTCACCAGCCACACCAAGGAGATCATCGGCACCTTCTGGGCACTGTCCAAGGAACTGGCCGACGCGCGCCACTACCCCTCGGTCGACTGGGTCGACAGTTTCTCGCAGGACGTGTCGGTTGCCGCCGGCTGGTGGGAGGAAAACATCAGCAGTGCCTGGGCTCAGCGACGGGCACAGGCCCTGTTGCTGCTGGCCCGCGATGCCGAGCTCTCGCGCATCGTCAACCTGGTGGGGCCGGAAGCCTTGTCATCGGCGCAGCGCTGGGAGCTGGAAGGCGCCTCGCTGGTCAAGGAGGCGGTGCTGCAACAGAGCGCGCTCGACGATGCCGACTCCTACTGCTCGCCGGGCAAGCAGTTCCTGCTGCTCGACCTGGTCATGCAGGTCTTCGACCGCGGCAGGGACCTCATCGCGCTCGGCGCACCGGTCCAGGAACTGGCCGAACACCCGGCCATGGCACGCATCCGGCGCGCCAAGTCGAGCTGGCGCAGCGATGAAACCGAGGCCCTGGCGGACTTCGCCGCCGAGGTCTACAACGACCTGGCAAAACTGCACAGTGAATATGCGCCGCGATCGGAGGCCACATCATGAGCGACGTCGAATATCGCCGCGCCGAAGCGGCACAGGGCGGCCTGCTGATCGTGCGCGGCGTCGCCGATGTCGCCTTCGGCGACCGCGTGAGCATCCGCGACCACAGCGGACATGTACGCAACGGCCAGGTGATACTCGCGGCAGAGAACGAAACCCTGATCCAGGTGTTCGAAGGCACCGACGACATCGATCTCGACAACACCTGGGTACGCTTCCTCGACCAGCCATTGTCGCTGGTGGTCAGCCCGGGTCTGCTCGGGCGGGTATTCAACGGTCTTGGCGAACCGCGCGACGAACGCCCACCCATCGTCGACGGCGAGGCGCGCGGCATCAACGGTTCGGCCATCAACCCGGCCGCACGCAATTACCCGCGTGAGTTCATCCAGACCGGTATATCGACCATAGACGGGCTGAACTCACTGGTGCGCGGCCAGAAGCTGCCGATCTTCTCGGCTTCCGGACTGCCGCATAACCGGCTCGCTGCCCAGATCGTGCGCCAGGCGCGCCTGCCCGGGGAAGCCAGTAATTTCGCCATCGTGTTCGCCGCGATGGGCGTGTCCTACACCGATGCCCGCTTCTTCCGCGAGTCGTTCTCCGATTCCGGGGTTCTCGGCAACGTGGTCATGTTCATCAACCACGCCGATGATCCGCCGGTCGAGCGATTGGCCCTGCCCAGGGTCGCCCTGACCGCAGCCGAGTACCTGGCATTCGACCTCGACCGGCACGTGCTGGTCGTAATGACCGACATGACGCACTATGCCGAAGCGTTGCGCGAGGTCGCGACTGCCAAGGGCGACGTGCCGGCGCGCAAGGGCTATCCCGGGTATCTGTATTCCGACCTTGCCGAGATCTACGAACGCTCCGGGCGCATCCGCGACCGGCACGGTTCGGTGACCCTGGTACCGGTGGTCTCGATGCCATCGGACGACATCACCCACCCGATCCCTGACCTGACCGGCTACATCACCGAGGGCCAGATCGTATTGTCGCGTGAGCTGCACAACCAGGGTGTCTACCCTCCGGTCGACATCGCACCGTCGCTGTCGCGCCTGATGAAAGACGGCATCGGCAAGGACGACACGCGCGACGATCACCCGCGCGTAGCCAACCAGCTCTACGCGATGTACGCCAAGGCGCAGGAGGCACGCAACCTTGCCTCGATCATCGGCGCCGAGGAATTGTCTGCACGCGATCGTCGTTACCTCGAATTCGCGCGTGAGTTCGATGCGCATTTCGTCGGCCAGGGCGAAGACGACAACCGCAGCATCATCGAGACACTCAACCTGGCCTGGGAACTGTTGTCGCGCTTCCCACGCGAAGCGCTGACCCGGGTCAGCGAAACCGACCTCGCGCACTACCACCGCAGCGGTGAGAATGCGGCATGACACGCCTGCGCACCGCGCCGACCAAGAGTGCCCTGCTCAACCTGCGCAAGCAGGTGCGTTTCCTCGAGGACGGGCATGCCCTGCTCGAACGCAAGCGCGAACTGCTCACCCGGCTCGTGTACCAGCACATCAAGCAGTACCGGGAGAAGAAGCAAACCGCGCACGCCTCCCTGCGCACAGCCTATCGCTGGCTGAGCATCGCGCAGCTGCGCATGGGCGACCGCAGCATCATCCGCGCAACCCTGGGGGCGGCCCCA
>JAGRHE010000115.1 GCA_020445165.1 Gammaproteobacteria bacterium
GACGTGGTCGAGGCCGCCGGCGTGCCGCGCGGCAACATCTACTACTACTTCAAGACCAAGGACGAGATTCTCGAGGCGGCCATCCGTTACCGGGTGGAGCGCATCAGCCAGATGCTGGATGCGTGGACCGGCACCTATCGCACGCCGATCGAACGCCTGCACCGGTTCATCGCCATTCTCACCAACAGCGCCGATGCCATCATGCGTTACGGCTGCCCGATGGGAACGCTGAACACCGAACTGGGCAAGGACCAGGACCAACTGCAGGTGCAGGCCGAGAACCTGTTCGTGCTGTTCGAGCACTGGCTGGCGGACCAGTTCGCCGAACTCGGGTACGCCGGCCGCGCGCGCGAGCTGGCCCTGCGCCTGATGGCATATGGCCAGGGTATCAACGTCATGGCGCATGTGCACAGCGACCCGGCCTTCCTGCGACGTGAGAAGGAACACCTGGACAACTGGGTCGACCGGCTGGCCGAGGGTGATGACGACTGCGCCTGAGCATCAGGTCAAGACCGGCCTGCAGGCCGACCATTGTGCCGGTCACCCGTGGCCATTACCGTGTGAACCACGCCTTTCGGACAGAGGCAGCGGGGCCGCCCAGCACAGCGGCATCAGGTGGACGAGGAAAATGCAAACATGACCGAACTGCTACCGGCCGCACCGTTGCTGTTCGCATTCGTCGGCGCCAGCCTGCTGCTGGCCATAACACCCGGCCCCGGCGTCTTGTACATCGTCGCACGCAGCGCCGCGCAGGGCAGACGCGCCGGCCTGGCATCGGTCGCCGGCGTGGCGCTCGGCAACCTGCTCAGTGCAGCCGGTGCGGCGTATGGCCTGGCGGCGCTTTTTGCCATTTCCTCGACCACGTTCCTGGTGGCCAAGTATGCCGGTGCGCTCTACCTGGTCTACCTCGGACTACGCAGCCTGCGCCGCAGCCGTGCCAGCGAAGCCGGCACCGTACCCAGCCATGTTGAATCCCGCTGCCAGGTGTTTCGTGATGGCTTGATTGTCGCGCTGTTCAACCCCAAGACCCTGATCTTCTTCGCCGCGTTCCTGCCTCAGTTCATGAGCCCCGGTACAGATCCCGGCCTGCAGGGGCTGTTGCTGGGGGCGCTGTTTGTACTGATCGCCGCCTCGACCGACGCGGTTTACGCGATCGCCGCCGGTTCCGTCGGCAGCCTGCTGCGCCAACATACCGCGGCAACCCACCTGGGCCGGCGTCTCAGCGGCATCACCTACATCGGGCTCGGCCTGTTCGCCGCATTCAGCGACACCCGGCGCAGCGGTTGAACGTGGCCATCGCATACACCGGGGACGTGGAGAACGAGCGATGCAGAACCCGCGCGGTCTGATCTTCAGCCCTTCGCGCAAGGCCCGCCCCTACGACCAGCGTGAATCGGGCGACGAGATCGCCTGGATCGACATCGTCCGCGGAGCCAGGGAATGCAGCGAAGCCCTCGACCAACAGCTTGGCGCGCGCCTGCACGATCGCCACCTGGCGGATATCCGCAATACCACCCACCCGCCATTTTTCGACAGCACCGACGAGTATGATCTGTTGATCGTGCGCGCCGCGGACCCGGGCGCCGAACCGGAAGATACCGGCACGCGCTCGATAGCGCTGCTGGTCACGGCCAACGTGATCATCACCATCCATGACCGGGACGACGCCACGTTCGACCCGCTGTACGAACGCCTGTCGACCAACGCGCGACGCTCCCCGCTCAGCACACCGGTCCTGCTCCACCTGCTGCTGAACGAGATCATCGACCGACTGCTCGCCATGGGCGAGCCGGTGGCGCAGCGCCTGGACATACTGCAGACGCGTCTGCTCGACACTCGCGACCCATTCGATGACTGGCGCCTGCTGATGCACATGCGAACCGGCCTGCGCACGCTCGCCGGGCGGATGGCACGACAGCGCTCGGTGCTCGACGAGTGGCGCGAACAGACCCTGCTGCCGATCGATCGCAACACCGAGGTCCGCTTCAACGACCTGACCGAGCACCTGAGCCGGGTCGAACACCAGGCCGATGTGCTGCAGGACGACGTCGACAGCCTGCTCAACATCTACTTCGCTGCGGCCAGCCAGCGCACCAACAAGGTGGTCCAGTTCCTCGCCGTGATCTCGGCCATCTTTCTGCCGCTGACCCTGATCGCCGGCGTGTTCGGCATGAACTTCGACCACCTGCCGTTGCTGCGAACCCCATGGGGCGCTTACGGCGTGCTCGGTGGCATGGCGGCACTCGGCCTGTTGCTGTGGTTCTGGTTCAAACGCAACCGCTGGCTGTAACACGACGGCAGGCGCAGTCTGCCCTAAACACCGCAATGCACTGCAGACCGCTAAGCGGGTGGTCCGAGCAAAGGGAACAACTGGCGCAGGCCGTTGGCGATCACCTCGACGGCAATCGCGGCCAGTAGCAGGCCGAACACCCGGTTGAGGATGTTCAGACCGGTATCACCGAGGCGCCTGGCGATCGGCTCTGCCAGGCGCATCACCACCCACAACACCAGGCTCACGGCGACGATCACCAACACCACACCCAACCAGTGGTACGGTGCATCCGAGCGCTGCATGCCGATGATCGCCGTGCTGATCGCGCCCGGCCCGGCCAGCAGCGGAATCGCCAGCGGCACTACGGCGACCGAGGCCCTGGCTGCATCGCTGCGGGTCTCCTGCGGCGTCACCCGCATGCGCCCGACCTCTGCCTGCAGCATCGCCAGCGCCATCAGGAACAGCACGATGCCGCCACCGACGCGAAACGATCCGAGGCTGGTGCCCATCAAATGCAGCAGGGTCTCGCCACTGAATGCCGCCAACAGCAACACACCGCCGACCGTGGTAGCCGCGACGCCGACCACCGACCGCCGCTCGGCCGCCGTCATGTCCGCTGTCAACGACAACAGGATCGGCACCGCCATGAAGGGATCGACGATCAGCAACAGGGCGGCGAACAGACGGGTGTACTCGGTCCAGCTTTCCATCGAGCGTCCGATTGGCAGAATCAAGGCGAACATCACTTTGTGGTCGCGGGGTTAATTTCGCAAGTCGATGACAGCAGCCGGATTGCCGCCGACGGTTCACCACTTGACGCCCCCGGTGCGCGGGCCAATGCTAGCGCCGATGAAACAGCCGCCCCTGAAACAGATGATGCAGCACCTGATCGGATCGCCGTCGGTCAGCAGTGTCAGCCCGGACTGGGACCAGTCCAACGCCCAGGTGATCGACCACCTCGCGGACTGGTGCCAGGGCGCCGGCTTCAAGGTGGAACACCTGCCGATCGTCGGCCACCCGGGCAAGTTCAACCTGGTCGCCAGTGCCGGCAGCGGCCCCGATGGACTGGTGCTGTCGGGTCATACCGATACGGTTCCGTTCGACGAGTCACGCTGGAGCAGTGACCCGTTCACGCTGCGCGAACACGCCGATCGCTGGTACGGCCTCGGCAGCTGCGACATGAAGGGATTTTTCGCCGTGGTACTGGACGCGATCCGTGACGTCGATCTGTCCAGCCTCAAGCATCCGCTGATTCTTATCGCGACGGCAGACGAAGAAAGCAGCATGTGCGGTGCCAAGGCACTGCTCGATACCCACCGCCGGCTCGGCCGGCATGCAGTGATCGGCGAACCGACCGGGCTGAAACCGATCCGCCTGCACAAGGGCATCGGCATGGAAGCGGTGCGCGTGCACGGACGTTCCGGCCACTCGAGCGACCCGGCACTGGGCGTGAATGCGCTCGATGGCATGACGCTGGTGCTCAACGAACTGATCGCGTGGCGCGAAGAGTTGCAACGCAAGCATCGCAATCCCCTGTTCGCGGTCGATGTGCCAACCCTGAACCTCGGCCATATCCACGGCGGCGACAATCCCAACCGGATCTGCGCACAGTGTGAAGTGCACTTCGACATCCGTCCCCTGCCCGGCATGGCGCTGGATGATCTGCGCGGCGAGATCGACCGGCGTCTGGCCAATCGACTGGCCGGCAGCGGACTGCGCTTCGAACGTATCTCGCTGTTCGAAGGCATACCGGCGATGGACACGCCAGCCGATTCGCCGATCGTCCGGGCCGCCGAATCATTGACCGGCTACAGCGCCGGTGCGGTCGCCTTCGGTACCGAAGGTCCCTATCTCAATGCACTGGGCATGCAGACAGTGATCATGGGGCCGGGCAGCATCGACCAGGCCCATCAGCCGGACGAGTTCCTGGCCCTGGAGCAGATCGAGCCGGCAAAACGGATCATCAGGCAGCTGGTCGAGCGCTTCTGCATCGCGTGACGCGGCTGGGCCGAGCCGCGCATGGCTTTTCTTGTCTTCGGCTCGCCTTTATTCTGATGCGTCCATGACAGGCGGAGCAGGACCGAGCGTGAGCAAGCAGAAATACTCCAAGGCCGAATTCGTCGACTGGTTCCGCCAGTCGTCACCGTATATCCATGCCCACCGCGGCAAGGTGGTCGTGCTCTCGTTCGGCGGCGAGGCAGTCAGCGATGCCGGCTTCGCCAATCTGGTGCACGACATCGCCCTGCTCAACGGTCTGGGTATCCGCCTGGTACTTGTGCCCGGCGCGCGGCCTCAGATCGAGGAGCGCCTGGCAGCGCGCGGCGACGACATGCAGGTGGTCAACGGCCTGCGCGTGACCGACGCCGAGGCACTGGCCTGTGTCAAGGAAGCCAACGGCGTGGTCCGGGTCGAGATCGAGGCCCTGTTGTCGATGGGCCTGGCCAACTCGCCAATGGCCGGTGTGCGCATCCGGGTCGGCTCCGGCAACTTCGTCACGGCCAAGCCACTCGGCATTATCGACGGCACCGACTATCAGCACACCGGCGAAGTGCGCCGGGTCGACGCCGAGGCGCTCAACAACCTGCTCGCCAGCGGCAGCATCGCGCTGGTGCCCGGACTCGGCTATTCGCCGACCGGCGAGGTGTTCAACCTCAGCGCAGCCGATGTCGCCAGCGCCGTTGCCGCCGCACTGAATGCCGACAAGCTGATCTTCCTGACCGAACAGAAGGTTGCCGACGGCCGCGGCCGGGTGATCAACAGCATGGTACCGCGCGAGGTCGATCAGTTACTGGCGCGCCGGCGCAGCCTGTCCGAAGACGTGGCCCGGGTGCTGCAGAATGCCGCAGCGGCCTGTCGCGGCGGCGTCAAACGCGTCCATATCCTCGAACGCAGGCGTGATGGCATTCTGCTTTCAGAGCTGTTTACCCGAGACGGTGCCGGCACCCTGGTCACCGCCGAACCCTACGAGTTGATCCGTACTGCACGGATCGATGATGTCGGCGGCATTCTCGAACTGATCGCGCCGATGGAGGCCGCCGGCATCCTGGTCAAACGCTCGCGCGAACGTCTGGAACAGGAGATCGACCAGTTCACCGTGATCGAACGCGACGGCACCGTGATCGCCTGCGCGGCGCTCTACCCGTTTCCCGACGAGGGCCTGGCCGAGCTGGCCTGCGTAGCCGTGCATGGCGAATACCGTGGTGCCGGACGCGGTGACGAGCTGCTCGAATTCATCGAGGAGCGCACGCGTGCGCTGGGCATCGGCGAGCTGTTCGTGTTGTCGACCCGCACCTCGCACTGGTTCCGCGAGCGCGGTTTTCACAATGCCGAGGTCGACCGTCTGCCACGTCGCCGGCGTGACCTGTACAACTGGCAGCGCAATTCCAAGGTGTACATAAAAGTGTTGTGAGCAGCGCGGGTATTGCGTTGCGCAATCCGGGCAAAATGCACCGCGATGGGATGCTCACCCGCCCCAGCGCACCATTGCTGTGCTGAAAAGTGCCGAAAAGCGCACAAAATGCACGGCACGGAATTTGCGTTGACGAAATGACCGTCAACCGGAGGGAACAACGATGCCACACCGGAAGCGTCACGTGAAAATCGCCGCAGATCACCAGCGCGACCATCATCGCCAGATGTTGTTGGCCGTGCTTTACCTGTGCGGCGTGCTGTTGATGATCAACGCCTGGCTGGTCAGCCAACAGGTGGTCAGTTTCTGACCGATTCGGCGCTGTCCGGTGACATCCCGGACAGCGGCCCCCTGATCATGTCGATGAATGCCTCGGCGACCGGGTTGTCGAGGTTGGATCGGGTGCGCGCGATCCACAGTGTGCGCATGATGCGCAGCCCCTCGACCCGGATCAGGTGCAGCTGGCCGCCATCGATCGCGCCCTGCACGGCGAACCGCGGCAAAAAACTCACATGCCGACCGCGTTCGAGGATCTCGACGATGGTGTCGGTCGACCCCACCTCCATCGCCATCGGCAGTTCGGCGATACCGATGTCGCGCATGGTCCGATCGAGCGTGATCCGCATCGACGACTCGCGCTCGCGCAACACGTAGTGCAGCTGGGTGAGTTCGGCCACCGCGATCATCTCGCGCGTGCCCTGCGCATGTCGCGGCGAACACACCAGCACCAGCTCATCATCCAGCCAGCGCTGCACCAGCACGTCGGGATGGTCGGGCTGGATCTCGGTCAGCGCCAGATCAGCCAGGCCGGTCGCCAGGCGGGTGTGAATGCTGCGGCTGTAGCCGACCCGGCTGTCGATACGGTAATTGGGATAGGCATCGGCGAACGCCAGCAGCAGCTCCGGCAGGAGATGCTCACCGATCGACTGGGTCACGGCCAGGCGCAGCCGGTCGCCTCCGGCCCGCAATTGGCGTAGATCGCCAACCAGCTCCACCTGGTGATCCATGACCAGGCGGGCGAAGGCGTAGACGCGTTCCCCGGCGGCCGTCAGGCGCAACCGCCCGGCCTCGCGCACCATCAGCTCGGCGTCGAAACAGCGCTCCAGTGCACGGAGGCGCTTGGTCACAGCCGGTTGACCGATATGCAGCACGCGCCCGGCTTCAGCTACACCGCCGCGCTCGACGATCTCGCGCAGGGTCGCCAGGGCCTTCAGATCCGGGAGATTTCTATATTCCATATCGGAATGTTAGCGTTTTGCTATTCATTAGCAATTTTCGGGATAATTCCGCAGTATACTTGGCGTTTACGTGGTAACGACGCCGATTGGCGCCCGATCCGGGCCCCGCTCTCGTTTTCGCACACGTTTCCTTGCAGGAATTTAGCGCCGATGTCCGCAAGCATCGGGTCTGTGCCGGCGTTGCTGTTTCCGCATGGCGCGCCACCGGCGCAGGGCATCGCCGACAAGAACGAGGTCAACCGAGGTAACCGATGAGCAACCCTTCCGAGCAGACGGCCGACGCGCCGGCCGCCAATGCCGAAGCCGCGGCTGCGCCAAAGCCGCAGGAGCCGCCCAAGGCGACGGTCCCGGCAAAAAAGCGCTCCCCGCTGTCCGGCAAACAACTGATCGCGGGCGCACTGTTCATCGTTCTCGGATTGTTCATGTCGACCGTCGTGCCCTCGGTCGAAATCGCCTGGGTCACGGCAATCCTGCTGCTGACGATTTACCTGTTCGCGTTCGAAGTGGTCGGTGTTGACGTCGCTGCTGCATCGGTCATGGTCCTGCTCGGTCTCACTTCGCTGCTGGCGCCGCTGATGGGACTGAGTGCCGGCCTGGTCGATAACAGGCACCTGTTCGACGGTTTCGCGTCCAATGCAGTCATCTCGATCATCGCGGTCATGATCATCGGAGCCGGGCTCGACAAGACCGGCATCATGACCAAGGTTGCAGCGTTCATCCTGCGCGTGGGCGGCACGACCGAGGCACGCATCATCCCGATCATTTCCAGCACGGTCGGCTTCATCTCCTCGTTCATGCAGAACGTCGGCGCCGCTGCGCTCTTCCTGCCCGTGGTGTCACGTATCTCAGCGCGTTCCGGCCTGCCGATGTCGCGCCTGCTGATGCCGATGGGATTCTGCGCCATCCTCGGCGGTACCGTGACCATGGTCGGATCCAGCCCGCTGATCCTGCTCAACTCGTTGATCGAGACCTCGAACAAAGCGCTGCCAGCCGATCAGCAGATGGAGACCTGGGGCCTGTTCTCGGTCACTCCCATCGGTATCGCGCTGGTCGCCACCGGGATCATCTATTTCGTCGTCGCCGGCCGTTTCGTGCTGCCGGTCAGCAAGGGCGTCAAGAGCAAGGATGACGCCATGACCTACTTCCGCAACACCTACGGCCTGGACTACGAGTTGTTCGAAGTCGAGGTGCCCGAGGAAAGCGAACTGGTCGGCAAGGCACTCGACGATGTCGAACACGAGGACAAGGTGCGCGTGATCGCCTCGGCCAGTGGCGGCACGATGAAGGTCGGCCCGGGTACCATCGCGCGCGACACCGGCATTTCGGCCGGTATGGTGCTGGGCATCATCGCCTCGCCCAAACACCTGCTCGATTTCGTCGACAAGTACGACCTCGATCTGCACAGCAGCATCGATGTGCTCGGCGAAATCTTCTCGAATACCAAGTCCGGTGTTGCAGAGGTCGTCATACCCCCGGGTTCGAACCTGGTCGGCAAGAGCGCGCGCGATATCTGGATGCGCAAGACCTACGGCATCGCCATGATCGCGCTCAACCGCGACGGCGAAACCCTGCGCGAAGGGGATGACATCCGCAGCCTGCCCCTACAGGGCGGCGACACCCTGATCGTACACACGCAGTGGGACGCGCTCGCCCGCCTGCAGAAGGACCGCAACTTCGTCGTCGTTACGACCGAGTTTCCGCACGAGGAACTGCGCCCACAGAAACTGCTGCATGCCGGCATTTTCTTCGCCATCGCCCTCGGCCTGGTGCTATTCAGCGACCTGCTGCTTTCGGTCGCCCTGCTCACCGGCGCGATGGGCATGATCCTGTCCGGCGTGCTGAA
>JAGRHE010000116.1 GCA_020445165.1 Gammaproteobacteria bacterium
TCGGTGCACCGCAGTTCCCCAAGGCCGGCGCTTTCGCCTCACGCGGCAAGATGGACAAGTGCACCTTCTGCGCCGGTGGCCCGGCCGAAACAGGCAGCGCCGAAGAGCATCGCACGTACGGCTCCAATCGCCTTGCGGAAGGCAAGCTCCCGCTTTGCGCGGAGATGTGCTCTACCAAGGCACTGCTGGCCGGTGATGCAGACGTGGTCTCCGACATCTACCGCAAACGTGTCGTCAACCGTGGCGCCTCGGTACTCGACTGGGGGGTCAACTATGACAAGGCCAGCCTGCGTGCACCCCGTGGCACGAAGGGCAAGGCCACGTCGGACGGCTGAGGTGGCTCGGCCGCCTGCCGGGGCTCCAACGGCAGGCGGTCGACACTTCCCGGCAAATCGACTGCGCAAGCAATAACAACCACCTGCAAGCAAGGTAGCACCGTGATTCGCACGCACGCCAAGACAAGGTCCGCTCTATCCGTCTTGCTGTTGTTGCTGCTGGCACTTGTCAGCGTGCAACCAGTTGCCGCTGCCCCCGAACCGTCCCCTGCGTCGCCAATCAGTGTTCCCAATCCCTCCACCGACCTGTGGCGCGCGGTTCGTCAACGCGGCCCAGGGCCGGACGCGGTGAGCCAGGTTCGTGGGGTCGACAGTACGCAAATGATCAACGTGAGTGGTGAGGAGTTCCGGCAGTATCGTCGACAGGACTTTGTGGGCGCGGCCGGCTGGCTGATCATCGGGGCGCCGATCTTCATCCTTCTCTTTTACCTGGTGCGCGGCAAGGTCCGCGTACCCGGTGGCCCCTCGGGGCGCAGAATCAAGCGCTTCACCGACTATGATCGCGTCATCCACTGGTTTACGGCCAGCCTGTTCATCTTCCTCGCAGTAACCGGAATGACGCTCCTGTTCGGGCGCTTTGTCCTGCTGCCCGTGTTCGGTCCGGAGGTGTTCAGCGTGGTTGCCAGCGCAAGCAAGGAGGGACACAACCTGTTCGGACCTCTGTTCCTCATCGGCGTATTGCTGCTGCTGTTCCGCTGGGCGGCACGTAACATCCCGCATGGACGTGACTTCGTCTGGCTGATCAAGGGTGGCGGCATCATCGGCAACAATCACGTCAGCGCTGGCTATTTCAATGCCGGTGAAAAGATCTGGTTCTGGAGCGTGGTCCTGCTGGGCCTGGTGGTGTCGGTCAGCGGCCTGGTGCTCGTTTTCCCGGTCTTTGGGCAGGGTCGCGACATCATGCAACTCGCACTGGTCGTGCACGGGATCAGCACAATACTGTTCATCGCCGGATCATTCGGCCACATCTACATCGGCACAGTGGGTTCCGAGGGCAGTTTCGAGGGCATGAAAACCGGTTATGTCGACGAGGCCTGGGCCAAGGTTCATCACGACAAGTGGCATGAAGACGTTGTCGCGGCGAGGCGCGACGGCCGGGATGTGCCGCCTGATGAGATTGGCAGCCCGGCACGCAAGTCGCTGCGACCATCGCCCGAAAACATCTAGACCAAGGAGATTGCCGTCTTGAGCTTCAGCGAATTCGTCGACGGTCCATTCTGGTACTTTTCCGCTGCTGTTTTTGTCATCGGCAGCATCTGGCGGTTGGTTGGGATGCTCACAGTAGGCGGTCACACCGACCTCAGCAAGGCGCGCCACTCGGCAACCAGCGGTGCAATTTCGACCAATCTTCGACGTTTCTTCCCGCGGCGCCAGTTCTGGTCGCGCATGAAGCTGCCAGTGGTCGCGGGCTATCTGTTCCACGTCGGCCTGTTCGTGTTGCTCTTCTTCGCCGCTCCCCATGTCGATTTCTACCGCGAGAAGGTGACCGGGTTCGGTTGGACAGCGATTCCCGAATGGGCATTCATCCTGGCCTCGGAGATTGCGTTCCTCGGACTGGCGCTGCTGATACTGCATCGCCTGATGAACCCGGTGACACGCCTGATTTCCCGGCGCGGCGATTACATAGGCTCAATCCTGATTTTCGTAGTGATGTTGACCGGTTGTCTTGCGCTCGCCCGCTCCTACGAGCCATTGCGGGTATTGCATTTCTTCACGGCGGAGCTGTTGCTGATCTATTTCCCGTTCAGCACACTGATCCATACCTTCACTTTCCCGTTCAGTCGGGGATTCAGCGGCGCTCACTATGGCCGACGCGGGGTATCGGTATAGCCAGCCTGCACACAACGGCAGGCTCGACACTGCCTTTTGAATCACCGCACGCGAACCCGGGGAGATAGTTGTCATGGCCGTCGACATGAATGTGTTCAAGGGATTTGCCGAGCAGATCGGTATGCTGCCAGGCATGGCGCAACCGACGGACTGCCCGGACGGCGAACGCGTCACGCGGGCCAAGGCCGTGTTTGCGAAGAAGCTGGATTCCGCCAAGGCAACCCAGCTCGAATCCTGTATCCACTGCGGCCTTTGTGCCGAAGCCTGCCAGTTCTACCTGCAGACCGGAGATCCGGAACTCACGCCGATCCACAAGCTCGACCTGTTGAAGCGTTTCTACCGGCGGGAAAAAGCCCCGTTGCGTCTGTTCCACCGCATGGTTGAACGCGACATCAGCGAAGCGGACCTCGAGGCTACCCAGTTCCTGGTCTACGAATCCTGTACCGAATGCGGACGTTGCGGACTGGCATGCCCCATGGGTATCGATATTGCGTCCATGGTCAATGTCACCCGCCAGGGATTGGCCGAGGCCGGTCTGATCCCGGCTGGCCTGCGTGCCGTCGAGCAGGAACAAGGCAGCCGTGGCACCGTGTTCGGCGTGGGCCCCGACCAGCTGCGCGCCGCTATCGACGAGCTGCGGGCGCGCGGCATCGATGTACCGATCGACAAGCCGAAGGCGGAAATCCTGGTCCTGACATCGACCATCGACATCCTTCTGTTCAAGGACGCGCTCGAGGCGACGGCAAAGGTCATGAATCACATCGGTGCTGACTGGACCCTGCACAGCTGTGCCTTCGAGGGCGCTAACTTCGGCCTGCTATCCGGCTACGAGGAGGTGCAGAAGAGCGCATCGGAACGTATCACCAAGCAGGCGATCGCACTGGCGGCCAAGCTGGTGATCGTCCCCGAATGTGGCCACGCCTATCCGGCATTGCGCTGGGAAGGCGCCAACGAGCACGGTGCCGAACTGCCGTTCGAGGTCATGGCGATGTCCGAGTTTCTCGGCCGCGAGATCGCGGCCGGACGGCTGGAGGTCAATCCGATCGGCCGCGACAAGCATGTCACCTACCATGATCCCTGCAAGGTCGGCCGGCATGGCGGTGTGTTCGACGAGCCCAGGTTGGTGCTGAAGGCGCTGGATGTCGACCTCGAGGAAATGCCCAGCAATCGGACCATGAACTTCTGTTGCGGCGGCGGTGCCGGCCTGTTCGTCATGGAGAAGGCCACGCCGATGCGCGACGCCGCATTCGACCTCAAGCGCAAGCAGGTCGAGTCAACACACGCCGAGTCGGTCGTGACCGCATGCGGCAGCTGTCGCGTGAACCTGATGGCCGGCGCCATGCGTACTCAGTGGGACCGCAACGTGGAAAGCCTGTTGGAACTGGTCGGAAACAACCTGAAACCGCGTTGACCGGTCAAACCAAGCACCTCGACACGCAGCAACACACCGGCACCCAGCATCGGGATCCAGTCCCGCGTGACCGGTGGTGCCGGGATTCCGGATGCGCACCCAGCGTAGACGGAGTTACCGTCACCCTGATCCTGCCATCAGCGATCGGCATCAGTGCACAGACTTGTCCGAGTCACATGCAGTACCATAAGGCTCGCATAGCGTAGACCTTTGCCCCGGCAAGCCGGTCGGGGCCATATCCCCGGATGCCTTTCCCGTGATCGGTGGTTTGCAGTCGACGCCGCGCGCCCGCTAAGAATCTGGAAGTAAAACCTGTGAACCTATTTCAAACGCTGGTCGCGCTGGCCGGCATGCTGTTTGTCGCGGCCAGCCAGGCTGGTAACCAATGCGTGGTGCTGCAATACCACCACATCAGCGAAGAGACACCCGGAATCACCAGCGTGACGCCAGAACAATTCCAGGAGCATCTCGACTACCTGCTGACCAACGATCATGTCGTGATGCGGCTCGGCGACGTCGTCGAAGCCCTCAGGCAGCGCACGGAACTGCCGGACAAATGTGTCGCCTTGACCATCGATGACGCCTACCTGAGCGCTTACACCGAGGCGCTACCACGCGTGAAACGCTACGGGTTCCCGCTGACAGTATTTGTCAGCACACAAGCGGTCGACGAAGGCTATGCATCACATCTCAGCTGGGACCAGATCCGGGAGATGCAGGCTGAAGGCATCGAGTTCGCCAATCACAGCCACACCCATGCACACCTGATTCGTCGCGCCGACGGTGAACTCCAGGAAGACTGGGAGCAACGTGTCGCGGCCGACATCCAGACTGCGCAGAACCGCCTGCGCAGCGAACTGTCGGTCGATTCGACATTGTTCGCCTACCCCTACGGCGAGTACAACGCCGAGCTCAAGGCAATCGTCGAATCGATGGGTTTCACCGCGTTCGGACAGCAATCCGGCCCGGTCTGGGATGCAGCCGATTTCGGTGCGCTGCCGCGCTTTCCGATGGCCAGCATCTACGCCAGCATGCGCACCTTTCCGAACAAGGTGAACAGTCTCGCATTGCCGATCACCGGCGCGTTTCCGCTCGACCCGGTCGTCCCGCTGGACGAATGGCAACCCACGCTGACGCTCGTGTTCGAACCGGGTACAACGAACCGTGACGCACTCACCTGCTTTTTCAATGGCAGTCCCGAGGTGCGTTATTCATGGCTCGAGCAGCCTCCTGGAGCGGTCGAGATCCAGGCCAGCGGACGGCTCAATGTCGGTCGTAACCGCACCAACTGTACCCTGCCGATTGGCGACAGCGGACGCTACGGCTGGTACAGCCACAACTGGATCCGTCGCCATGCCGATGGCAGCTGGTACCGGGAAGCACGTTGATCACGGTGTCAGACTTCATCTAATATTGGCATATTAGCGTGTTGTAATATACAATTCGGGGACGATGACTTCCCGAAACTACGCAATCCACGCGCTACACGCGCTACACGGGCTACTGCTGTCGGCGACCACTCTGATCCTGGTTGCCCCAGCCAAGGCTTTCTCTCCCTACCCCCGGGCTGCCTGGTACCCGAGGCCGGTCGTGGCTCCCTATCCCGCCTTTCACGTCCAGCCCCAGCATCCGCAGATGTTTGCGTACGCGCGCCCGCAGGTCGCCTATGCCGCGCCTCGATCGATCAAGCCAGAACGGGCGCGGTCTCAGGAAAAGGCCTCACGCGCTGCCGCCGGAACCAAAATCGAGGTGTCCAAACCGGACAAGCAGCCCGAATCCAACGGCATACAAGCCGAGTCGAACAAGCAGGCCTTCGTCGATCGCCTGCGACCGATCATAGAAAAAGAGAATCGTCGCCTGCGCAAGCTCAAGCGGCGGACAGCTGAGCAGCTGGCAAAGATCGCGGCCGGGGGCACCCTCGCTGACGATCAAGACGCCCAGCTCCAGACCCTGGCCAGCCGCTACCGGGTCGAGGGCGACATACTCAGCGACAAAAACGCCCAGCGCGAACTGCTGCAGAAAATCGACGAGATCCCCGTGGAGTTGGCCTTGGCCCAGGCGGCAAACGAGAGCGCCTGGGGCAACTCCCGTTTTGCGCGTGAAGGCAACAACCTATTTGGGATCTGGACCTATGACGAGAGCAAGGGCATGGTCCCGCGCAACCGCGCACCGGGCAAGACGCACCTGGTCCGGGTGTTCGATAGCGAAGCAGACTCGGTCCGCTACTATATGCACACGCTCAACAGTCACCCAGCCTACGCCGAACTGCGTCGTATCCGCACCGACCTGCGCTCACGTGGCCAGTCGCTCGACGGCCTCGCGCTTGCCGAAGGGTTGCTGGCCTACTCTGCCAAGGGTGAGGAATACGTACGCGTGATCCGCAGCATGATCCGACGATTCGAACAGACCGGTCAGGATGCGCGATTGGCCGACAAGGCCTGATCCGGCCCGAGTCAACCTTCCGGGTCGGAAAAGGCCAGGATCTCTTGCAGATAAGCCAGGCGTCTGAGCGAAGTCGCAATCTTCTCTTCGAGCTCGTCGTCCGGCTCACCACCAAGCATGTGCAGCATATCTTCGAAGAAGAAAACGTAGAAGCTGTCTACGTAACGAATCTGGCGCTGGTTGTCCATGACCAGGTTGTCGAGGCCAAACAGATCGATCACGCGCGGATTGTCACCTTCACGCCACGCCTGGGCCGCGCTGACGAACGTTTTGAGTTGTGCCCACGCCAATGGATGTTCGCGCAGCAACCCGATGGCCTCTTCACGGTTGAGCGGATTCGCGATGTTGAACCAGACATTGACCGCCTGCGCGAGAACGAGCAGGTTCTCGCGGCCATCGATTTCAGACACGACGAACAGGGCACGTGGCACGATGTCGCCCAAAGCCTTGCGCAACATGCGGTACTGGCGGAACAGGATGCGTGCTTCTCCCATCGTCAGGCGCTCGGTCGGGTACTTGATGACGTACTCCACATGACGGCTTTCATCACCATCCCCGTCCATCCGCTTGCGCGTGCTGCGCCAAACCTGGCAATGATTGCCGGTCGTCGATACCAATGCAGCGAAGCGACCGAGCGGATCGAAGCAGGCGACATCGAGTGCCGGACGGTCTTCCTCGCGTCCCTCGATCGCCGGCTCGTCGCCGCTCATCGCAAACCGGACCGGCTCGCCATCAGGGTCGACAAGGCCGATGAATGAAACTCCCGCCGGTAGAGCACGAACACCACCAGCGAGGCAGCGGCGACGAACAGCCACGGGCTAACGAACCAGGCCAGCACCGCGATGGCAAAATAGTACGAACGCAGGCCAAAATTAAAATGATGTGCCGCCATCGATACCACGCGCGCTGCACGTTCGGATGCCTCGCGCACCTCGGTCTCACTGATGTCGGATTGGTTCGCGTTCGGAGCAGCACCGATCAGGACCGCCGCGAAGCCAACCTGGCGCAAGCTCCAGGTAAACTTGAAGAATGCATAGACAAAAATCACGACCAGAAGCAACACCTTGCCCTCCCACTGCAGGCGGGTCTGCTCGGTCGCCAGTGGCAGATCGTTGAACAATACGATCGCCTGGTCGATGTAGCTGAACAATGTGAGGATACCGGCCAGGATGAGCAATGCGCTGGAGGCGAAGAACGACACGTTGCGCTCCAGTGTGCTGACCGCCGACATGTCGGACATCCGGTTTTCACGGTACATCATCTGCAGCATCCATTCGCGCCGGTACATGTGCATGACACTGGCGAGGCAGATTTCGGTCGCCGAACGATGCTTCGCATAGCGGGTGTAGCCGACCCAGCATGTCAGAAACCAAGTCAGGGCAAGCAGATCCAACAGCATCGTTCTTGAATACCCTCGTATTCAGCCAGGCCTGATACTATTCCAGATCGTCGATGTTCGTCGGCAGGTGTCGCGGATCGAGCTCGTTCGGTTCCACCACTTCTTCGCGGCTATGTGCCACCGCCAGCTTGTATGGCAGCTTGCACTGCAGCGTCGACATCGCGTCGAGAAAGGCCTGGGCGGGCGGGGTCAGGAAGCGGCCACGCCGCGTGACCGCGCCATAGGTGCGGCGTGGGAAATAATCGTCCAGCGGGATCACCGCGAGCCGCTCCTTCCCGGTCAGGCAGATCTCGTTGACGATCGAGATCCCCAACCCCTGCTCCACGTAACGCTTGATGACCTCCCAACCGCCGGCCTCGAGCACGACCTTGTAGGGCACGCCGTGCTGCTCGAACACCAGGTCGACGGTGCGCCAGTGGTTGAGCTGGCGTGGCGGCAGGATCAGGCCATGGGGGCTGATCTCGTCGAGCGTCACCTTGGTGCGCCGCGCCAAAGGATGGTCGAGCGGGACGATCAGGACCTGCTCGAACGAGAACAATGGCTTGTATTCGAGGTCGGCCTGGCCCTCGACCATCGGACCCACGGCGAAGTCCGCCGCATCGGAACGCAGCTTGGCGAGGCCGTCGCGGCCGGTCTCGTTGAGCAGCTTGATGTGGATGCCCGGGTGGCGATCCTTGAAACAGGAGACGAACTCCGGGAGCAGGTACAGGATCGTGGACTCGCCGGCGACGATGGTCAGCTCGCCGCTGTCGAGCCGTCCGCTCTTGCTGGCGAAGGTCTGCGCCAGGTTGTCGATGCCCTCGAGCAACGGCTTGGCGATCTCGTACAAGAGCTCGCCGTCGGGGGTGATGCGGATCTGCGGTCCATGGCGCTCGAACACGACGATGTCGAGCTCGCGCTCCAATGCCTTGATCTGCAGCGAGATCGTCGGCTGGGTCAGGAACAGCTTGTCGGCGGCACGCGAGATGTTCTTGGTCTCGACCGTCTTGCAGAAGGCCCTGAGTTGTTTGAGACGATTCTGTTTATAGCTTGGTGGTGAGATGCTCATAGCCACTCCGTCCTCAGTGGACGCCCCGGCACCCGCATCCCTACATCGAGTCTGTGGCCCTTCCGGACCCGGGACGTCGAACCTATCGAGTCAGGCGGGCCGGACTGGTGTCCCGGCGCACCTGTGTTTCGTTGTTATTCATACCCTAGTCGAAATCCGTACCCGGGTCCGCCCGACGGCGGCCTCTCACGATCCCCTCGCCACAAAGTGCATG
>JAGRHE010000117.1 GCA_020445165.1 Gammaproteobacteria bacterium
TGACGAAACTTCGAAATGCTATGAGTGTCGACGTTGAGGACTATTTCCAGGTCTCTGCGTTCGAGCCCTATGTTGCACGTGATGATTGGGATCGGCGTGAATGTCGTGTCGAACACAACGTTGACCGGATACTCGAGCTGTTCGACCGGCATGGCGTGAAGTCCACGTTTTTCACATTGGGTTGGATTGCACAGCGTTATCCGGCGATGGTGCGACGCATGGTCGACGAGGGCCACGAAGTGGCCAGCCACGGCTGGTCGCATGTGCGGGTGACTCAACAGGACGAGGCGGCGTTCCGAAGCGACGTGGTACAGACGAAGGCTCTATTGGAGGATCTCACCGGGCGCGAGGTCATCGGTTACCGCGCTGCAAGTTACTCGATCGGTGCTGGCAATCTCTGGGCGCTCGATGTTCTGAAAGAGACCGGTCACAAGTACAGCTCGAGCATATACCCGATAAAGCATGATCTATACGGCATGCCGGATGCGCCACGGTTCGCGTTTCAACCTTTCGATGATGAGTTTTTCGAGTTTCCAGTGACGACTGTGAGCATTGGCGGAAAAAACCTTCCTTGCGGCGGTGGCGGCTGGTTTCGGCTGGTGCCTTATGCAGGGATGCGTTGGGCAATCCGCCGCGTCAACCAGGAAGACCAGCAGGCGGCGATTTTTTATTTTCATCCGTGGGAAATCGATCCGGAACAGCCGCGACAGGAAGGCCTTGACTCGAAAACCCGTTTTCGCCACTACCTGAATCTTGATCGCATGGCATCCCGCCTGGATCGACTGCTGGGTGATTTTTCCTGGGGGCGAATGGACCAGGTCCTGTATCTTCCCCGCGTAGAGGGGAGCGTTTCCTCGGTGGCGACGGCCTGACAATGTCAACATTCTTCGACGACGAATCACAAGGTTCGGCCGAACTCGAGGCAAGTCACCGAGATTCAGCCGCTTCGCGTTGGCGGATGGCTCTGGCGGCAATCGGGGTAACGGTTGTCGGTTTGATTGCGCTGTTCTGGTCGACCGCGGCCGGCATGGTGCACATCTGGTACAACTACGAAACCTATACGCACGGATTTATCATCGTACCGATAAGCCTGTGGCTGATTTGGCAGAAGCGGTCGCACCTGCTCGCGTACACGCCTCAACCTGGCGCCGTGTTTCTCGTGCTGCTGCTCGGTGCCTTACTCGGATGGTCCCTGTCGCGACTGGCCGGTGTGCTCGTCGTCGAACAGTTCGCCCTGGTTGCTATCGTCATCGTATCCGTTACCGTACTGCTCGGATGGCAGGTAGCCAAGTTCCTGGCATTTCCCTTGTTGTTTCTTCTGTTTGCGGTGCCGATGGGCGAAGACCTCGTGCCGCCGATGATGGAATTCACGGCAACATTCACCGTGGCCGCAATCAAGCTCACTGGTATACCGGTTTACCGGGACGGCCTCTGGTTCTCGTTACCCACCGGCAATTGGTCGGTGGTGGAGGCCTGCAGTGGAGTGCGCTACCTGATCGCTTCGGTGACGCTGGGTGTCATGTATGCGTATGTGACCTACCACACGCTGTGGAAACGTCTGCTGTTCATTCTCATGTCAGCGGTCGTTCCGATCCTTGCAAATGGCATCCGCGCGTACATGATCGTAATGATCGGCCACCTCAGTGAGATGGAATATGCGACCGGCGTCGACCACTTGATTTACGGGTGGTTCTTTTTCGGTATTGTCATGTTCATTCTGTTCTGGATCGGATCCTTCTGGCAGGAGCAGGAGGATCCTCCGGGTGTGATTCGACCAGTCCATTCAATGACGGCAGCGTCGCTCGATCGGCGCCTGTGGAGCCTGTCGGCCTTTATCCTGGCTGCGAGTGCACTTTCTGTATGGGCCACCGGAAAGGCCGAGAATGCTGGGACCCAGGTGGTGGCGGGTCTCGAAACCCCGGTGAATGTTGCCGGTTGGCAGCGTTTGTCCGCCCCCGCTCTGTGGCAGCCGATGCATCTGCCGACGGAACACACGATCGCTGCGCGGTACATGAACGGCTCCGGTGAACAGGCCCAATTGTTTGTTATTTTGTTCCCACAGCAAAGCCAAGGTGCCGAGGCAATCAACAATGGCAACGACATCGCCGTGGACAAGGTTCACCAGACTGGAATGGGAACCACGGAAATCGCGATCGGTTCAGACGTTCTGACTGCCAACAGGTCAAAACTGATCATCAAGACGAATGGCTCCACGGATGAACACCTGGTTTTCCAATGGTATCGGGTGGCTGGATACGACCTGGTCAACCGCTATGCCGGCAAGGCGCGCGAAGCGATCGCGCGACTCTATCCGGGGCGTGCCGACGGAGCCTGGATTGCGGTTACGACGCCTTACAGTGCCAAGGACGCCGACAAGGCCCAGGAGCGTCTGACGGAGTTCGTACGGGCGATGTCGCCCCAGGTCGGGCATGCGATAGATGCGGCGTTGGGTTACACGGATTAGGCAGCAGTAGCATGTGTGGCCTGGTCGGCATATTCGATACGTGTGGTTCTGCAGAGATTGACCGGACCTTGCTCGAAAGGATGAACGAGCGGCAGCTTCATCGGGGTCCCGATGAGGGCGGGCTGCATTTCGAACCAGGCGTGGGATTGGCGCATCGCCGGCTTTCGATCATCGACCTCTCCAGTGGACAACAACCGCTGTTCAACGAAGATCGCAGCGTTGTCGTCGTTTATAACGGTGAAATCTATAATTTCGTCGCATTGGCCGAAGAGTTGTCGGCGCTGGGCCATGTGTTTCGCACCCATTGCGATACCGAAGTCATCGTCCATGCGTGGGAAGAGTGGGGTGAGGCCTGTGTCGAACGGTTCAGGGGCATGTTTGCGTTTGCCGTCTGGGACCGGAATCGCGGCGCACTCTTTCTTGCGCGCGATCGCCTCGGGATAAAGCCTCTTTACTACAGTCTTCTTGCGAATGGACTCCTGCTGTTCGCTTCAGAGCTGAAAGCACTCAAACAGCATCCGCAACTCGATCGATCGTTCGACGAGCGGGCGATCGAGGAATATTTAGCACTGGGTTACATCCCGGAACCACGCTGCATCTATCGTGCGACACAAAAGCTCAGGCCCGGCCATACGCTGCTTGTCCGGCGCGGCGATGCGGTGTTGAACCAGCGTGAATACTGGGACGTGCCATTCAAGGCATCACCGCAGGGGATCAGCGACGACGATGCGGCGGCACAGCTGGTCGACGGCATCAGGGAAGCCGTGGATATCAGGCGCGTTTCCGAAGTTCCACTCGGGGCATTCCTTTCGGGTGGCGTGGATTCGAGCACCGTGGTCGCGATGATGGCTGGTCTGAGCGACGAACCAGTGAATACCTGTTCCATAGCTTTCGGGGAAGCGGAATACAACGAGGCTGCCTATGCGGCTGCGGTTGCTGAACGATTCGGCTGTCGCCATCGTGTCCAGTCGCTGGATCCAGACGACCACTCGCTGCTGGATGCCTTGCCCGACCTGTACGACGAACCTTTTGCAGACAGCTCTGCCATGCCGACATACCGCGTCTGCGAACTCGCGGCAAGAGATGTCACGGTGGTGTTGTCGGGTGATGGCGGCGACGAAAGCCTGGCAGGCTATCGTCGCTATGGGCAGCACCTGGACGATCTGGCTGTCAAATCAGCCATTCCCGGAATCGTACGCGCAGGATTGGGCAGCGTAGGGCGCTTTTACCCAGACAGCAGGTTCCTGCCAAAGGCTTTGCAGCGGCGGCAGGGGCTGCTCTCGATGGGCCAGGATCCGGTCACCAGTTTCTTCGAAATAAATGCCGTCATGAAAGGTGACCTGCGGCAATCGCTCTATTCCGACGGGTTCAAACGCCGGCTGCAGGGCTACGATGCCGTGGAGGTGTTTCGTGAACACGCCGAGCGCGCACCGACGGATGAACCATTGTCGCTGGCTCAGTATCTGGATCTAAAGACCTATCTGCCGGGTGACATCCTGACCAAGGTGGACCGTGCCAGCATGGCCCACTCGATCGAGGTGCGAGTTCCCTTACTCGATCACAAGCTGGTGGAGTGGATGTCGACGCTGCCGCCGACGATGAAACGTCGGGGTAGGGAAGGAAAGTTCCTGCTCAAGAAGGGCATGGAGCCGTACCTTCCGCATGACATTCTTTATCGACCAAAAAAGGGCTTTGCGGTACCGCTGGCGGCGTGGTTTCGTGGGTCACTGAGGACGCGCTTGCAACAGGTTCTCGCCAGCGTATCGCTGAAAGAGGCCAATGTGTTCGATGCGAAGCGCCTGCAACGGCTGTTCGACGAGCACGACAGCGGCCGCCGTGACTGGAGCGCTCAGCTGTGGGCGGTGTTGATGTTCGAATCGTTTCTGCGCTCGGAGCAATCGTAGAAAGCTGCGAGGCGTGAAGCCGTTGACCTGAAGACCGTGCGACCGGATTGTTCAGGGCAGTACGATGCCTTCGGCCGCCAACATCTCCACCAGACGGATCATCGGCAGCCCGATCAGGGTGTTCGGGTCGCGACCGTGCAGCCGCGAAAACAGCGTGATGCCGAAACCTTCCGATTTGAAGCTGCCCGCACAATTGAATGGCCGTTCACGGTCTACGTACCGGGCGATCTGTGCTGAATCGAGTGGACGGAACTCGACGGTAAAGCTTTCCTCGTCGACCTGTTTTTGTCCTGTCGCGCTGTTGAACAGGCAGAGCCCGGTATGAAACGTGACCATCCTGCCTGACGCGGCCTGCAGCTGGGCGATCGCGTTTTGGCGATCGCCCGGTTTACCCAGCACCCGGTCGTCGATGCAGGCGACCTGGTCCGAGCCAATGATCAGTGCCTGCGGATGAGCCACGCCGACTGCACGCGCCTTGGCTTCTGCCAGGCGGCGGACAAGGGCCGTCGGGTCCTCGCCGGGGTGACGGGTCTCATCTGTCGAGGGTGCGCTCGTCTGAAAGGGCAGTCCCAGCTTTCCCAGCAATTCGGCCCGGAAGGGTGACGTCGAGGCAAGGATAAGCGGCAGCATGTCAAGTCCTGTGGTGACGAGAAAGTCGAGTCTATCAGAGCTTCGTGAATTGCTGATTCGGGCGTATGGGAATTGATTCTCTCAATACCGGCAGGTCGTCGAATCCATTAGAATACGCCTTTCGATTCGTGCCTACTGTCGGGACGAAGCAATGATGGCCGCCACCAGAACAGAATACCGGGCGGTCATGCGGATTGGGGAGGTCCACACGTGAATACCACGCTCGTCATGCAGGGGGTCGAACTCATGCTGCTCGGCATGGGGATTGTTTTCGGCTTCCTCACGGTATTGGTTTTCACCCTGCGCGGTATGTCGCTCTTGGCCAATCGGCTCGCAGATGCCGCTCCGGATGCCGTGGAGCAGCCGGCGGCGATCCACGTAGCCGATAATCGCCACCTCATAGCGGTCATTTCAGCAGCTGTTTCACGCTATCGCGCGACCCGTCAGCGCTGAGTCGCCTGCAACCAGATCAGGATAGAGATTCATGACCTCCAACAAGCTTGCCATCACCGATGTCGTCCTGCGTGATGCCCACCAGTCCCTGTTCGCGACCCGGCTGCGGCTGGACGACATGCTGCCGATTGCGGCCAAGCTCGATGAAGTCGGTTTCTGGTCGCTCGAAACCTGGGGTGGCGCGACGTTCGATGCCTGCATCCGCTATCTGGGTGAAGATCCCTGGGAGCGTCTGCGCGCGCTGAGGAAAGCCATGCCCAAAACCCGGATGCAGATGCTGTTCCGGGCACAGAACATCCTCGGGTATCGGCACTACGCCGATGACGTGGTAGAGCGTTTCGTCGAACGTGCGGCTGACAATGGCATGGATGTATTCCGCATCTTCGACGCAATGAATGATCTGCGAAATTTCGAGACAGCCGTCAGGGCGACGATTCGGGCAGGCAAGCATGCCCAGGGTGCGATGTCCTACACGGTCAGCCCGGCACACAACCTGCAGTACTGGCTGGACATGGCCAAGGGTCTCGAAGACATGGGCTGTCATTCCATCTGTATCAAGGACATGGCCGGTCTGCTGGCGCCGTATACCTGCTTCGAGCTGGTCAGCCGGCTGAAGGAAACCGTTTCGGTCCCCATTGCCATGCAGTCCCATGCCACGACCGGCATGAGCACGACGACCAACATCAAGGCTGCTGAAGCCGGTATCGATATGCTGGACACGGCGATTTCGTCGATGTCGATGACCTACGGCCATTCGGCCACCGAATCCGTGGTCGCGATCCTGCAGGGAACTGAGCGTGATACCGGCTTGGACATCCACCTGCTCGAAGAGATCGCCGCCTACTTCCGCGAAGTACGGAAGAAATACGCCAGGTTCGAGGGTTCACTGCGGGGTGTCGATTCCCGGATTCTCGTGGCCCAGGTCCCGGGCGGCATGTTGACCAACATGGAAAACCAGCTGCGCGAACAGGGCGCCGCCGACCGGATGGACGATGTGCTTGCCGAAATTCCGCGCGTGCGCGAAGACCTCGGCTACATCGCGCTGGTGACGCCGACCTCGCAGATCGTCGGCACCCAGGCAGTGCTCAACGTGCTCACCGGCGAACGCTATAAGACCATCAGCAAGGAGACGGCCGGTGTACTCAAGGGTGAGTACGGCGCCACCCCGTCCCCGGTCAATGCAGAGTTGCAGCGTCGCGTTCTGGGTGAGGGCGAAGCGCCGATCACCTGCAGACCGGCCGACCTGATTGATGCCGAAGTTGACAAGTTGACCAAGGAATTCCGCGGCATCGCGAAGGAGCGCAACATCCGTGTTGCCGAGGCCGAGATCGACGATGTGCTCACCTATGCGCTGTTTCCGCAGATTGGCCTGAAGTTTCTCGAGAACCGCGACAATCCCGACGCGTTCGAGCCGGCACCGGGCAAAGAACCGCAGGAGCAGCCGTCCCCGGTACCGGCCAAGGCTCCTGCCAGCGATGGCCCGGAGGCCTACCAGGTGACGGTCGATGGGCGCACCTACAGCGTGCTGGTCGCACCGGGCGGAGATATCACCCAGGTCCAGCCTGCAGCTCAGGCCGCTCCCGCCCCGGCTCCCGCACCGGGCGCGGCCGACATCAATGTTCCGGCGCCACTGGCGGGCAACATTTTTAAGGTGAATGTCGCATCTGGCCAAGCGGTCAAATCGGGCGACGTCATCATGATTCTCGAAGCCATGAAGATGGAAACCGAGGTGCGTTCACCTGAATCCGGCACGGTGCGCAGCGTCCTGGTCAAGGAAGGGGATGCGGTTCAGGTTGGCGACATTTTGCTGACGTTGGGCTGACAGCGATGATGGAGCACGGCTTTGAGGCCCTTTGGCGGTCGATGGGCATCGCCAATCTCGAATGGGGCCAGATGTTGATGGTCCTGGTCGGTGGCCTGCTGATTTTTCTGGCCATCCGCAAGGGATTCGAACCACTGCTGCTGCTGCCGATCGGTTTCGGCTGTGTACTGGCGAACGTGCCGGTCGCGGGTCTGGCCGAAGACGCGGTCGGACAGCTTCTGCTGGCAAAAGACCCGCAGCACCTGGCCGCATTGGCCCAGCTGCTGGGGACGTCGGTGAGTTCAGTTGTGGACGCCGCGCACCACGCCAGCGGTGCGACCTTGTACGCGGCAAAGACGCTGGCCCGGGACCTGGGTTATGAACCCGGCATGCTGTACCACTTCTACTCGGTCGCAATCGGTTCCGGAATTGCCCCGCTGCTGATTTTTATGGGCGTCGGTGCGTTGACCGATTTCAGCGCCCTGATCGCGAAACCCTCGACCCTGTTGCTCGGGGCGGCAGCACAGTTCGGCATTTTCTCGACCCTGATCGGTGCCCTGGCACTGAATGCCGTGCCGGGGTTCGATTTCACGCTTGCCGATGCCTCGGCGATCGCGATCATCGGTGGCGCCGACGGGCCGACCGCGATCTTTCTGGCGTCAAAACTGGCGCCGGACCTGCTCGGAGCGATCGCCGTTGCGGCGTATTCCTACATGGCACTGGTGCCGATCATTCAGCCGCCGATCATGCGTGCGCTGACCACCGAGGCCGAGCGCCAGGTGGAGATGTCCCAGTTGCGGCCGGTGAGCAAGCTGGAAAAGATTATGTTCCCGCTGACAGTGCTGTTGCTGTGCCTGCTGTTCCTGCCATCGGCGGCGCCGCTGATCGGCATGCTGACATTCGGCAATCTGCTGCGCGAGTCCGGCGTCGTTGATCGTCTTAGCAAGGCTGCGCAAAACGAGATCATCAACGCGGTGACCATCATCCTCGGACTTTCCGTCGGGTCCAAGCTGCAGGCGGATAAGTTCCTGAGCCTGGAAACGCTCGGCATCCTGGCTCTGGGTGCGGTCGCATTCTGTGTCGGAACGGCCGCCGGTGTGCTGATGGGCAAGCTGATGCATCGGATGTCCGGCGGCAAGGTCAACCCGCTGATCGGTGCGGCGGGGGTTTCAGCGGTCCCCATGGCAGCCCGGGTGGTGAACAAGGTCGGTCTCGAGGCCAATCACCACAATTTCCTGCTGATGCATGCCATGGGTCCGAACGTTGCCGGGGTGATCGGGTCGGCTGTAGCCGCAGGCGTGCTGCTGGCGGTGGTTGGCGGCTGACGCGGACGTCGGGTAAGCACCCGGTTTTCATCAGATTTTTTGTTGCCTGGGCGCAGGGTTTTTAATACAATTCCGCGCTTATGTTG
>JAGRHE010000118.1 GCA_020445165.1 Gammaproteobacteria bacterium
GTCATCCCCTCGTGACCGCCGCGTGGCTGGTCGCGGTAGGTGCCGAACAGGCGGTCCCACCAGGGCAGGTTGAAGCCGAAGTTGGAGTTAGTCTCGTCATCCTCGACCGAGTGGTGCACCCGGTGCATGTCCGGGGTCACAACGAACCACCTCAGTACCCGATCAACCCTGGTCGGCAGGCGCACGTTGCCGTGGTTGAACATCGCCGTGGCGTTGAGCAGGACCTCGAAGATGATCACCGCCACCACGGGCGGACCGAGCAACGCGATGGTCGCGAACTTGATCAGCATCGACAGGATGATTTCGATCGGGTGGAAGCGCGCCCCAGTGGTCAGGTCATAGTCCGGATCGGCGTGATGCACCCGGTGCAGCCGCCACAGCAACGGGATCGCATGCACCATCACGTGCTGCAGCCAGATCACAAAGTCCAGCGCGATCACGGCAATCAATACCGCGACCCAGAACGGCGGCTCAGCATAGTTGAGCACACCCCAGCCCTGCTGCGCGGCGAACGCGGCCATACCCACCGCTGCCGCCGGGAACAAAAGCCTCAACAGCAACGTGTTCAACGCAACCAGCCCCAGGTTGTTGACCCATCTGAGCACCTTGCCCACGGTTAGGCTCCTGCGCGGTGCCAGCACCTCCCACAGCGCCATCAAGGCAAACGTGCCGACAAAGAAACCGAGCCGAATTGCCGCTTCGTGGGTTTGCAGAAAGATTTCCAAGTGCCCGGGCCTCTTCGTGTTCGACTGCCATCGGGCAGTCTGTGGCTATACTGACAAGTGAATTCTGAATACATTCAACCAATCCGTTGAATATTTAGCCGGGGCGTGCACTGATGTCAAGAAACGGAGAATCCAAAAAAGCCTTGTTTGAGCAGTTGGCGGTGATCGGGCGCGCTCTGGGAAGCGCCGCTCGCCTGGAACTGCTCGACTTCCTGGCCCAGGGCGAGCGGACTGTGGAAGAGCTGGCACACGCCGCCGGCCTCGCCGTTGCGAATACCTCAAAGCACCTGCAACAGCTCAAGGGGGCCGGCTTGGTTGAGGCTCGACGGGAGGGTAAACACATCCATTATCGGCTTTCAGACGATCGTGCGATCGATGCCGTGCGCGAGCTGCGGGTGCTTGCTGAGGCTCACATTGAGAAAGTTGGAGACTTGGTCACGCACTACCTGCACAGCCGCGATGCCCTGGAGCCCGTGCCCGCTGAAGAATTGCTCGACCGCGCGCAGCAGGGGTTGGTGACCGTCATCGATGTGCGTCCGCCGGAGGAGTATTCGCAAGGCCATATTGCCGGCGCACTGAATATCCCTCTGGACGAGCTCAAGCAACAGTTGACACAGATACCACGCGACCGTGAGGTGGTGGCCTATTGTCGTGGCCCTTGGTGCGTGCTGGCTTACGAAGCCGTGACTCGACTGCGCAAGGCGGGGATCTCGGCGAGACGGCTCGAGCATGGGCTGCCGGAGTGGCGGCGGTCAGGATTGCCGGTAGAGCAGTCGTAGGACACAACAGCGGGTCGGCGCCGTCCTCTGAAACGACACTTCGACTACGTCGAGTTGTTTCCCACCAGCAAGGCCGTCAGAAAGTTGCCGTTCCGCCTGTTTTCCGACAAATGTCCGGTAACCAGCCCACTGCTGTCATGGCCGGACTGGATGCTGAATGACAGCTTCGGCCGAGAAGTGCGCCTTGGCCTTTCGGCAGCTTACGAAGTACGGCAGTCGCTCGGACAGCTGCCATCAAGGGATAGCAACCGGCTGCTACTGGCCGGTAGCCGCGATCCGCGATACTCGCCGACAGCGGTCACTGGACAATCAGCGTTCTGCGAATGGCAGCTTTGCGCGACCGGTGACAGCCGGCCGCGTCCGACCATTCGTTGACCTGGTCAGATTGCGGTCCGGAAACCGATGCGATTCAGACCCGCGCTCAATGGAACAGCGAATTCGACGCTTCACTTGGGGTGCTATATTGCGCCGATCGTACGATGAATGGGCGACGCCATGGCCACCGTTCGCAAGACAATCACACTGACCGACGCTCAGGATGACTGGGTCAAGTCGCAGGTCGCAAACGGCGATTTCACGAACGACAGTGAGTATTTCCGGGATCTCATTCGCCGCGACCAAGAAAAAGAACGCGCGCTGAAGTCGGCGATTGACGAAGGAGTGGCAAGCGGCCCGAGCACGCGAAGCATTGAGGATATCTGGGCAGAGTCCGAAGCGCGGTACTTGGCGTCAGGTGGCTGATTACCGGCTCTCTCGACTTGCGGCCACTGATCTTGAGGCGATCGCCGCTTTCTCGATCGACTGCTTTGAATTCAAGCAGGCACGACGCTATCAAGACCAGCTGATCGCTTGTTTTTCGAACCTCGTAGCGAACCCGAGCCCGGATCGACGAGCTGAGCAGCTGGCCAAAGGTCTCCGCCGCTTTGAGCACGGCTCGCACATAATTTTCTACAAGCGCGAAGGTGATGATGTGTTCGTCGTGCGCGTGCTTCACTACCGAACGGATGCTGGCCGTCACCTTTAGCGGCTCGAGTGACCCTGGTTTATCGGTGCCGCTTGGCCCTTTGAGTTCATATGGGAACCAATTACCTCTGCTCGGATTGTGCTCAGGTTTCGTTTCCACTCGGCCGCAAACAGTGCTGGTCGGCAACAAGAGGTTGCGTCACTCTTGAGTGCCGGTTGTTTTCTGAAACGTCTATCCGATCGCCGGAAGGGCAGGCATCCATGCAGCGTCTTATTGCACACCGTGGTGAACCGGAGCAGTGGCCGGAGAACTCGCTGAACGGGTTTCGTGCCGTGCTCGCCGCTGGCGCAGCCTTTGTCGAGACCGATGTCCAGCTCACGGCCGATCTGATCCCGGTGTTGAGTCACGATGATTCCCTGCTGCGGATGACCGGTCGCGACATGGCTGTCAGCGCCCTGTCGTCCGCAGAAGTCTGTGGCCTGTCTGCCGGGGAGCCGGCGCGGTTCGGTGAGCGCTTCAACGATCATCGTATCGCGACCCTTGCCGAGCTGGCGCTGTTGCTCGTGCAGTGGCCCGATGCGCGCGCCTTCATCGAGATCAAGCCTGCCAGCATCCAGGCATTCGGTGTCGTGCAGAACGTCGACTGTATTCTCGCGGCGCTCGGTGATGCGCGCGCGCAATGCATCCCGATCTCGTTCGATGACCAGGCGCTGCAGTACGTGAAGGACCATCATGGGATGCCGTTCGGCTGGGTGTTGCCGGAATGGTCGGATGCCACCCGGCAGCGTGCCGAAGCGCTGGCACCGGACTACCTGTTCGTCGACTACCGTCGTGTCCCGCAGGCAGCCGATCCCTTGTGGCCAGGACCCTGGCGCTGGGTGGCCTACACGACCAACGAGATGGACAGGATCGAGCAGCTGCTCGCGCTCGGATTCGACCTGGTCGAGACCAACGACATCCGTCGCCTGATGCAGGCGTTCGAGAAGCCCGCGGTGCTGCCGGTCTAGCTAGTGGGCCACTAGGCTGCTGATTCCTTATCGTCGTCGAGGTAGCTGAACCAGGCTGCGGTTGCCTTGGAGATGCTGCCTGGATCCCATACCGGTGCGTCCGACCAGTGTTCGATACGGTTTAGCATGTCGGCAACGCCGTCCTCGAACGGTACCTTCGGCGACCAGCCGAGCGTCTCGCGGATCAGGGTTGTATCGGCGAAGGTGCAATCGGGTTCACCGGGCCGCTTCGGGATGTATGTGACCGGACCGCCGAGCAGCTCGACCAGTCGGTTGACGCTGTAGTGCTGGCCGCTGCCGACGTTCATCGCGATTCCCGATGCATCCGACTCGGCTGCCGCCAGGAACGCTCGTGCGACATCGGTGACGTGCGTGAAATCACGCGTCTGGGTACCGTCACCGACCACGGTGAACGGCTGATTGTTCAGCTTCTGCGCGAGGAACACGCCGAACACGGCGCCGTAGGCTCCGGCGGTGCGTGAGCGCGGTCCGTAGACATTGAACAGGCGCAGAGACAGTGCCGGAAGCTTGTATACGCGCGCCCAGTGCAGGACCAGCTCCTCGCCCATGTGCTTGGTCAATGCATACGGATACTGCGCCGCGACCGGTGCGGTTTCCGGTGTGGGGTAGGTGTCGGGGATTCCATAGCTGGATGAGGACGCGGCATACACGACCCTCTTCACGCCGGCGTCGCGTGCGCACTGCAGCACGTTGAAGGTGCCGCTCACATTGGTCTGGTAGTAGGTTTCCGGTTGCTCGATCGACGGCACGATGTCGGCCAGTCCGGCCAGGTGAAACACCCAGTCGATATCCTCGAAGCTGGTCGCGATGGCGTTGCGGTCGGTGATATCGGCACGCACGAAGCGAACCCGTGGCAATTCGCTGATGCCTTTGAGGTTCTCCAATCGACCCGAACGCAGGTTGTCCACGACGATGACCGAGTGGCCTTTGGCAGCGAGCAGCTCGGCCAGGTGGCTGCCGATGAAGCCGGCGCCGCCGGTGATCAATGCGCGCATCGTTCTTGTCCCTAGATGAAGTTGACGTGGGGTGGCGGAACCGCAACCAGCTGGTCGAGATAGCGGTTCACTTCGTCCATGCGGCAGTTCTTTCGGCACTGCCCGATATCGAAATCACCCGACAGTGACAGGAAGTTCTGCCGGCGTGCCTCGCTGCCCCAGATCGCCTCGAAGGTGCTCTCGTTGATGTTGCCGTAAGCGAAACGCGGGTCCTTGAGGAAAGCGCTGCAGCCATACACCTCGCCGGTCGCCATGATGTAGGCCCAGAAGAACGGCGTTGCATGACATTGTTGATAGCGTGTATTGCTGCCGGCGCCATGCTTGCGCATCGTGTTCGAGCGGAACACCAGTTTGAAATCGTCGGTTTCGATCGCGGCCAGGCGCTTTTCCAATGCCAGATCGCCACGGTAGTCGATCTGCGCATACTCGCGTGTCTGGCTGAACAGGTGCTGCGAGTAGGGCTTGATGACCAGGTAGTCGAGACAGATCTCGTCGCGGCAGATCTTGGCCAGCTGTTCGGCCTCGTTACGGTTCTCGGGCAGCAACAGCATCTGTGCGCCCAGCGTGCAGTCGAGGCCGCGGCTGTTGCGCGCATCGACTAGGCGCTTGAGATTGTGCAGCACCGTGTCGAAGTCCCTGGCCTTGGTGCGGTGGACGTCGGCATAGGTCTGCGCGGTGCCGGCATTGAGCGACGTCTTGATCCAGGTGATATGTGGCAGCGCGCGCTCGATCAGCTTGTCGCTGACCACGGTGCCATTGGTGGTCAGTGCGCAGTCCATGCCGGACGCCGCCGTCGTCTCGATGATCTCGGTGATCTGCTTGTGCAGCAGCGGTTCGCCCTCACCGGCGAACATCACACTCCGCACGCCGAGCCGCCCCATTTCCTGCAGGCGCGCCTGCAGGATCAGCGGATCGAGCCGGATCGGCTGGTAGCCGATGTAGTCGACCGCGCAGAACTTGCAGCGATGGTTGCAGGCGCCGACCGGCGAGATCTCGACGTAGATCGGGTAGACGCTACGCGCCTGTTCCCAGTCATTGCGGGCATTCATCCACTGCGCCACGCGTTGCGGGTGGAAGCCGAGCTTGTGGCTGTCAATCGCGTATTCGTCAGTCATGTCATTTCAACAGGGTGGTGACGTACTTGAGGAGTGCCGAGGCCTGCGTGCTGTTGCTGTTGCACACCACCTGGACGTTGAGTGCCGCGGCGACGCTGCCGCCGAATGCCGCCAGTGCCGCGTCACCGCTGCCTCGGAACAGCAGTGAGGCCATGGACAGGAAGGCATCGCCAGCGCCAATCCGGTCGACCACCTTGGTCGAAAGTGCCGGCACCTCGTGAATGCAGTCGTTACGACGGTCGATCAACATCACGCCGAGCGTGCCGCGGGTGATCGCAAGTGCCTGCACGTCGAGGCGTTCGGCGATCCTGCGGCCGACCTCTTCGATCGGGCTGAACTTGTCCTGGGCGGCCAGGCGCAGCTCGGGTTCGTTCAGCGACAGGAAGTCCGCGCGACGATAGCGCGTGGCGACATGAAAGCCGCGGTTGCCGCTGTTGAACTGCGTGTTCAGCGCGAGGAAAGGCGCGTGCTCACACAGCGCCTCGATCATCCGGTCACCGATCAGGCCGTTGCCGAAATCCGGTACTACGACCAGGTCGTAGTCGCCGGCGTGCTGTGCCAGCCAGTCGGCGGCGTCGGCATCGACAGTGTTGTCGGCGGCGCCGTCCTTGAAGAAGTAGACCTCGAGCAGGCGCGACATGTCATTGGCCATGTAACGCCGCTTGACCACGGTCGGGCGGTCCTTGAACCAGAAGAACCTGGCCTTGACGTTGGCTTGCATGTGACGGCGGATGAACAGCTCCTGGCTGGCCGTTTCGCCCAGTGCCGAGAGCAGGGTGACCTCGCCGCCGAAGCCGGCGATATGGTTGGCGACCGCGACGGCACCGCCGGCGAACTGTTCTTCGCGTTCCATGCAGACCGCGGGTACGTTGTACTTGCCGGTCTGGCCGAGCGGCGAGGTGTAGTGATATTCGTCGACGATGGTGTCACCGACGACCAGCACCTTCAGGTTCTTGAGCTGGTCGACGGCGCGCCCGACGTCGGCGGCACTGGTGGTCTGTGCCAGCTGTGACAGGTAACGCTTCTGCTCGGGATCGAACACCTCGAAATGATCGTTGAGCAGCTTAGTCGAGCTGAACACCAGGCCGCCGGTGTAGATGATGCGCCCGCCGTACTGTTCGACCGTTTCGCGTTCGAGCGTGATGTTGCCGGTCACGTCGTCGCGTTCGTCACGATATTCCTCGCCCTTCACGTAGAAGTCGGGTCGCACGGCATGAATGGCCGGCAATGAGGTGACGTCGTGGCAGACCGCCACCGCATCGACAAAACCGAGGGCATCGAGATGTTCGGCACGCAGGTTGTCGCTGAAGATCGGCCGGTCCGGCCCCTTGGTCACGAACTCGTCGGCGGTGACCGTGATCACCAGGCGGTCGGCGTACTCGGAGGCCTGCTTGAGGTGCTTGATGTGGCCGACATGCAGCAGGTCGAAGGTGCCATGGCACAGTGCGACGGTCTCGCCGTTGCGGCGGAATTCCTGGACCTGGCGGAGCAGGTCGTCGAGTTCCAGCGAGGCGTCGTCGATATCCCGATGTTTTTGCGTGCGCATGACTCAGACCCAGTTCAGGCGGATGTGATCGACCAGGTGATGCAGCATGAACAGGTGCCCGATCTCGACCAGCCCGTAGTCGGTGGAGTTGATCCACAGGTTGATTTCGCCGCTGCTGCGCAGCGGATTGCCGGGTTTGAATCCGCTCAGGCTGATGACCGTGCCGCCGAGGCTGCGCATCACCCGGGCGGCGCGCACGATGTTCTCCGATTCGCCGGAGCTGCTGATGGCGAGCAGCACGTCCTGGGGACGGGCGATGCGTTTCAGGCGTTCGCTGTAGACGTTTTCGTAGCCGTAGTCGTTGGCGAAACAGGTCAGGGCGGTGTGGTCGAGCAGGCAGACCGAGCGCAGCTCGGCGACGTTGCACAGGTCGTTGGCGATGTGTGAGGCGACCGCCGCACTGCCCCCGTTGCCGATCATGTAGACGTTGCCACCGGACTTGTTGGTCGCGCGCAGGATGCGCGAGATCCGTCCGATACCGGCATCGAGCGCAATCGGATCGCCCAGGTCATCGGTGCATTGGCTTTTCTGTACCAGCTGGCACAGTTCCATGGAACGACTGCTGATGTTCAATTGATCGAGCATGGTGGGTTCCTGTGTGAGCACGCTTCGTCCCGAAGCGATGGAAAACGGGTGTGCGGCACGTGGCCGGCGGCGGATGGGGGAGTGGCGGAGGTGCAGGCGATGCGCAGCGATGGCGTAAGGAAAAGATGCATCCCCGCGGGTTCGGATCTTTTCCCGGTCATGCCCGGGTCGACGATGTATCGATTGTCTTCTGCCACTGCACGAGCCCTGCCGTGATCAATGGTTGCCGTTCGGTCGGTGACGAATTACTGACGCATCGACCAGTTTTGCAGTAGTAATGCAATGACTGGGCCAATAAGGCGTTGACAGATGGGGGGATTGGCTGAGCGAGCGGGGAGCGCAAGCTGGCTTCGCCGCTCGGTGCCGGGTTTTGCGGATTTCAGGTGATGCCAGCGGCGCGAGCGAGCCGGTTGGCCGGCAGCGGTTCGCCGGCTATGTCGGCGTCTCGGGAGCAGGGTGTCCGGGAGTGGACGATCAGGTGGCAGAGCGGCCAGGACGACGCGCGATGCGCATCGCCCGGCGCCAGGCGGGATTCAGACGCCTGCGGCCTCGCGCAGCTCGTCGGCCTTGTCGGTCAGTTCCCAGGTGAAGCCCTCACCCTCGCGGCCGAAGTGGCCGTAGGCCGCGGTCTTGCGGTACTTGATCTGTTCGGCGTTGAGCAGGTCGAGCATGCGCAGGATGCCGTAGGGGCGCAGATCGAAATGCTCGCGGACCAGCTCGGTGATGCGCTCGTCGGTCACGTTGCCGGTACCGAAGGTGTCGATCATGATCGAGGTCGGTTCGGCGACACCGATCGCGTACGACACCTGGATCTCGCACTTGTCGGCGAGGCCGGCGGCAACGATGTTCTTGGCCACGTAGCGGCCGGCGTATGCCGCCGAGCGGTCGACCTTGGA
>JAGRHE010000119.1 GCA_020445165.1 Gammaproteobacteria bacterium
GGTTTTTCTCGGAAATGAAACGCCCCGCTGATGCGGGGCGTCTCTTCAGAGCCTGTACAGACTTTTCACACAGTCTGAGTGCCGGGCTTTTTTTGTTGCACGCGGTCGGGTTCGGGTCAGAAGCCGTCGGTCGAGGTGAACAGCCCCACGCGCAGGTCCTTGGCGGTATAGATCTCGCGGCCATCGACTTCCATGCGTCCGTCGGCGATACCGAGCACCAGTTTGCGTGTGATCACCCGCTTGATGTCGAGGTAGTAGGTGACCTTCTTAGCTGTGGGCAATACCTGGCCGGTGAATTTCACTTCGCCGACCCCCAGCGCACGCCCATGTCCAGGATTGCCCAGCCAGGCCAGGTAGAATCCGACCGACTGCCACATCGCGTCGAGGCCCAGGCAGCCGGGCATGACGGGGTCGCCGGGAAAATGGCATTCGAAGAACCAGAGGTCCGGGGTGATATCGAGTTCGCCGATGATCTCGCCCTTGTCGTACTGCCCGCCGCTGTCAGCGATCCGGGTTATGCGATCCATCATCAGCATGTTCGGCACCGGCAGTTGCGCATTGCCGGGGCCGAACATCTCGCCGCGGCCGCACTTGAGCAGGTCTTCCCGCTCGAATGATTCAACTCTGCTCATCGCTTTGCCTGTCCCTTGTTCGTCAAGCGCGCGAGTTTCCCGGCCTGCACCTGGGTTGTCAACCGCGCTCAAGGCCTGCGGCCGAATGCCGCTAGTCCGGAAAGGTGGTGCAGGGAATCGAGCCGACCGTCCAATGTCCGCGTCAGACCAGGCGAAAATGCAAGCACAGCAGATGGCCCATGAGCTCATGGAGGACGAACTCGCGTCCTTGCGCGCCCAGGTCGCACAGCTGACCGCATCCGGGCATGAGCTGATCAGCACCCAGACCCGCATGCAATCGCTTCTGCACCGGGCTACCGATGCGATCATCCAGTTCGAGGCCGACGGTACCGTCAGCGCTTTCAACAGCGCTGCCGAACGCATCTTCGACTACGCCGAGATCGAGATGCTGCACCAGAAGGCAACCCAGTTGTTCGCATTGCCTCCGGCGTATGCCGAAGACGTACCCGGCTTCCTGCTCGACTACGTGCGTTCGACGCCTGACCATTATGAGCAGCCGCTTACCGGTTTGCGGCGTGATGGGACGCCGGTCCAGCTCGAGGTGTCGGTGGCGGAGATTGCATCGCAGGACCTGATGCTGTTCGACGATTTCTCCGAGGACGAAGCCGGCGCCGCGGCCGAGACGGGTTACGAGGCGTTTCTGTGCATCCTGAGGGATATCACTGAACGCAAACGGATCGACGAAGAACTTCGACGCCATCGCGAGGAACTCGAGCAGTTGGTCGACGAGCAGACGCGCGAGATCATCGCCGCCAAGGACGATGCCGAACGCGCCAACCAGGCCAAGTCCGAGTTTCTGGCCAGCATGTCGCACGAGTTGCGTACACCGATGCATGCCATTCTCAGCTACTCCGAGTTTGGTCAGAAAAAGTTGAACACGGCGAAGCTGGAAAAGCTCGGTCAGTACTTCGAACGCATCAACAGCGCCGGTGGTCGCCTGTTGGGCATGATCAATGATCTGCTCGACCTGGCCAAGGCTGAGGCGGGACGGCAGATCTACGATATCGGCGACAATGATCTCGACGGGATGATCCGTACTGTGCTCAACGAGTACGAGGGTCTGGCCGACAAGCGTGGGCTCTCGATCGATTATCGCAACGCGTTGCAGGACCAGCGCATGGATTTCGATCCAGAAAAGCTCGGACAGGCGGTGCGCAACCTGATGTCGAATGCGCTGAAGTTCTCGCCGGATGGCGGTGAAATCAGGATGGACGTCAGTGACTGTCTACTCGACGGTGCCGTCGAGGCGGTGGAGATCAGTGTGCTCGACCAGGGCAGGGGGATACCCGAGGAGGAGCTGGAGGCGGTATTCGACAAGTTCGTGCAGAGCAGCCGTAACGACAAATCAGCCGGTGGCACCGGGCTCGGCCTGGCGATTTCGCGCGAAGTGGTCAAGGCGCACCACGGCAGCATTGGCGCCAGCAATGATCCGGCCATGGGCGGCGCCTGTTTCCGCATCGTGATTCCGCGCCGACAACCGGGCTGAGAGCTTTCTAAAGGGAATGGCGCCTGCGCCGTTAGAGGTGACAATCTGGCAGGGACAATCATGAACGACGCCATTCCGACCATTCTTGTAGCTGACGACGAGCCGTTCAACGTCGAGATACTGCTCGAGTATCTCGAGGATACCGGCTACAACATCGTGACTGCCAACGATGGTCAGGAGGCATGGGATCTGCTGGAAGCGGATGCTGACAAGTTCGACGTCGTCATTCTCGACCGGATGATGCCGCGTATGACCGGCATGGAGGTGTTGCAGAAGATCAAGCAGCATCCGCTTCTGCAGAGTCTGCCGGTGATCCTGCAGACGGCACTCGCCGCCAAGCAGGAGATCCTCGAAGGACTCCAGGCGGGCGCCTACTACTACCTGACCAAGCCGTTCGACGAGGACATGCTGTTGAGTGTCCTGGCAACCGCGGTCGACGATCGCCGCCGTTACCTCAAGGCGATCGAGGAAAGTGACGTTGCCAGTCGCACCTTCGGCTTGATGCGCGAGGCATGCTTTACGTTCCGAACACTCAGTTCAGCGCGTGACATGGCAACCGTGTTGGCCAATGCCTTTCCAGACCCGCGCCGGGTGGTGATCGGCCTGACCGAACTGCTGGTCAACGCGGTCGAGCACGGCAACCTCGGCATCACCTACGACGAAAAATCACAGCTGCGCGAAGAGGAACGCTGGGAGCAGGAGGTCGAGGCGCGCCTGGCCGATCCTGCCTATTCCGAGCGTGAGGTTTCTGTGCATTACAGCCGTGAGTCGGATGGAATCCATGTACTGATCAAGGACCAGGGCGAAGGATTCGACTGGAAGAAGTATGTCGACATGGACCCGGCGCGCGCATTCGACAGCCATGGCCGCGGCATTGCCATGTCGCGCATGATCAGTTTTGACGATATCGAGTACCGCGGCTGTGGCAACGAGGTGGCGGTCCGGGTCAACGTGCCATCCGCCTGAGCTGCCCGCTCGACAGGCAAGCGCTCAGCCGGCTATTTCAGCGGCGATCCGGTCGCGAATGAAGTCGACGAAGCCGGCCAGCGGCAGCATGCTGTTGTCGCTGTCCTTGCGTGCCCGATACTCGATTTCGCCGTTGGCCAGGCCACGCTCCCCGATCACGACCCGGTGCGGGATTCCGATCAGTTCCATGTCGGCAAACATCACACCCGGGCGCGCGTCGCGGTCGTCGAACAGTACATCGACGCCGGCAGCGCAAAGGTCCGCGTAGAGTTTTTCCGCCGCCGCGCGCACCGTTTCCGATTTCTTCATCTGCATCGGGACCAGGGCGAGCGTGAACGGGGCGATGGCGGTCGGCCAGGCGATACCCTGGGCGTCGTTGTGCTGTTCGATCGCGGCACCCACGACGCGCGACACTCCGATTCCGTAACAGCCCATGGTCATCGTGATCTGCTTGCCGTTCTCGTCCAGCACGCTGGCATTGAGTGCCTGGCTGTACTTCTGTCCGAGCTGGAATATGTGGCCGACCTCGATGCCGCGGGCGATGGTCAGTTCACCCCTGCCGTCGGGGCTCGGGTCGCCTTCGACCACATTGCGCAGGTCGGCGACTTCGGGCAGATCGACGTCACGCCCCCAGTTGATGCCGAAGTAGTGCTTGCCGTCCCGGTTGGCGCCGGCGCTGAAATCACTGGCCACGGCAGCCGCACGATCGACGATCATGGGTAGGTCGAGGCCAACCGGGCCCAGTGAGCCGGGGCCGGCGCCGACCGCCGCGCGGATCTGCTCCTCGCTGGCCATTTGCAGGGGCGCGGCCACCAGCGGCAGTTTCTCGGCCTTGATGGCATTGAGCTCATGGTCGCCACGCAGCAGCAGCGCCACCAACGGCGCGTCGGCGTCCTCGGCCGCGTTCACGATCAGGGTCTTGACCGTCTTCTCGATCGGCTGGCCGAACTGCTCGACCAGTTCGGCGATGGTCTTGGCATTGGGGGTATCGACCATTTCCATTGCGCGCTCCGGAGCGGCCGCTGCTCCGGTAGGTGCCAGCGCCTCGGCCAGCTCGACGTTGGCGGCATAGTCGCTGGCCGTCGAGAAGGCGATCGCATCCTCGCCGGAGTCGGCCAGCACGTGGAACTCGTGCGAGCCGCTGCCGCCGATGCTGCCGGTGTCGGCGGCGACCGGGCGGAAATCCAGTCCGCAGCGGCTGAATATCCGGCAGTAGGTGGTGTGCATCTGGTCGTAGGTCGCCTGCAGGGATTCCTGGTCGGTATGGAAGGAGTAGGCGTCCTTCATCAGGAACTCGCGCGCACGCATCACGCCGAAACGCGGCCGGATCTCGTCGCGGAACTTGGTCTGGATCTGGTAGTAATTGATCGGCAGCTGGCGGTAGCTGCGCAGCTCATTACGCGCCAGGTCGGTGATGATTTCCTCGTGGGTCGGGCCAAAACAGAACTGGCGCTGGTGGCGATCGGTCAGGCGTAACAGCTCGGCGCCGTATTTTTCCCAGCGCCCGGATTCCTGCCACAGTTCGGCCGGCTGCACCGCAGGCATCAGCACCTCGAGCGCGCCGGCGCGGTTCATCTCTTCGCGCACGATGGACTCGACCTTGCGCAATACGCGCAGGCCCAACGGCAACCAGGTGTACAGGCCGGCCGCCAGCTTGCGGATCAGGCCGGCACGCAGCATCAGCTGGTGACTGGCGATCTCGGCGTCGGCCGGGACCTCTTTGAGGGTCTGCAGGGGGAAATTCGAAGTGCGCATGATGATTCGCCGTTGACGTTGAACGCGCGATTCTAACGGCCGGCCGGGCGCTTGGCCATGGATCAAGTTTCGCCGGTATTCGCCGCCAGAACACCTATCATCCCCGACTATGCGGAGCGCTCTGCCCGGTGTCATTCATCGCTGCGTTGAACCTGCCGGGCGCGGCGTTGCTGCGCGCGCTGGCGATGATTGTCACCAGCGCGCTCTTGGTCGGTGCCGCCTGTGCCGTGAGCCTCGCATTCAGCGATGCATTGCTGGACTGGATGCAGACCCGATATGGCAGCGAGGCGCGCGCGCGCGTGGTGCTGTTGCAGCAGCTGGTGGATTCGGCGCCGCGATTGACGGAGACCGAAAAGCTCGAGCAGGTCAACGGCTTTTTCAACAAGGTTCATTACGACTCGGATGCCGCGTTGTGGGATCAGAAGGATTACTGGGCGACGCCGTTCGAGGTGCTCGGGATCAACTCGGCGGACTGCGAGGACTATGCGATCTCCAAGTACTTCACGCTGGTCAGCATGGGGGTCGACGAGGATCGCTTGCGTATCACCTACGTCAAGTCGCTGACCCTCAACGAGGCACACATGGTGCTTGCCTATTATCCCGAGGCCGACGCCGAACCGATGATCCTGGACAACCTGACCGGGCGCATCCAACCGGCGGCGGAACGCACCGACCTGGTCCCGGTTTACAGTTTCAACGGTGCCGATCTGTGGCTGGCGGTCAACCGGATGCAGGGCAAGAAGGTGGGTGGCTCAGACCGGCTGTCGCGTTGGCAGGATTTTCAGACACGCCTGATGCAGCAGATGGCGGTGGGTAATTGAAGGAGGGCGTGGCATGAAACTCTCGCGGCAACTGGGCATCCTTATCGCCGGGCTGATCGTCGTGTTGTTCATTGGCACGCTGGCGATCAGTGTCAACAACACGCGGGATTACCTCGAGACCCAGCTGGCGTCACATGCCCAGGACGCGGCGACATCGCTCGGCCTGTCGGCCACGTCTCACGTCAACGAGGGTGACCAGGCCATGGTGACCGCGATGCTGAATGCGATGTTCCATCGCGGCGACTACCTGCGCATCCGCTTCGAGGCACTCGACGGTGAGGCGTGGCTCGAGCGCGAGGCCGAGGTGCTGGTCGACGATGTGCCGGCCTGGTTCATGCGCATGTTTCCGCTCGAGCCGCCGCAGCGTTTCGCGACCATGATGTCGGGCTGGCGACAGGTCGGCCGGGTCGCGGTCACCAGTCATCCCGGGCTTGCCTATTCGCAACTGTGGCAGACCACACGCCAGACGAGCCGGTTGTTCCTGATTGGTGCCATGCTGGCGCTGCTTGGCGGAATGCTGGCCCTGCGCCTGCTGCTGCGGCCATTGCACGATGTAGAAATGCAAGCGATCGCAATCTGTAACCGGGAGTTCCCGGTCGTCGAGCGGCGTCCGTTCACGCTCGAGTTGCGCAGTGTCGTCGAGGCGATGAATCGCCTGTCCGCGAAGGTGTCGCGCATGCTTTCAGAGTCGGAGGCGCTGGCGCATGACCTGCGCCGCCAGGCATTCCAGGATCCGGTAACCGGGCTGGCCAACCGGCGTCAGTTCATGCATGTGTTGACGCACAGGGCCGGGGACAAGGAGCTGTTCGTTGGGGGCGGCCTGTTGTTGCTGCAGTTGAAGGCATTCAAGGAGTACAACCAGGCGCACGGCTACACGGCGGGTGACGAGTTGCTGCGACGGACGGCCGGGTCAATCAACGGGGTGCTTCAGGACGAGCCGCGTGCCACGGTTGCACATCTTTCGGGGGCCGACTTCGCGGTGTTGGTCGAGAACGTCGAAGCCGCCCGGTTGCACGAAATCGCCGAGCAGATCCACGCCGCGGTTGCCGACCTCAAGGCTCAGCTCGATCTTGACACCGCCGACGTCGCGCACCTCGGCGGTGCCGAGTTTTGCGGCCAGGAGGCGACCGCGTTGCTGGCCGAGGCCGACCGCGCATTACGCGAGGCGCAACGCGAGGGTGCAAATGCTGTCGTCATTCATCGCCGGCAGGGCCAACAGGTGGTCGAGCGCAGTCGCAGTGAGTGGCGCAGCCTGATCGATTCGGCGCTCGCGGATGGTCGCTTCGCGGTGCTGCGGCAACCTGTATCCAGCGCGGCCGACGGCGGACTGCTGCATCACGAGGTTTTTCTGCGGATCGACGACCCGGAGATGCCGGGTCAATCGATCGCGGCCGCGGTGTTCATGCCGATGGCCGAGGGCGCCGGTCTGGCCGGGCGCATCGACCGGGCTGTGATAGAGAAGGTGGTCGCCGACATCACTGCCGGCGCCTATCCGGGTTCGGTTGCGGTCAACCTGAGCCCGTCGACGCTTGCCGATGCAGCTTTGCTGGACTGGCTGGACGTGTTCCTGGGCGGCCATTCCGAAGCGGCGCGACGACTGATCCTCGAATTACCTGAATACGGTGCTGTCGCGCACATCGAGCAATTGCGTGACTGGATTGCACGGCTTTCGCCGCACGCTGTGCGATTCTCGCTCGACCACTTCGGCAAGGGGTTCGCAGCGTTCGCGGACCTGCGAAGTGCCCGGGTGGATATACTGAAGATCGACGGCAGTCTGGTCAGGGAGTTGGCCGAGCACGAGGACAACCGGTTCCTGCTGCGAACGATCGCCGACATCGGCCACGGCCTGGATATGCAGGTGATTGCCGAGGCGGTCGAGACCGAAGCCGAGTGGGACCTGATTCGCGGGCTCGGTGTGGACGGCGGTCGCGGCTACTGGTTGGGGGCGCCGGAGTGAAGGTCTGCCGCCATTGACTGTCGCAAACCCCAACGACTGTCCTATAATACGTATGGGAACAAAATTCCTGCGATAATAAAAAGAAGACCGACGCTGTCAGAATATTTTCCAATTCGGCAGCCTCCCTGTGCCAAGTGACGGATTCCGCGCAAGTTATTTCTTGGTTCAAGAATTGCGTGTTAGTCCGTTTGACCCGATACCGATCGGGAAATACGAACCTGTTTCTGGAACAGTAGACGTTGGCACATTCGATTTTTCCAAGCCGCTGGCCCGCCGGGCCGTCTGTATACCTGCTGCTTGCCGGCGCAACGGCGCTGGCCGGCGAACCGACGGTCGCGCTCGACCACTTCCTGCGTGCCGCCGATGCCGGCCAGTGCATCGAGAGCGAGGCCTACCGCGCAATCCGGCAACACGGGCCGGGTCAGGCCACCCAGTTGGTTCAGTCGGCATTGCGCGCACAGTCACAACGTGCCGAGCAGCAACGGGCCCTGGGTTGTCAAGGGGACATCGCGGCGCAGGCCATTTCTGCAGGTGCCGATCCCCAGGCCGTACTCGCCGCAACCGCAGCCGGTCTCTGATCCAGTCCCCCGCGCCGCCGGCTGGCCTTCGATGCTGCCTCATTGACCCGTATCAGGCCGTATCAGCATTCACGGAAATACTTCATTGTTGACATGAAAATGTCACACACGGGCACCAGAATGCGCCGCGTATTTCAGGGAAATCTGAAATACGCGGTCACGCGGACGCAAAAGTGCGCGCGGGCCAGCAATCGAATCGGCTCTCTGGAGGCTCTGAAGTGTTTAAAAAAACTGTCATTCTCGCGGCACTGTCCGCTGCGCTGGTATCGGGTGCCGCTCATGCCGCCGCTGCGCGTGACTACATCAGTATCGTCGGCTCATCCACTGTTTACCCGTTTGCCACCGTGGTCGCTGAGCAGTTCGGTCGGACGACCCAGTTCAAGACGCCGAAGGTCGAATCGACTGGTTC
>JAGRHE010000011.1 GCA_020445165.1 Gammaproteobacteria bacterium
GCGAGGCCACGCAGGTCGACACCGAAATGTTCGAAGAAGCGGCGGTCCTCGACGGCGAGCAGGCCGTCGACCAGGTGTTTGGGCAGATCGCTGCGTCGCACCAGCACGCGGTCTTCGTTGTGCGCCGGGTAGATGCTGCCGACCAGAGCCGGTTCCAGCCGCAACAGATCGATCTCCTGGCCACCCGCCCGCCGGATCGATCCGATACCGTCCGCGGCGGCCTCGACATTGACCTGCTGCGCCGGCTCGACGCCGTCCCAGAAGGCGAATTCGCGACTGTGGATCGTGAACCTCGAACCCTTGCGCGACCATTGCGCCGGGCCCGACACCTGGCCCACTTCGCGATATCCGAGAAAGCGCAGCTCTTCCTTCAGCTGGTCACTGCTGACCGCCGCGCCGGCGTAGAGATCCAGCGGCCGCGCATAAATCTGCGCCGGTACTGCCCAGCGCTTGCCTTCGAACTTGACCCTGACCGTCTTGCCCAGGTGGATCGCATAACCGCCAACCAGCAGCAGCGCAAGCACCGTAAGCGCCAGCAGTGGTTTCAGCAGGCGCCGCATGACGCCGCGCCTTACAGCAGATTTACGCTTGGCTGGACCGGTCCGCTTGCGCGGTCGCTGCCGTTCTTTTCTCGTCGCCATCGTACCTCTGATCAGCGGATCCAGTGTTCAGCGAACGCCGGCGCAGCGCGCCCGTCGACGCCGGCCGCATTCTGCTCTGGCGAGGAAACAAAACCCAGGAACTGATGCGCATTCCGCTGATGCGCCAGCGAGCCCGGACACACGCCCGGCTCGGGCAACGATCGTGGCAGAGCCGACCCCGGGTAGAGCCCCGTTCGTCCACACCACAGCCCCGGGGCCATTAAAGGTTTGCCACCACAGCGCCGCTGACTGTGGAACAGAACCGCGAAAAAGGAAGCGTATGCTGTGCAATTGTCCATCAGCAAACTGACCACGATCCTGGTCATTCTGCTGATCGCGGTGACCGTCATCACGACTGCGGCCGGCATCTTCGTCGTGCGCTCCGACTACCAGCTGTTGGAGGATCGCCACACGACCGAAGCACGCGATGCAGTCAACAACGCGGCGCTCGCGATACATAACCAGGTCGAATTCTACCAGGGTATCGTTCAACTTATCTCGAGCAAGCCCGAAGTCGCCAACCTGCTCGATTTCGGTGACACCACGGAAATGACCGATTGGTCGAGCGAACTGCGCCAGCTGCTGCCGGGTACGCTCGGGACCGCCCTGGCATCGCCGACCGGCGAGGTGCATGGCGACGTGATGCGCCAGCGCGTCGGACCGGCCTGCGTGGTCGATATCAAAAACCTGTCCAAGGGCACCGCGATCGAGTACCCGCCGCTGCACACCGACGTTGCCGGCATGGAACACTTCAACATCATCACTCAGGTCACCTCTCCCGACGGTGAGAAGACCGGCGCCGTATTCGTCAGTTTCCACCTCGACGTATTGAAAGAGGTATTGCTCAACCTGAGCGCCGATGGCGACCACTTCGAGTTGTTCGACGGTCGCGGCCACCTGCATCTCTCGACATCCGCCGTGAACCCGGTAACCAGTATTCCTGCCTACAAGGTCCGGGTCCCCGAAACCTCCTGGCAGCTGGTGTTGTATCGCGCCCAGCCGAAGAGTTCGAACGTCATCGCCCGCCTGGTCAGCGTGGATGCCGCGATCCTGGTCCTGGTCAGCCTGGCGGTCGTGTACATGATCCGTCGCACCATGTCGGCATTCTCGAGCGATCTGTCACGAGTGCATTCGGCACTGCAAAGCGTTCTCGATGGCAGCTACCGACCCGGCAGTCAACCGACATCGATCAAGGAGACCGGCGCCCTGTTGCCGCAGATCGAACAGCTCGCCCTGCGCTTACAGGAAACCAACCACGAATTGCGTCAGCAGTCACTGTCCGACCCGTTGACCAATGTCTTCAACCGGCGCTATTTCGACCTGATGCTCGCGCATTTGCACGAGCAATCGAGACGCCAGCCGGCCTCCGTGCTGGTCATTATCGACCTGAACGATTTCAAACTGGTCAACGATCGCAAGGGCCATCAATTCGGCGACCTGGTCCTCCAGCACACGGCGAAGTTTCTCTGCGATCGCGTGCGGACCACCGACCTGGTGGCGCGTCTCGGTGGCGACGAGTTTGCAGTCATCCTAAACAGCATGGCTCCGGAGATGCTCGACCACTGGCTGTCGGTCACGGCGCGCGGATACGACGCATACGTACGCCAGCCCCCCGAACTGCGCGATGCGGAATGCCAGATCAGCATCGGCGTATCGCTGATCGACGCGGCCGTGTACGAATCACCACAAGATGCCCTGCATGCGGCCGACCAGGCCATGTATGGCGCGAAACAGCAGAGCACGGAAAAATCCAGCCGGTACAAGGTGGCAAACGAACTCAGCCCTGCCCCGCTCACAGGGACATCGGGTACGCGGTGACCGCAAAACGCCAGGGCGTGCCGGGCGCGATACCATCAAACGGATAGCATGTGAGCAGGCGTAGCTGGTCACCGGCAAGCGGATCAAGCTGGCTAAGGTCATTCTCGTGCACCACGCGCAGGTCGATCACCGCGTAACGCCGCGGTATGCCATCGGCCGCGGTAAGGACCAGCGAATCGCCGCCTCGCAGTTGCGCGAGCCACGCGAAATGGGTGTCCCGATGTCCGCTCAGCACGATGTTCCCTCCACGTCCGGGTCGCGCACTGCCGCTGACCAGCCCCGGGCCGAATGCCAGCGCCCTGCCGCTGGCGCCGTCCAGAACCACTTGCCCGACCTGCAGCCTGGGTTGCTCGAGGTAGGCCAGGGGTAGCATGTCGGCTCCTGGCCAGGGCCTGTGAACCTCACCATCCGTCCCACGATGCTGCCATGCACGGGCCAGCAGTTGCTGCGACAACCATCCCTTCGCCGGGATGTAAGCGGCATATACCAACAGTCCGAGCGCAACCAGTAACAGGATTCCGGAAAGCTGGCGCAGGGTCATCCAAGACGCCTCAACCAGGCCGCGAGGGCGAGACTGGACAATCCGAGCAGCAATGCCATCGGCGCCCAGGTCGCGGTGCCCGGCAGCTGTCCGAACACGGCCGTCCCGGACCATCCGGCAGGCAGACGCGAGGCGAGCGCATGCTGGCGCAGGTCCTCTTGCGGCGCGCGTATCGGCGTTCGATCCACCGCAACCAGGCTGGTGTAACGACTGACCAGGTGATGCCTGAGCGCCAGGTCGATGACTGCCGCACGCACATCGCCGGCATCGGCACCTGTGGTGAAACCGGCCAGCAGCCGATCGATCATGCGACGCGCCCACAGCACGTGGACGCCGCCAGTCGGTGCAACCGGAGGCAATGCGAGACTACGGGTCCAGGGCCTGCCACCGAGGTGTCCATCGATCTGCAAGCGATGCAGCGGCTGCGTGCTGCGCACCGCCACCGTGAGCGGCTCGCCGGCGTACAGATCGCCGACCTGCACAGGAGCCTGCACCACCGTTGCATCCCGGTCCGCGGCCTGCCAGCGCAGTTGGACATCCGTCAGCACCGGCAGTGCCAGTTGCCGGAACAGCTGACCCATCACCTCGCCCACCTCGCGCGCGGAACCGATGTAGGAGAAGGTGCCGCGCCCATGCTGGGCGGCATGTCGCATGAAAAGCGCATTCGGTGCCGAGCCGATGCCGACCGTGAACAATCGGGTAGAGCCAATACGCCGGGCAATCAGCTCGAACAGGGCCTGCTCGTTGCTGACCGCGCCGTCGGTCAGGAACACCACCTGGCGCAACCGGTCGGATGCAACCGCAACATCGCCAAGCGCGCGCCGCATCGCCGGCAACATCTCGGTGCCACCATCGGCACGCAGACCATCGACATAGGCCCGGGCAAGCCCAAGGTTGCGCTCATCCACCGGCTGCGCTTCAGCGAACAGGCCATGCACATCACTGTTGAACTGAATGATGTTGAATCGATCCCCGGCGCGCAGGGTAGCCAGTGCAAAGTGGAGCGCTTCGCGTGCCTGGCGAATCGAGTCGCCATGCATCGACCCGGAGGTGTCGACCACCAGGACCAGTTCACGCGGACCGGCCGGTGGCGCGACTCCCGGGTCCGGCGGCATCACCATCAGCAACGAATAATGGTCGCCCGCCCAGGCCTGGCTGAACGCGGCGATCGCGGGCTCGGTCCCGACCTCGGGTCGCCAGCGCAACTCGAAATCACGTTCGGCCGGCACGACACCAGCCTGCAACTCGACGCGGTAGTGACCGGCGGCGACCGGGTCCACCCGCACCGGGTGATAGGCGCTTTCAACAACCGCCAGTGGCAGGCCGGCATTCAGATCGGCCGTGAGACGGACAGCACCGAACGCGTCGGGAGCACCCTCGACATAGGGCGGCGCGACCTCCGCTGCACCCGCTTGCGCCAGCGTTTCGTCTGCTTGCATGGCCACTCCGGCCCTGTCACCCGCGACGGTCGGGCGCGGCCGGTAGCGCGGAGCGACGACCATCGGGAAGCGCAGCGAGAACTCACCGGCTTTCCATGCGGCCTGCTGCTGGTACTCGATCTCGACCTCGACCACGGCGCGTGGCGGGATGTTGGCGACCGAGGTGGTGAACACGTTGGCGCGCTGCTGATCGAGCAGGGTCGCCGCCCTGCCCTCTGCACGCGCGGCCTCGTAGTCGCGCCGGGCCTCGGTCTTCTCACGGATCTCACCCTCGATCACGCGCTCGCCGTAGCGCATGCGCAGACGGTCGACCGCAGCGTCGTCCGGCAAGGGGAAGACATAGATGCCCTCCGCCCAGGTATCGCCGGGATTGCTGAAGCGCTGCGTGACATGCACCCTGGCCAACATCCCGTCGACCTGGATGGCGACATCCGTCTGCAACTGCGGCGCCTCGATAAATGCCTCTTCGGAGATCCCGTACAGGCGCAGCCCGGCGGACATCAGGTCAGTCCCGGCCGACACGGGAGTAACCAGGCCGGCCACCAGCCACAGCAGGCTCACGACCGCTGACAAACGGCCGCAAGTATCAATACTGGACATCATTCACCTCCCGCCAGCCATCGGGCGTACAACAACGTGTCCGCCGCTGGCAGTCGGCCGGTGAGCGGTACAGGAATTCCTCCGATATGGGCTGCAAAATGCCGCTGGCTCCCCAGTGGATCCAGACCGGCCGTCGGCCCCTTCGGCACTGCCCGCTGTCGCCATTCGACGGCTGCTTCATCTTTCGCTCCTCATCCTGTCCGGTTCGTATTTGGGCCAGCGCGCCATCCCTGGCGGAGACGGCCTCCAGGCCTGCGCCGGTTGTGTGGGCAAGTTCAGCGCAGCAGCCGGCAACGGCAGCGACAGCAGGCGGGCAATGCGCGGACAGAAAATGGCAATCCGCAGGCACGCCGGGATTAGCGGGTAAACTCGGTGATCTGCCCCTTGCGGAGAACCGAACAGACATGGCCAGGACCATCGCAATCGTCGAGGATGAACCGGCGATCCGTGAAAACTATGCCGACCTGTTCAGGCGCCAGGGCTACCGTGTTCAGACCTTCGCTGAGCGCCGCGCGGCGAGCGAGGCATTGGCACGATCGCTGCCGGACCTGGCGATCCTCGACATCAGCCTGGGCGATGAATTCGACGGTGGCTTCACCCTGTGCCGCGAATTGCGCAACCTCTCGGCCACACTTCCGATCATCTTCCTGACCGCACGCGACAGTGACATCGACAGCGTTGCCGGACTGCGAATCGGCGCCGACGACTACGTGACCAAGGATGTCAGCCTGCACCAGCTCAGTGCCCGCGTCGCTGCACTGTTCCGGCGGGTCGACGCGACACGCGAGTCGGCCAGGCAGGAACTGCGCATCGATGATGGTCCGCTCATGCTCGATCCCGAACAGATGCGGGTGAGCTGGCACGATCGCCCGGTCGAACTGACCGTCACCGAGCTATGGATTCTGAATGCACTGGTCAGGCACCCGGGGCATGTGAAGAACCGCGAACAGCTGATGCAGGCGGCAGATATCTACGTCGATGCCGCGACCATCACGTCCCATATCAAGCGCATCCGGCGCAAGTTCGCGCAACACGACCCACAGTTCAATGCCATCGAAGCCGTCTACGGTGCCGGCTATCGCTGGAACCGGCAGGGCTGAATGAGCAGGCCAACGACCCGCTTCTGGCACAGCGTGCGGTTCAAGCTGCTGCTGGTGTCGTTCACGCTGCTCGGCATTCCGCTGGCCGGTTACCGCTTCATCGAGGAAACCGAGCAGTTCCTGCGTGACGCCCAGGACCAGGCTCTCGAGACCACGGCATCATCGGTTGCCAACCTGATGCACGCCTACGACACACCCTTCAGTGGCGTGGCCAAACCCGGGTCGGTTCTCACCTTTCGCAACCTGTATGGGCATCAACTCGAAGAGCCGCCGCAGATCGATGGCTATCGTGACGAATGGACCCGGCATGCCAACAACTTCACGGTACTGCGCTCGGTCGACGAGTCATTGGAAGCCCGCGTCTTCACTGGCCTGCACGACCGCTACCTGTACCTGCTGATCGGGATACGTGATCCACAGGTGAGTTACGGTGAAAACGGCGATGCGGTCGACCTTGCGCTGACCGACCCGGATGGCAAGCTGCAGCGCTATCGCATCCAGCCTCAGGCACCCGGCTGGGTCAGTGCGCGGCTCCTGCCCGATGACGACACCGCGCTGGCCGGCAACGACGTGATCGAAACGGCGATTCGAGGCGAATGGCAGAGCGATGCCAATGGCTACACACTCGAACTGCGTCTGCCCCGCAACATGCTCCAGGATCGGCTTTCACTGCGCTTTTATGACAGCGACAGTCACCAGGTACTGGCCAGCGGGCACATGTACCCGGCGCAGGCACTCGGCCGCATCGTCCAGGCCGCGCCCGCACTGAGCGAGGTCCTGGACGAGGTTGCGCCACCGGCCACGCGCATCTGGGTGACCGATCACCAGGGGCTGGTCCTGGCCAAGGTCGGACGCCTCGACCCCAACGCGCCACTCAGCGCCGATCAGCAACGTATGCCCTGGTTCATCCGGGAATTGATCCTGGCAGTGCTGCCACGCGATGCAGAAACCGAGATCGATCTGCCGGCGGACAGCTCGCACCTGTTCATCCGCCCCGTGGTCGATGCCTTGAGTGGGCGTCCGAGCAGCCTGCGCCGCAAGCCATCGCGCAGCAACGCCGTGGTGGTCAGCGCGGCAGTGCCGATCCGCAGCAGCAACGGCATCAAAGGCGCGGTACTGGTCGAACAGACCACCAACGCCATCCTGTCGATCCAGAACCTGGCCCTGCAGCGTCTGTTCGGTGTCACGCTGCTGTTCTTTGCCGTCACCAGCCTCGGGCTGCTCGCGTTCGCCAGCCTGCTGGCATCACGCATCACGCGCCTGCGCGATCACGTGGAACGCGCGGTCAGTCACGACGGTCGCATCATCGGCCTGCTCGAAAGTGCGCATGGACGTGATGAAATCGGCGACCTCGGGCGCAGTTTCGCCAACGTTCTGGAGCGCCTGCACGAATACAACCATTATCTCGAGGCCATGGCCGGACGCCTTGCCCATGAACTGCGCACGCCACTGGCCGTGGTTCGCAGCTCCCTCGACAACGCGGAACTTGCCACGGACGATGAACGCCAGGTCTACCTGCAGCGTGCACGCGATGGCGCCGAACGCCTGGAGAAGATTCTGCAGCGCCTGCGCGAAGCCACTGGCCTGGAGCAGGCCCTGCGCCAGGCGGAACCCGAATCGTTCGACCTGTCCGCCCTGCTCCGGCACCAGGTCGAAAGTCTGCGCAGCAGCCTGCCGGATTGCAGCCTGCAGTTGCGCGGCAGCGATGAGTCGGCATGGATCCATGGCGTACCCGACCTGATCAGCCAGGCGCTGGACAAGCTGGTCGCGAACGCAGTCGACTTTCACCAGCCCGGCAGCAGCATCATCGTCAGCTGTGAAGCCACGCCCGGGTCGGTATGCATCAGCGTGCGCAACCAGGGACCGCCGTTGCCCGATGGCATCGACGTGTTCCAGTCGATGGTATCGGCCCGTACCGGTCAACAGTCACAACCGCATCTCGGCCTGGGCCTGTACCTGGTCCGCCTGATCGCCGAATACCATGGAGGAGATGTCGCGGCACACAATCGCAGCGATGGTGTCGAGATCTCGATCACGCTGCCGCGTGGTAGCTGAGTGGGTTTCACCCGGGGCCATACCGTTCAGGATGCGTTCATGCACACCTTCCTATAGTCGGCTGCAAGGGTCGGATGACGACCCTGACCAGCAACCAATAGGAGAGCGAAATGAACCTGAAAAGAAACCTGATGATCCTGCTCACGGCAACCGCGCTCGGTGCGGGTGCCGCAGCCCACGCGCGTGGAGGCGATGGTGACCGCGGTCATCGTGATGGCTCACGCGTCGAACAACGTGCCGATAATCGGCGCGGCGACCGATTCGCCGAACGCGTCGAACGTCGCCAGGACCGTCAGCACGAACGGATCGCGCATGGCCGGCATAGCGGTGATCTGACCCGGGGCGAGACGCGTCATCTCAAGCGCGAGCAGCGTCGCATCGATCGCATGGTCCATCGTTTCGGCGCCGATGGCTATTACTCCAAGTACGAGCGGCGTCGCCTGGCGAAGGCTCAGAACCGCGCCCACCGCCATATCCATTCGGCGCGACACAATGACCGCATCCGTGACTACCGGCGCGGCTCACGCGATCAGGACCACGCCGCGTTCTTCTGGAGCTACCGTGATCATTGATGGCGTGAAGCGCTGAGCGAGCATGATGACCGCACCTGCCGGCTGACGCCCGCGGGTACGGTCGTTACGACTTGGTACCGACCTGCGGCCCGGCAGACCAGGCTGCATAGCGACCGGTGTAATGTGCAGGCTAGAATCTGCACCGCACACAGGAGGCATACCGATGTCGATCGAAGATCTCAATACACGGTTCGGCATAGCCGGCGTTGCCGAGTTCATCACCGGCCCCGGCAACCAGGTTCAGTTGCGCATCAGCAACGACGCTGCCACGGCGTTGATTTCACTGCATGGTGGACAGGTTTTGTCATTCATACCGCGCTCGAGCGGTACCGACATGTTGTTTCTCAGCACCAAGGCCCTGTATGCCGAAGGCAAAGCGATCAAGGGCGGCATACCAGTGTGCTGGCCGTGGTTCGGCGCCGATCCCGAGAAGCGCGGCCGCCCGGCCCATGGTTTCGCCCGCAATACTGCCTGGCAGGTGATGTCCGTCGAGGCCAGGTCTTCCCACCTGAGCCGGGTCGTGCTGCAGCTGCGTGACGATGCGCAGTCCCGCACCCTGTGGCCCTACCCCTTCACTCTCGACCTGGCGATCGAGATCGGTGAGTCACTCGACCTAACGTTGACCACGCGCAATACCGGCGACAGTGTTTTCCCGATCACGCAGGCCCTGCATACCTATTTCAGCGTCGACGCCATCGAGCAGGTTTCCGTCACTGGCCTGGACGGCCTCGACTATCTGGACAAGGTACTGGGGTTCGCCGAGCAACGGCAGGCCGGCGAGGTAGGTTTCACGGCGGAGGTGGACCGCATCTACCAGGGTGTCGCCGGCGACCTTTTGATCAATGACCAGGCGGGCCACCGCAGGATCCGGATCTCGTCGCGGAACAGCCATACGGCCGTCGTGTGGAACCCCTGGCACGAGGTGGCCGCGCGCATGTCCGACCTCGCGCCGGGAGACTATCGGCGCTTCGTCTGTGTCGAAACCGCCAACGCCGGCAACGAGATTGTCGACGTCGCACCCGGGCAGGCATTCAGCCTCGGCGTGCGTTATCTGGGCACATACTGAAGCCCTTATACCAACGCGGCTGAAGATCGGGCGGACCCGCGAAGGCAGGCCCGCCCTTGCACCTCACTTGACGCACGGTCCCATGCGCGCACCGAAGCGCTGTTGCATACGCTGTGCACGCCAGTCGTTCAGCTCGTCACGATCCAACGCGCCGGAAGCGTCGCGATCGATCTGTTCGAAACGTGCGGCATTGGCTGCTCCGCGCATCGGGTAGTTGTGCTCTGCGCGCCAGGCCTGCCGCTCGCTGTGCACCCGGGCATGCTCTTCCTGAGTGACGACACCATCTGCGTTGAGGTCGAGCACTTCGAAAGGCACCGGTCCACGCTGTGCATAGCGCTGGTCGTAGCCGTACTCGTCAGAACTGGCAAACGCATTTCCCGTCGTCAGAACCGTGGCCAGGACGACGATGACTGGTGATTTGATGGTCATGATGGCTCTCCACTTGTGGCGACCATCGTGCCGGGCCTCCGTGCCGCGGACGGTCACATGGGGTTGCCCTCCCTGCGACTTTCACACTACGCCCTGCAGCTGAAACCAGGCTGAACTTCGCCGGTGGCAGCGCACCATGCCTCCCGGTGGATCAGGGCGGCGGTGAATCGTCGTCACGTGGCAGCTCGACCACGACCGCCAGCCCCCCCAGATCGGCAGCACGGCCGAACCTGATCTGCCCACGATAGTTCCTGACAAGGTCATCGACGATTGCCAGTCCGAGGCCGTCGCCATCCGTTCGTTCATCCAGGCGCACGCCGCGCCGCATCAGGTCAGCACCCGCTTCTTCCGGGATACCGGGGCCATCATCGGACACCCGCAGCGTTACGATCGGACCGGTCTCGATCCTGACCTCGATCGTGTCTTTCGCCCATTTGCACGCGTTGTCGAGCAGGTTGCCGAGCAGCTCCAGCATGTCCTCGCGATCGAACGGCAGTGTCGCCTGGTCCGGCCCGACCGAGACGATCCGCAGCCGCCGGTCGGGATGGATACGGCCGAGTGCATCGACCAGGTCGGCAAGGTCACGCACCGGGTGGAAGCGCTGGCCACCACCGTCGCCAGCGAAGCGGGCACGTTTCAATTCGCGTTCGACAAGCTGGGTGAGCCGCTCCAGGCGTTGCGTGGTCTGGGCACGTTGCTCCCCGGACAGGGGCAAGGCATCCAGGTCGTGCATCACCAGGCTCAGCGGCCCCTTGAGTGCGTGGGCGAGATTGCCGAGCGAACGCCGTGAGCGCTGCAGTCGCTGCTGCAGCTGCACCAGCAGCCGGTTCACCTCCTTGGTCAAGGGACGGATCTCGGCCGGTCCCAACTGGGTCAACTTTTCGCGTTCCCCTTCCGCAACCTCGGCCAGCTGGCCACGCACCGTGTCGAGCGAACGAAAGCTGCGTCGTAACACGATTCGCTGCGACACCAGTGCCAACACCAGCGCCGCCAGCAGCACGGCCAGCACCAACCAGCGCAGGCGTTGCATTTCGGCCGTCAGCAGTACCAGGTCCTCGGCCACGGCCAGGGTGAAACGCATGCCATCCTTTTCATAGCCGGCGACCCGGACCAGCAGGCGCTGCCCGGCCGGTCCCTCGATCGTATCGAACCGAACCTCACCGGTTTTCGCCGCGGCGATGTCGAGTTCCTGGTCCCAGGTAGAGCGCGAACGCAGCAGCACGCCACCAGTGCCATGCACCTGGTAGTAGTGGCCGGACAATGGCTGTCGATAGACCGGGGTGACCCGTCCCTCACGCATCCGCACAGCGCCGCCGGGCGTGACATGCAAGGCAGCCAGCAGGGCCTCGGCATCATGTTCCAGGCGTGATTGCAGATAGCTGCGGCCGATCGATTCGACCGCGGCCAATGCCATCCACGACAGCAATGCGAAAACCACCAGCAGGATCATCAGCATTCCCGCCGAGAGACGCGCCTCGAGCGATTTCACGGCCGCCCCCGGAACAGGTAACCCTGGCCGCGCCGCGTTTCGATGCGATCGCGCCCGACCTTGTCGCGCAGGCGCCGGATGTAGACCTCGAGCACGTTGCTGTCGCGGTCGTGTTCGTCGTCGTAGACATGCTCCATCAGGCGCGACTTGGACAGGATGCGATCCGGATAGCTCATCAGGTAGCGCAACAGGCGGAACTCGGTCGACGTCAGCGGTACCGCCGTGCCATCACCGCAGTCGACCGTCTGAGTCTCTTCGTCCAGGCGCAGGCCGGCGACTTCCAGTCCGGCCGCTGCGCGGCCGACGCTGCGCCACAGCAGCGCCTGCAGCCGTGCGAGCAGTTCCTCGACGTGGAAAGGCTTGCCGAGATAATCGTCGGCACCAGCGCGCAGTCCCTGCACGCGCTCACTCCAACTGTCGCGCGCGGTCAGGATCAGTACCGGGAAAGTCAGCCCGGCGGCACGCCAGTTCTGCAGCACGTCGAGGCCGGGGCGACCCGGCAGGCCCAGGTCGAGGATGACCGCATCGTGAACCTGCTCGCTGCCGAGGAACTCGGCATCGATGCCGTCGCCACTGACATCGACCGCGTATCCGGCCGCGCGCAGGTCGACGGCGACCCTGGCCGCCAGCTCACTGTCATCCTCGACCAGGAGAAGGCGCACTAACGATCCCGCTTCCCTGCCAGCGGCTCGCCGCTGGCTGCATCGAAATAGCGCTTCTGTACACGGCCATCGGCATCCAGCAGCTCCAGCTCATACACCAACCTGCCGTGCTCGTGTTCCAGCTCTGCCTCGAGCACGTTCATGCCGACGATGCCGGGGCGTTGCAGCAACTGCGCCAGGGGCATAACGGCACCTCGTTCCAGGTGGGCGCGTGCCTCTTCGTGATCGTCCGAGGCCAATACCGGGACGTTACCGAGGAATAGTATTGCCCCGGCCGCGCCGACCAGGGCGACGAACAGCCAGGAAAGTCGCATACGCGTTTGTTCAGACATCGGATTCTCCCCGCAGTTTATATCCGGTCACCATCGCCCGGATCAGATTTTCCCGGTGCAGCCAGCCTGCCACTACCACGCCACTTACATGGACCACGACCAGCACCAGCGACAGGTTCGCAGCGCCCTCGTGCAGATCTTCCCAACGTTCGCCGTACAGGCCCATCATGACACCGCTGAACACGACCAGGGCCAGGCACAACAGCAGGCTGACAACCATCCATCCCCCCGCCGGATTATGACCGAGGTAATGCCTGGGCCCGCCATGCAGCAGGGACCCGAGGTAGGCGAACGTCTGCCGCGGACCGGCGAGAAAATCACTGAACCGGGCGTGCATGGTACCCACCAGGCCCCAGGCTACGCGCAGAACGATCAAGACCGCGATGAAGTAACCAGCCCGCTCGTGCAGAGCAGCCAATTCCTCGGCGCTCAGCCAAGCCACGACATAGGCCGCGACCAACGACCAGTGAAACACCCTGACAAACGGGTCCCAGACCAGCTTTCTGACTATTGAATTACGCATTCGATGAACTCCCCGGCTACCGCCTTCGACATCGGATGCGCATACCCTAACGGCACCGGCTGAAACCAAGCTGAATGTCCGTGGTCATATCCCTGCCGAGCGGTTCGCCGTTTTGGGTCATAGGCAGGTAGACTGCCACCTCTGTTGTGCCGTCGGATGCCATTGCCTGATGTCCCCTTTGCTGTCAGTTCAGGATCTGGTCAAGACCTATCCCGGCGTGCGCGCAGTCGATGGTGTGAGTTTCGACGTTCGCAAGGGGCAGTGTTTCGGCCTGCTCGGACCGAACGGGGCCGGCAAGACGACCACGCTGGAGATTCTCGAAGGGATCAGTGATGCCGACAGCGGCACGATCCGGTTCCGCGGTGCGGCGCGCGATGCCGGGTATCGCGAAGTCATCGGGATCCAGTTCCAGCACACCGCGCTACAGGATTTCCAGACGGTCGGCGAGTCGCTGTCCCTGTTCGCCAGCTTCTACCGTCGGCGTCGGCCACTGCAGGAACTGATCGACCTGTGCCACCTCGACGGACTGCTCGACCGGGACACGCGCAAGCTGTCCGGCGGGCAACGCCAGCGACTGCTGCTGGCAATCGCCCTGGTCAACGACCCGGACCTCGTGTTCCTCGACGAGCCCACCACCGGACTCGACCCGCAGTCGAGACGAAACTTCTGGCACCTGGTCGAAACCATCCAGTCAACCGGGACCACCGTGCTGATGACCACGCACTACATGGAAGAGGCCAGCGCGCTGTGTGACGAAATCGCGATCATCGACCAGGGCCGCATCATTGCCCGGGGTGAGCCGGGTCAGCTGTTGCGCGAGCATTTTCCCCGGGCGCTGGTCAGAGTCCCGCTGCAGGCCCTCCAGAACACGGCCGAGCTGCCACCCGGTTTCGAACGCAATCGCGAGTTCGCCAGTGCCGCCACCGACGACATCGATGCGACGCTGGAAACCCTCACCCGGCATGCCATCTCGCTCGAGGAACTGCATATCAGTTCACCCACCCTGGATGACCTGTTCCTGAAGCTGACCGGACACGGACTGCGCGACCAATGAACCTGAAGCGCATACTTGCCGTGATCACGGCGCGGAATCGTGAGTTCTACCGCGACACGGCCGGCCTCGGCTGGAACCTGCTGATGCCGGTCGTCATGGTGTTCGGCTTCGCATTCATCTTCGCCAGCCCGGAACAGACCCTGTACAAGGTCGGCGTGCTCAATCCGGGCACCGCCGACAGTACCTTTCTGCAAACGCGGCACATCGACTTCATCGCGCAGGATGACCCGGGCAAGGCGCTGGAAAAGCTGCGCAACCATCGCATCGACCTGTTGATCGATCTGCAGCAGCCACGCCGCTACTGGGTCAACGAACAGTCGGCCCAGGGCTACGTGGCTGAACGCCTGCTGCGCGACAGCCTTGAAGACGGGCGCAATTCACTGCAACGCGAGGTGGTCGACGGACGCGCCGTGCGCTATGTCGACTGGGTGCTCCCAGGCGTGCTGGCGATGAACGTGTTGTTCAGCAGCCTGTGGGGCGTGGGATGGGTGATCGTGCGTTACCGCAAGAACGGCGTGCTGCGTCGCCTGCGCGCCACGCCGCTTAGCGCGAGCGAGTTCCTTTTGGCCCAGATCGGTTCACGCCTGCTGGTGGTCACCGCGGTCAACCTGTTGGTGTTCTTCGCCACTCATCTGCTGCTCGATTTCACCATGCACGGCTCCTACCTGGCCCTGGCAGCGGTATTTCTCAGCGGCTCGATGGCGTTGATCAGCCTCGGCCTGACCGTCGCGGCGCGGGTACGCAGCGAAGAGCTGGCCGACGGCCTTCTGAACCTGATGTCCTGGCCAATGCTGATGTTGTCGGGCGTATGGTTCTCGCTCGAAGGCACCAACATCTGGGCCCAGCGGATTGCCGAGTTCCTGCCTTTGACGCACATCGTCAACGCCGCGCGCCGCATCATGCTCGACGGCGCCGGCTTCAACGATGTGTGGTTCGAGATCGGCCTGATGAGCACAATCGCCATGGTTCTGCTCAGCTTGTCCGCCCGAGCCTTCCGCTGGCAGTGAGCGTTACTGACCGATGCCGGCGCGCACCTTGTCGGCCAGGTCACGCGCCCCTTTCTCCAGGGTCGCGACCGCTGCACGACCGAGGCGTACCTGCTCGGCATTGCGCAGCTGCACCAACTCACCATCCGACAGGGCCTGGCCATCGACCTTCATCGCAAACGGCAGGGTCGAATAGGCACTGAACGGATCGGCAAGGTGCTGCGCGGTGTCTTCCACCACGTCGTAGGCGAAGTAACACTCGGTCCTCTTGGCGGTACGACTGCCGTCGCTGCCGATCACGTTGAACTGCAGCTCGGCAATCGCGTACTCGGGCCGGCGGAAGGTATTGTTGTTCGCGGTCCATTCGACGTTTTCGCCAGCACCGGTGTAGGCCGCGCTGATGTTCTTGCAGAAGCTCACGCGCACGTCCTCGGATGGTCCCGAGCAGCCCGCGAGCAGTGCGCCCATGAACACCAGGGATGTCTTGATCGGCAATTTCTTGTGGTTCATTGGTCCTCCCCGGACACGTTGGCCGGCTATTCGCCAGGCTCGATACTGTCGACTTTCTGGAAACCGCGCGGCAGTTTGTTGCCGCGCCTGCCCCTTTCGCCCTCATAGGCATTCAGATCGGCGGCACGCAATACCAGGTGGCGCTTGCCGGAATTGAGCCGCACCTTGCCACCATCCGGTACCGCCAGCACGTCGACCACGTACTCGCTGCGTTCGGCGACCGCCTTGGCCGGAATGCCGATGATCTTGTTGCCCTTGCCGCGCACCATCTCGGGCAGGTCGCTTGCCGGAATCACCAGCATGCGGCCCTCGCTGGTCACCGCCACCAGGCGATCACTGTCAGCATCGGTGACCACGCTCGGCCGCAGCACCCGCGCACCGGTGGGCAGCGTCAATACCGCCTTGCCGGCCTTCTTGTTGGCCAGCAGATCCTTGGCCTGGACCCTGAACCCGTAACCGGCATCCGACGCCAGCAACCACCATTGTTCGGGATCACCGCCCAGGGTCGCGACGAAACTCTCCCCGGCCGGTGGATTGAAGCGCCCGGTCAGCGGCTCGCCCTGGCTGCGTGCCGACGGCAGGGTATGCGCGGCCAGTGAATAGCTGCGCCCGGCCGAGTCCAGGAACACCGCCTGCTGGTTACTGCGCAGTCGCACCGCCTGCAGGAAACCATCGCCGGACTTGTAGCTGAGTTCGACGGGATTGATATCGTGCCCCTTGGCGGCCCGCACCCAGCCCTTTTCGGACAGCACCACCGTGACCGGCTCGCTCGGCGTCAATTCGGTCTCGTCCATGGCCTCGGCCGCCGCGCGCTCGACGATCGGTGAGCGGCGCGCGTCGCCATATTTCTCTGCGTCGGCCTCGATCTCCTTGCGGATCAACGTCTTCATGCGCTGCTTCGAACCGAGCGTCTGCTGCAACTGATCGCGCTCCCTGGCCAGTTCCTCCTGCTCGGCGCGGATCTTCATCTCCTCCAGGCGTGCCAATTGGCGCAGCTTGGTGTCGAGGATGTAGTCGGCCTGCGCCTCGCTGAGGTCGAAGCGCGCCATCAACACCGGCTTCGGCTCGTCCTCGCTGCGGATGATGCGAATCACCTCGTCCAGGTTGAGGAAGGCAATCAACAGGCCTTCAAGCAGGTGCAGGCGTTCGAGCACCTTGTCGAGGCGGAACTGCAGCCGGCGACGCACGGTCTCGAAGCGGAATTCCAACCACTCGACCAGGATCTCGCGCAGATCCTTGACCCGAGGCCGTCCGTCCAGCCCGATCATGTTCAGGTTGACCCGATAGCTGCGCTCCAGGTCGGTGGTCGCAAACAGGTGCAGCATCATGCGCTCGCTGTCGACCCGGTTCGAACGCGGCACGATCACCAGCCGGGTCGGGTTTTCGTGGTCGGACTCGTCACGCAGGTCCTCGACCCAGGGCAGCTTCTTGGCCTGCATCTGGGCGGCGATCTGCTCGAGCACGCGCGCACCCGAGACCTGGTACGGCAGCGCGGTGATCACGACCGCACCCTGGTCCTTGTGCCAGCGTGCGCGCATGCGCAGAGAACCGTTTCCTGTCCGGTACAGCTTGCGCAACTCCTCGCGTGGCGTAACGATCTCTGCCTCAGTTGGAAAATCCGGTCCCGGCACGTGCTCGCACAATTCCTCCAGCGTCGATTTCGGTGCCTCGATCAACCGGATGCAGGCCGATGCCACCTCGCGCAGGTTGTGCGGCGGGATGTCGGTCGCCATGCCGACGGCGATGCCGGTGGCACCGTTGAGCAGCACGTTGGGCAGGCGCGCCGGCAGCATCGCCGGTTCGGTCAGGGTGCCGTCGAAGTTCGGTACCCAGTCGACCGTGCCCTGGCCGAGTTCGTCGAGCAGGATCTTCGCGTACGGCGTCAGGCGCGCCTCGGTGTAGCGCATCGCCGCAAACGACTTCGGATCATCGGCCGAACCCCAGTTGCCTTGGCCGTCAATCAGCGGATAGCGATAGGAAAAGTCCTGCGCCATCAGCACCATCGCCTCGTAACAGGCGGTGTCGCCGTGGGGATGGAACTTGCCCAGCACGTCGCCCACCGTGCGGGCCGATTTCTTGTGCTTGGATGCTGCCGACAGGCCCAGTTCCGACATCGCGTAGACGATGCGCCGCTGCACCGGTTTGAGGCCGTCGCCAATGTACGGCAACGCGCGATCCAGGATCACGTACATCGAATAGTCGAGATAGGCCTTCTCGGTGAATCGACGCAGCGGCAGCTGCTCGATTCCGTCTGCGTTGAACTGCGGCGTTTCCTGGTCCATCTGATCCGGGCAAGCGGTTGCTGAAGAAGCGCGCATTCTACACAGGCGCCCGCGCCGTCACCCGCTTCCTTCGCCCCCGGCCTGGTCATAAACGACAAAATTGATGGCGATGCCCTACCTTCAACATTCGACGACGGTTGCCTAGAATTTCCCCGTGGACGCACCATTTCGCGACAACAATCTGCGGCCAACAGGAGCGTCGGTCGATGCGCATGTTCACATCGTGGATCCCTTGGCTGCCGGCCACGGGAATCCGGTTTCCCGACCTGACCGGCGGTGCGACCGTGGAACGACTGCAAACGGAACGCTGTTCGCGGTCGGTATGCCTCCAAGTCAGCCACAATCTGCTCCGGGTCCGGGCTCTGCAGGAAAAATGATCGCTCCACCACCCGACAACGAAGCGCAAAGGCTCGCGATTTTAAGAGACTACGCGATGCTGGACACGCCGCCGGCAGAAGTACTCGACGAACTGACCGAACTGGCAGCCACCATTTGCGATACGCCGATCGCGCTCATCACGCTGATCGATGAGAAACGGCAATGGTTCAAGGCACACCATGGCACACAGTTGACCGAGACCCATCGCGACCACGCCTTCTGCGCACACGCAATCCTGCAGCCCGACATGCTGTTGGTGCGAGACGCCCTGACCGATCCACGCTTTGCCGACAATGTCCTCGTCCACGACCAACCGAAGATTCGCTTCTATGCCGGATCGCCGCTGGTGGCACCCGAAGGGGTGATTCTGGGCACACTGTGCGTCATCGATCACCGCCCCCGTGACCTGTCATCGCGGCAGAAACGGGCGCTGCACCTGCTTGGCCACCAAGCCATGGCATGGCTCGACGCACAACGCCGCGACCATGTCCGTCGCGAAAAAGCCAGACCGGCAAGCGACTCCACCACCGAGCCTGCCATCGCTGCCGCAGACATCGCTGCACTCAAAGAGGCGGAGCGGAAAGTCCGCGAACTCAACCGGGAACTGGAACAGCGCTTCGAACAAAGGACGCGCGAACTGGCGTTGGCGAACCGGGAGCTCGAAACCTTCACCTACACGGTGTCACACGACCTGAAAGCACCACTGAGAGGCATCGACGGTTACAGCCGCCTGTTGCTCGAAGATCACGGCTCACGGCTCGACCTGGAAGGCAGGACTTTCCTGCACAATATCCGCCAGGGCGTCGACCGGATGGGGCAACTCATCGATGACCTCCTCACCTACTCACGCATGGAGCGTCGGGCGATGCACATTGACCAGGTCAGGCTTGCCGAACTCGTCACCGAAGTCATCAATGAGCGTCGACATGATATCGATGAATCCCATGCGGAGGTTTCACTCAGCGTGGACATTCCCGACCTGCGCGCGGACGCCGACAGCCTCCGCCTCGCGCTGCGCAATCTGTTCGACAATTCACTCAAGTTTCGGCGCCCGGACCGAGCGGCGAAGATCGCCATCCGCGCCAGGAACCTGCCAGGATCGACTGAAATCGAGATCGCCGATAACGGCATCGGGTTCGACATGCGTTTCCACGACCGGATCTTCGAAGTATTCCAACGCCTTCATCGGGCCGAGGAGTTTCCCGGTACCGGTATCGGGCTCGCCATCGTACACAAGGCCCTGCAACGCATGGGCGGAGGCGTGCACGCCGACAGCAAACCCGGAGAAGGCAGCACTTTCACCCTGGAAATCCCGCGATGAGCAAGTTGGAGGTGCCTCGTCCACTGCTCCTGGTGGAGGACAATCCAGCCGATATCGACCTGACCAGGCGGGCATTCGCGCGACGCAACCTGGCCAACCCGATCGTGGTCGCACGAGATGGCGAGGAGGCAGTCAACTGGATCCCCCGTTGGGAAGCCGGGGAACCACTGCCGCTGGTGGTGCTTTTGGACCTTAAGTTGCCAAAGATCAATGGCCTGGAAGTCTTGCAGCAGTATCGTGCCAACCCGATCAGCCAGAGTGTACCCATCGTGGTTCTGACCAGTTCAAACCAAAACGAAGACATAAGAACCGCTTACCGGCTCGGTGCGAACTCATACATCGTCAAACCGGTCAACTTCGACAATTTCCTCGAGGTCGCGATGCAGATCGAATTGTACTGGTGCATCCTGAACGAGGCGCCGAGATAAATCGATGAGACTGCTGCACATCGAAGACGACCCTATCGATGCCGACCTCATCAGGCAGGCACTGAAACGCAGTGTCGCTGACCTTCATCTCGATCTGGCGACCTCGCTGGCCGACGCCCGGCGGCACCTGGAGGCAACTGCCACCACGTACGACGCGGTGTTGGTGGACCTGCAATTGCCGGACGGTAGTGGGCTCGAACTGTTGGCCGAGATCCGCAACCGGGAACTGCCTTTGCCCGTGATCGTGCTGACAGGATCGGGCGACCAGCAATCCGCCATCGCTGCACTGCAGTCGGGCGCCGACGACTACATTCCGAAAGCGGTCGAATCCTATGCCCACCTGGGGGCATCGCTCGAAGGAGCACGCGAAAGGTTCCAGCAACGGCGTGGCCTGCATGCGCGCAGTCTCCGGATACTCTATGTCGAACACGATGCCGCCGATATCGACCTGACGCTGCGCCATCTCCAGCGGCACGCACCGTACATGCACGTCGAAGTCGCACCCAGCGCGGTGATCGCATTGAGTCAACTACCGCTTACCGCCGCGTATCAATGCGATTTCGATATCCTGATGCTCGACTACCAACTGCCTGGCATCAATGCGCTGGACGCCGTGCATACCATCCGCAACGAGCGTGGACTGGACATCCCAATCGTCATCGTTTCCGGCCAGGGCAGCGAATCGGTGGCCGCCGAATCGATAAAGCTGGGCGTCGACGCCTATCTCGGCAAGCACCCCGGCTACCTGTTTGAACTGATCCCCACACTCGAAAAGGTACAGCGGCAACGTGCATTGATGCGTGAACAGGCCGAACTGAAAAGGACCTCGGAACACCTCAGTTACCTGCTCGATTCGAGCCCGGTCGTGCTGTACACGCTGGAATGGCATGGAAGTGTCCCTGTGCCGACCTGGGTGAGTTCGAATATCACGCGCCTTTTCGGTTACACGGTGCAGGAGGCACTGGAGCCGGGATGGTGGGTCAGGCACCTGCACCCCGACGACAAGCAGATGGCGATCGAAACCACGGCGCGGTTATCGACTGCCGGCGCCGTCCGACATGACTACCGCTACTTCGACAAAAGCGGGCGCGTGCACTGGATACGCGACGAGATCCACATCTTGAGCGATGACGGACATGGCCGGCGCGCGCTCGGCGTGTGGCACGATATCACCGAGCGGCGGCTACTCGAGCAGGTGCAACAAACCCGCATCGCGACCCTCGATACGTTGATCGAAGGCCGGGAACTCGACGACATTCTGGTCGATCTCGCCAACCGGCTCGAAACCATCCTCGTCGACGCGCGCGTATCCATCCTGTTGCTAAGCCGGCGCGAACACCGCCTGTACACGGCGGCCGCACCGAGCCTTCCCGAATTCTTCAACCATGCCGTCGACGGCCTCGAACCCCGTGAAGGAAACGGATCCTGTGGTACTTCGGCGGCGACCGGAGTTCCGTTCATCGTCGACGATGTTGCGACACACCCTTACTGGGAAACCTATACGGCGTTGACGCAGCAGGCCGGTGTCGCCGCATGCTGGTCGATTCCGATCAAGGATGCGGACGGCGGGGTCATTGGCACCTTCGGCATCTATCACGATCAACCGCGCTCACCGTCGAGCGATGAACTGGGACTGATCGACGAGTTCGCGCGCATCGCCGGACTCGCGGTTCAGCGCTCCCGGTCCGAAGCGCGCCTGCGCCAGGCCGCAGCAGTGTTCGACTGCACACGCGAAGGGATCGTCATCACCGATCTCGAACCCCGCATCGTCGCCGTCAACAAGGCCTACACGGAGATCACCGGGTACACCGATCGTGAGGTCCTCGGCAGCAACCCTTCGATCCTGCAGTCCGGGCGCCAGGACGAAGCGTTTTACCAATCGTTGTGGGCGAGCCTGATCGGCCAGGGGTATTGGCAGGGCGAGATCTGGAACCGGCGCAAGAATGGCGAGATCTACCCCCAGCTGCTGACCATAAGCACGGTGCACAACGAACGCGCTGAGCCGAAGAATTATGTTGGTGTCATGACCGATATCAGCCAACTCAAGCAGTCCGAAGCCAGTCTCGAACGCCTGGCACACTATGATCCGCTAACCGGCCTGCCGAACCGTCTGCTGATTCATTCGCGCCTGGAACATGCGTTGCAGCATGCCCAGCGCCAACAAAGTCGCGTGGCTGTCCTGTTCCTCGACCTGGATCGCTTCAAGAACGTCAACGACAGCCTCGGACATCCGGTCGGCGATGATCTGCTGCAGGCGCTTACCCGACGCCTTAACCAGCGGCTGCGTGGCGATGACACCTTCGGCCGACTCGGTGGTGACGAGTTCCTGATCATCCTCGACCAGACGGAACGTCCTGAAGACGCCGCCAAGATCGCGCGTGAACTGATCGAGTTGCTCGACGAGCCCTTCGTGCTACCTGCCGGAAACGAAATCTACATCAGCGCGAGCATCGGGATCAGCATGTACCCGGACGACGGCGAAGTCGCTTCGCAGCTGATTCAGCATGCCGATGCCGCGATGTACCAGGCCAAGGAACAAGGACGCAACACGGTCCGCTTCTATACCCCGGCGCTGACAGCGGCGGTCAATCGACGCATGGACCTGGAAACGCGCATGCGCCGCGGCCTCGCCAACAACGAGTTCGTTGTCCACTACCAGCCGCAAGTCGAGATCAGCAGTGGCCGCATAGTCGCCTGTGAGGCGCTGGTGCGCTGGAACGATCCCGAACATGGGCTGGTGTCACCAGCGGATTTCATTCCGCTGGCCGAAGAAAACGGCCTGATCATTCCGCTCGGCGAACAAGTCCTGGATGCGGCATGCAGGCAGTTCCGTCACTGGATCGACAAGGGTCTGCCACCGTTCTGCCTGTCGATAAATCTGAGCGGCAGGCAACTGATGAAACACGACATCATCCGCCAGATCGGCAACGCGATCGAACGATACCGCCTGCCTGCCGAGCGTCTGAAGTTCGAGTTGACCGAAAGCATCATCATGGGACGCGGTGAAGACGCCACCGCCCTGCTAGCCGCAATCAAGGGGCTCGGCGTCAAGCTGTCGATCGATGACTTTGGCACCGGCTACTCATCGCTCGCTTACCTGAAGCGGTTTCCAATTGACGAACTCAAGATCGACCGCAGCTTCGTTCGCGACATCCCTGGCGATTCCGATGATGCACAGATTGCCGCGACCATCATCGCGATGGCGCACAATCTACGCCTCAAAGTGGTCGCTGAAGGCGTCGAAACCCGGGAACAGGCCGAGTTCCTCGCTGCGCACGACTGCAATGTCTACCAGGGTTTCTTGTACAGCCCACCGGTACCCGGGGATCGGATCGAAGCGCTGTTGGCAGCTAGCACGGCGTATCCAGAAAATTGAACAACGAGACCGACCTGACAAGTGACCTCGCGCGACTCGAGGATTTCCTGGCTCGTCACCACAGGCTGTTTGTCCTCACCGGCGCCGGCATAAGCACGGGTTCAGGCATTCCTGATTATCGGGACGCCAACGGCGACTGGAAACACCACCAGCCGATCCAGTACCGCGATTTCCTGAATTGTCACGCGACGCGGCAACGTTACTGGGCGCGCAGCCTGATCGGCTGGCCCTGGTTCGGTCACGCCGAACCGAACGTCTGCCACGTCGCGCTTGCCGCTTGGGAACGGGCCGGCCGCATCGCACACCTGGTGACACAGAACGTCGATCGGCTGCACCAGCGTGCCGGATCACGCTCCGTGACCGACCTGCATGGTCGCCTGGACCAAGTGGTGTGCCTGGATTGCAGCCACCAGGTGTCACGCTGGCATGTGCAGGACTGGCTGCTGCAGCACAACCCTTCACTGGCGGGCCGCGCGGCCCAGCCGGCGCCGGACGGCGATGCCGAATTCGATGAAGCATCCTGTCTGGCGGTCGCGGTACCCGCCTGTCCCAGGTGCGGGGGAATCCTGAAACCAAATGTCGTGTTCTACGGCGAATCGATTCCCAGGCAGCGTGTGGACGCCACCATCGCAGCCCTGCATGACGCCGATGCACTGCTGGTTATCGGCTCATCGCTGATGGTGTATTCCGGCTTCCGCTTCTGCCGCCTCGCGGCCGAAGCGGACATCCCACTGGCGGCGATCAATTCCGGACGGACACGCGCCGACGACCTGCTCGAATTCAAGATCCAAGCACGTTTCGAGGACGTGCTCGAGCAGCTGTCCCCGGGGGGGGTCAGCCTCGCTTGACCGGGTTGCCCTGCCGAATCCACTCGGTGATCCCGTCGCGCACGTTGTAGACGCGGGAGTACCCAAGACTGTTGACCAGGTGCCGGGCAAGGACATCGGTCCTGTTGCCGGTGCGACAGATCAGCACCACCGGCTCGTTCTTGTCGAAGCGCTCGGTGAAACGCTCAAGAAACCCCGGTATCACCCGCCCGTTGGCGTCGACAAAGGTCAGCCTTTCACTGCCATCGAGCGTCCCGGTCTGACGCCATTCGTCCGCCCGGCGGATATCAACCACCGGTACGCCCTGTCCGATCAGGCTGCGCAGGCCTGCATTGTCGACGTTCGTATACGGCGGCGGCTCGGCACACCCCAGCACGAACAGAGCAAGGACCACAGGTAACCAAAGCCGATTCAACATCTTTACTACTCCTGCCAGACCGCGTTCTCCCGCGGCGAAAACACTGGGCGGATCTTCGCCAACCCAGCGCGCTGCCAAACTGCACAAAAATAAGGGTGTACTTGAGACTTACCGGGCACTCGCAGCGCCAGGGCCAGAACGCGGGCACCAGCCACGCCGGCCGGCCGAGATCTCCACGCTGCAATCCTGGCTTCGCCGTGCAGGTTCAGCAGGTGACGCTAACCGAAACCGCACATGCCACTCAAAGAACAGGCATAACCGACCACCAATCCGAGCAGTGCGAACTGATGACTCCCAAGTTCATCCTGCCGCTTTCACAATGGGGAAAGTGCCGGTTCTGCGTATTCCCGGATGGAGACTTAAGGCAGGTGGCTTCATCCCGGCCGGGAAGAACCGGCACCAGGGAGTGCGTGGCGGGCAACCGCTATCGCCGATCAGGTGCGCACAGGCCAGACCAATCAGCCATACCGACCCTTTACGAAAGGATTGTGCACCCGTTCCTCGCCGACGGTCGTGGTCGGTCCATGTCCCGGGAACAGGGTAACGTCGTCACCCAGGGGCCAGATCCGTTCACGAATAGAACGCAACAGGGTCGCATGATCGCCGCGCGGAAAATCCGTGCGCCCGATCGAACCACGAAAAATCACGTCGCCGACCAGCGCGCTGCGTGCGTCTCGATGCGCAAACACCACGTGCCCGGGCGTGTGACCTGGACAATGGTGCACGTCCAGGATCTGCTCACCGAACCGCACCTGTTCGCCCTGCTGTAACCAGCGATCCGGCACGAACACCTCGCCCGCGGGAAAGCCGAACTGTTCGCACCATTGCGGCAATGTCTGGAGCAGAAACGCATCGTCTGCGTGCGGGCCCTCGATCGGGATGGACAGTTCGCGCGCAATTTGCCCGGCAGCGCCGATGTGATCGAAGTGCCCATGGGTCAGGAATATTTTCTGCAGGGTCACACCCGCCTGCTGCACCGCGTCGAGCAGTCGCTCGGGCTCGCCGCCGGGATCGACCAATGCGGCCTGGGCGCTGTCTTCACAGATCAACAGCGAGCAATTCTGTTCGAAAGCGGTTACCGGGATCGTCTGGATTCGCATAAAGCAGGAGGGTACCCCGGCCGCTAGTGATTGGGCAAAGGGCTTTGGCAACCCCTATCCCCTGCCCAACCCACGGACCCGCAATGTTCGGACGAAACAGAAAGCGCAACAGCGGCGACAGCAACCCTGCTTCTGCCGCAACCGAGCACCTGTCATCGCTGGTGGGCATCGATCAGCAGAAAGCCGCGCTGCTGGCTCACGCGGTACGACAACGCAGCTACCCGCGCGGTGTCGTCACCCAGGTGCCGCAGGATGAGGTCGGCTACCTTGTTGCCGGCGCCCTGCGGATCATCGATTCCGACGGCAATGTGCACAAGCTAAGTGCCGATCAGCCTGCCGCACACTATCCATTGCCTTGCAGCGGCGGGATGTCGCAGATCGAAGCCACGGTTCAGAGCACCCTGTTGTGGTTGCCGCGGGTGATGCTCAGCGACACCACGCCGACGACGCCGACACCGCCGAAACTGAGCGCACCCGCGGCAGCGGCGCTCGACGACCTGCGCGAGCTGCTCTCGTCGCCCCGCTTCGAACTGCCCAGCCTGCCCGACCTGGCGATAAAGATCGGCGCTGCGATCGACCGCGACAACACGACCAGCGAAGACATCGCGCGCCTGATCCAGCTCGACCCCGTTCTGTCGACCCGCATACTGAGCGTCGTCAACAGCGCCGCATTCAGTGGTGTCGGCCGCGTCGGAAGCATCCAGCAGGCGACCACCCGTCTGGGCCGCAAGAAAGTCCGAAGCCTGGTATTCAGCTGCCTGCTAAAGAGCATCTTCAAGATACCCTCGGGCGAACTGCAACGCCGTATGTCCGAGGTCTGGCAACACTCGGCACAGGTGGCCGCACTGAGTTATGTGCTGGGCGGACTGACGCCGGGAATCGATGCCGAACAGGCACTGCTCGCCGGCTTGGTGCACGATATTGGGTCGGTCGCGGTCATGGGTGGCATCGCACGTTTCCCGGCGCTGATCAAAGACGACGCCACGTTCGACTATGTCCTTGCGTCATTACGGATCGACTCGGCAACGCGTGTCATCAGTCACTGGGGGCTGGAACAGGAGCTCGGTGCAGTGGTGCGTGAATGCCATAACTGGACGCGCATCGGGTCGGCGCTGATCGACAACACGGATATCGTGATTCTCGCCAGGCTGCATGCCGCGTTCGGTACACGTCATGCCCGCGACCTGCCACCCGTTGACCGGCTGCCTGCGTTTCAGAAACTCGCCGATGGCGAGATGACCCCGCGCCACTCCCTGGCCGTGCTCGAGCGCGCAGACGCAGATGTGCGCGCGGTTCAGGACCTGATCAGCAGCTGAACCGGACGCCGGATCAACCGCGCAGCGCGCTGCGCATCTGGTCGACCCTGGCCTTCGCCGCGTGCAGAATCTCCAGACTCTTCTCCGGGCCGGCATCGGCACCGAGTACCCGCTGAAAGGCGCTGATCTGCTCCATCGGTGGCAATCCGGCACCATCGTGCTTGCGCAGACGCTCGTGTACCTGTGCAACGATCAACAGGTCGGTGAAATCAGCCGGGCCGTTGTGTTGCCGCGTCCAGTCCTCGGCATCGCGCGCGGCAGCGATCACCAGCGGTGCGAACTTCCATGCACGCAGGATCATCGCGCCCAGTTCACCGCGCATGTGGTTTATGGTCGTCTCCAGGGCCTCGGCATCGGCAGCGAGTTCCGGGAAACGCTCCGCGTAGTTGAGAATGGCGATCGCGCCGATATCGTGAACCAGGCCGACCATCAGGGCCTCCTCGGGTCCGATCCCGGGTATCTCTCCCGCCAGGACGAAACACTGCGCGGCGATCTGTGCACTGTGCTTCCAGAGTACGTGCATGCGCTTCTGGATCAGTGGGTCCTTGCTCTTGAACACCTCCTTCAAAGCGAACGAGATGACCAGCTTCTTCGTGGTTTCCAGGCCCAGTCGCACGACGGCCGCAGAACAACTCTCGACCCCGGTGACCCCGGCGTAGAAGGCACTGTTCGAAACCTTGATGAGTTTCGCGGTCATCGCCGGATCGGTCTCGATCAGGCGGGCAACCTTGCGCGCGGTGGCCGAGTCCTGCTCGATCGTACGCCGGATCTTCAGCGCCAGGTCCGGCAGGCTCGGCAGGATCGACTTGTCCGACTTGAGGTCGCGGTACAGCTCGAAACTGAGCCGCGACTCAAGCTCTCTGCGTTCGCCTTCGTCCTCACTCTCCACCCGGATCGAACCGGCGGCAGACCCGCTACGCCCGCAACCGGCCGCACTGAGAACGATATCCGGCACCCGGATGCCGCGGACATTGCTGAGTGCCTTGACCGTGATGATCCTGGGCCGCAGATTCGCGACCGGCGTGCGCGCATGCTCCGCATTCAGTGCGACGACCCGGCTTTGCCCATCGGCTGCGTCGAACGACACCTGGCCCTCGGTGAGAAAATACGTGTAACCATCGTCGCTGCCACGCTCGACGAGAAGCTGCCCCTTTTCGACGACGATCGGTTCGACTGCCTCGGCGACGACTTCGATCTGCCAGGGGGGCAGATCCGACAGCATTGGGATCTTGCGCAGGGCATCGGGTTCGCGAAAGTATGTCATGCCCGTTTAGCGGCCGTAGTCGAGCGCTATTGAGTCCAGCCAGGCAACAGCGCCGGGAACAAGCTTCCGGCAGCAGCAGGGACTTGATCGCGCTCGCGAAATCGGCAAATCATCGTGCCTGCCAATCGTAAATGCACAACCGCAGGCCGGCATAAGGGCGGGCGGCAAACGAGGGAGAAAATCGATGACGCGCGTACCATCCTTAGCCTTCAGCCTGCTGCTGACCACCTCGCTGGGCAACCAGGCGCAGGCTGAACCGTCGCCAGTCGCTGACATTCATCTGCATTGGAAATGGAATCAGAAAGAAATTACTTCAGCCAACCAGGCGCTCGCGGCCCTGGATGCGCAAAACGTCAGGCTTGGCGTCGTTACCGGCACACCGCCGCAGCTGGCACTCGAACTGCAGGCCCTGGACCCGGAACGCATCGTGGCCATCTATGGCCCGTACCGGATTCCCGGAGAATGGGCGACCTGGTACCGCGACAAGGATCTGATAGAGCGCGTGCGAACGGCGCTGGCCTCCGGTCAATACCACGGGATCGGCGAGATCCATATGATCGGCGGGTTCGTGACCCATTGGCGCAAACCGCTGATCGCCGAGTTGTTCGGACTGGCTGCGGAATTCGACGTCCCGGTGCTGCTGCATACCGAGTTTTCTCGTGCCGATTACACGCTCGGCCTGTGCCAGGCCTATCCTGATACGCGATTCCTGTGGGCACACGCCGGCGCCATGCTCAAGCCAGCCGAGGTGCGACGGGTACTCGGTGGCTGCGACAACCTGCACGCCGAGCTGTCGGCGCGCGATCCCTGGCGCCACGTGGCCAACCCGATCGTCGACCAACAGGGGACCTTGCTGCCGGCCTGGCGCGAACTGATCCTCGATTTCAGTGATCGCCTGATGGTCGGGTCGGACCCGGTATGGCCGGTCGAGCGACTCAATCCCTGGGACGAAAGCGACAGCGGCTGGCAGGAATTGCCACGCTTTCTCGACTTTCACCGCAGCTGGCTGAGCCAGTTGCCGGCCGATGTCGATGAAGCCATACGCTGGCGCAACGCCCTTCGGTTTTTCAAGCGTGAAGAACCGGCTGGGTAAGCGAATGAATCAGGCCGCCAAAACCGGACTTGGGCGGCCGATGTGATACCCCTGGGCATAATCCACACCGAATGAAGCAAGCAACTTGAGTGTCTCTTCATCTTCGACAAACTCTGCCACGGTGATCTTGCCCAGCCCCTTGGCCACATCGGTCAGGGCCTTGACGAACAACTGGTCTTCGGCCGAGTGTGGCAGGTGCTGGATGAACGCACCGTCGATCTTGACGATGTCGACAGGAAGCTGGCGCAGATAGGCGAACGACGCGAAGCCGCTGCCGAAATCATCCAGCGCGAATCGACATCCCAGCGACTTGATCTTGTGCATGAAGCTGATCGCATCCTGCACGTTGGCAACCGCAGCGGTCTCGGTGATCTCGACGATCAGATCCGACGGGTCTATGCCGCTTTGCGCCAGCTCGGAATGGAACCATTCGAGCAGCAGGGGATCGTCGAGCACGCGACCGGACAGATTCACCGACAGCGACAGGCCCGGGTGTTCACGCACGCGCTCGATCGACTCGCGGATGACCCAGCGATCGATTTCGTGAATCTGGCCTGACTGCTCGGCGATCGGAATAAAATTGTCCGGAAAAACCAGCTTGCCCGCGTTGTCGCGCATTCGGACCAGGGTCTCGTAGCGGGTCACGCGCCTGGCCTTGATGTCATGGATCGGCTGGAAGTGCAGCTCGAAGGCGTCCTCAATCAAGGCCTGATCGATCCGTTCACGCCACTTGGCACGCGATGCCAGCATTTCCTTTGCCTGTTCATCGGGCGAGAACAGGTGCCAGCGCCCACCGCCGGCTTCCTTGGCCTGGTACATGGCCATGTCGGCATTCGCCAGCAATTCGTTCAGTTCGCGCCCATGATCGGGAAACAGTGTGATACCGATACTGCAGCTCACCTTGTGCACCCGGCCGTTGGCCGAAAAATCGACCTGTCGCAGGTCGTGCTGGAGTTTGTTCGCCATGTAGACGGCTTCTTCCGCCCCTCCTTCCGGCAGCACCAGGGCGAACTCGTCGCCGCCCAGACGGGCGAGCACATCAGAATGCCGTACGGCGTCGCGCAAGCTGCTGGCAACCAGCAACAACAGAGCATCACCGGCCTGGTGACCACTCAGATCATTGACATACTTGAACTGGTCGAGGTCGAAGAACAGCAGCGCACCGGTACGGCCATAACGGGTGCTCAGCGACAGCACCTGTCCGAACACCTCCTGGAACCGCCGTCGGTTGTAGAGATTGGTCAGCGGGTCATGATCGGCCAGCCAGACGAGATTCTGTTCAGCTTCCAACCGGGCCGTCAACGCACCCTCGAGATCGACAGACAGCTCGCGTACCGAGTCGACGACGACATCGATTTCATCGGCAGCGATCCGCGTCTGGCGCGCAGGCAGCGCTTCGCGCAGCGCCGAGAAATCGTTGCGCGACAGCGACGGCAGCACACCAACCAGCTGGCGGATGCGATTCATCGGTTTCCACAGGAATGCCAGCAGGATGATGCCCGTCGTCGACAGGCCTGCCAGACCGGCGATCAGGATCACCTTGTTCGATGCCGCAAGCAGCTCAAAATCATCGCTGACCGGGGTGATCACCATGAACCCTGTCTCGGGGCCGGCAGCCAGATCGTAGCCGAGCAGGCATGCATACCAATCACCCTCGTGTTGCACGTAGGCGACATCGTTCACCACCTGCTCCAGCGTATGTTCCCGCTGCAACATCTGCAGTACCTCAAAACTGACGCGAGGATTGCTCAGCACCGGAACATCGACCTGCCACTGGTCCAGATATCGCCCCTGTTCACGCCCGTGCAGCGCATTCCCTTCTGAGCGCGCGACGAGGATGCCGACCTCGGACCCGGAAAGTCGCTGAAATTCGATCAAACCATCGGCAACCTGGCGACCGATGACCAATGCACCACCTCGCAGCTCTCCCTGCAGTTGCGGCACTGCCAGCGACAGTTCGCAATCAGGCCGGCATTCGATCCGCCCTGCCGGCTCCTTCGATGTCAGCGCCTGGCGTGCGAGGCGCATATCACGCTGCTGTCGCTTTCTGTCAGGCCAGCTGAACACGAGTTCACCCGACACATCGACGAATGACAGCGAGGCGATCCCCCACTCCAGGTTCAGCATGGCACTGTGTTGGCGCAGGATGGTGGTCAGCTGGCGCTCGATGTCCTGGTATTGCCTGCCCCCACGCAGCAGGGGAATGAAGCTGACGAAGCTGCCCAGCTGTTCGTAGTCACGCTGCAACAGGCCGGAGATCATCTTCTGCTGTTGCTGCAGCAGATCGTGCGCCTGTTGGTCGAACTGATGATTGGACTGGCGATACGCAACCAGGGTGATCAGCGAATTGACGATCACGAGAACCAGGCTGACGATCAACCCGACCTTCCATTTCAGGCTGATGAAACGCTGCCCCGACGCCCGTTCCGATTGCGACATGCCCGCACTCATCCGCGCGTCAGAAACGGTACGACGCCAACAATGAGAACATCTGCCAATCCTTCTCATGCTCGAGCGGCAAAGGATTCTCGCGCCGCGACAGGGTCCAGGTACCCTTGTTCCATTGATGCTCGACGCGCAGCATCAGTTGCGGGGTCACATCCCAGCGCAGGCCTATCATCAGATCCTTTTGGTAAAAACTGTGCGGCGGAGCCAGGCCGAAACTGGCGGCCGAGAAGCGGCGACCGTTGCGATCATCCTTGGAGGCAAATCCCTCTGCATAGCGCGCCACCAGTTCGACATCGTCGCGCAACAGGTAGCTGCCCTGCAGGTAATAACCCTGCACCGTACTGTCGCGCGCATCGTAGAAGGGTGACAGGCCATCGAAGTCCACCGGTTGTTCCATGTATTCGGCCGTCAGGCTCCAGTTCTCGGCGTTGTACTGCAACGACGCAACCCAGAACAGGAAATCGATCCCACCATCGGCAATCGGGTCGATTGCATCGGCATCGAACTCCAGGCGGGCTTTCGCCGCGCTGAGCGCCAGACGCCAGGCGCCATCGTCACTGGAATATTCCACCCGTCCGGCCACAGCGAGATTGGCTGGCTCGAGGTCACCCTCGTAATCGCGATCGAGATACGAGATCTCGACATTCTCATCGATCGTTGTACGGCCGACAGCGGCATTGAACGACCAGCTGCCGGCGTCCGTGTACAGCTTGGCATAAGCCTGCAGACCGTCGGCCGAAAGGATCAGGTTGCGCACCTGGTCGAAGTAGATCTGCTGCGGCAGAAAAATGCTGGGACGGGTGAAAGCGACATCCCGGGTATCGTTGTACAACCCGATCGGTGTCTTGCTGCGCCCAAACATCAGGCCGAAGGTCTGCGACTGGTTGCTGACGACCGTCCAGTCCATCAAGGCGAAATCCACGGTCGGCGACCCGTCGTACATCTCGCCCGCCCGGCGCGACAGCAGCTGTCCGGCAAACGACAACGAAGGCGTGGCCCGATACGAAAGGTTGATGCCGAGCTCGGTGAACTCGAAGCTGCCGTTCTCGCTGTCGCCGAAGAAATCGTTGTCGCTGGTCTGGACAAAACCCTGGGTCGCGAAACCATGAACCTGGACATCGTCTGACCATGCCGCATCGGACGCCAACGGTGCCACCGCCAATGCGATCAGCAGAAGGGTCGCCACGTGCCAGGTAGGCACGCGTTCAGTTTTGCAGCTGCAGTTCGCGAACGCTTTCATCTATCTGTTCTCTCGGAAGATAGCCAATTGCACCCGGGGTGCCCGCCACGGCCTTGCGCATCGCCTCGGCGTCTGACACAAGCTCTGGAGACTGTCCGGCACCCGAATAGAGTTGCCGGTCCCAGACGCGGCGCAGTTGCCTGGGGTAGAGGCCGAGCAGTTCCTTGCTGAAGTCCCGATGCGCGGGATGGTCGTCAGGCAACACGAACACACGTACGGCACTGCCATCCGGCCAACTGTTGACCTGCATGCTGAATATGAGTCGGGTGCCGTTGACCGAAAGGGAATCGATGGCTGCCGATGGGTGAGCGATGAGGACTTGTTCTGCCAGGCAGACAGAGGACAGCGCCGTCAGCAACGTCATCAGGACGTAACCGGCCGCTCTGCGCAGACCCGACAGTATCGACATGGACTGCATGGGGTGGCTAGGTCTGCATGCACCTCGCGGTGCAACCTGGCCACCCTCTTGCTGCTTGGCGTGGATTCACTGACTGCACGATCGAAGCCCCCTCTGGCCGTTCAATCATCCCACGATCCCGGTGGGAACCCGGACGACGGGAGTCGATGCAGCATTTTCGCCTGCGCGCGCCAGCGTCAGTCCGTACCCGCGATCCGCTTTCCAGTTGCCCGCCGCACATCCTGGAAGATGCTCTGCAGGTCACTGTGCCAGCGAGCGAGCTGAATCTGGATTTCCGAATCGGCAAAATACGGCGCCAATGCTTCTGGATTCAGGATGGTCAGCAACGTCTCGTCGTTCTCTGCAATAACGGCCATCTTCAGCGGAACATAAGAAACCAGTTCCGGATAACGCTCGCTGATCTGGCGCACCTCGGCGACCTTGCCGAAGAACACAACCTTGTAGAAATCGGTCTTGTAGCCGAAATCGGTCATGCCACCATCACACAGTTGCAAGTGGGCGATCGAGTATCCGTGCTCCTGGATACTCGACTGGACATATTCGAGGACCAGTTCGGCCCGCATCGGGATACGGATCATCAGCATCGCGTCGGCCAGCGCCGAGCTTCCCATGACCAGCAGCACGGCTGCGAACAGCATGCGTACGCGCATCTTCATAGCGTCACCTCCTCGATGATCTCGACGAAGGTTTCCTCCATCCGGTCCCAAAGATCGACCAGCTCGTCGTTGTTGAACCAGCGTGAGACCACGCGCAGATTGGGTACCGCCAGGGTCACCGAGCCATCTGCCCGCTCGATCACGGTGATCCTGCATGGCAATACGATGCCGAGCCGCGGCTCGATCTTCAACATCCCGTACAACACGTTGAAATTGCAGAAACGAACACCGACCTGCCGGGTATTGACGCTGAACTCGTCGATAAGCCCCTGTTCCAGCAGCCGGTCGGGAAAGATCCGGAAATTGGCCCCGGTCAATGCCGCCTTGACGTTCGCCAAGGTGGTCTCGAAATCGTGCGGCGAATCGTAGATATGAGTTGGCCGTTCGTCCGCATCCAACGACTCGGGCGGACTCTGCTGGCCCTCGAACGAGCGAACGTAGGCCACCAGGTCGTTTATCTCGCTATCGCTCAGCTTGCCGTCACCGAACGCCGGCATACCCGACATCTTGCGACCGGACTCGATCACCCGGCGAATCATGTGGTCGGATGCAGATTCGAGAAACCCCCGATTGGAGATCGACGCCGGCATGACCAGGAACGAGCGTTCGCGCGATAGGGTCACGCCGGTTCCACTGCCCTCACCACTGCCATCATCAGCGTGACACTTGGTGCAGTGCTCGGTATACAGCGCCAGACCGTTTTCAGCATCACCGGAAACCGCTTCAGTACTGAGACCGGGATCCGCCGTCTGGGTACGCTGGCGCAGAAAACGCACAATGGCGTCGACCTGGGCATCGCTGAGCCGCTCGAATGCCGGCATCACGCGTCCGGGTCGCCCGACCCGTATCGTCTTGTGCAGGTAAGCGTCGCTGACATCGGACAGCTTGACTGCCGGCAGTGGCAGCCCGATGCCGCCTTGGCCCTCGATCTGGTGACAGGCACTGCAATGCTCGATGTAGAGTTCGCGACCGTCCGGCGCAGCAGCCGCCGGAAACAGCGAGGCCGCCAGCAGCAACGTCAGCAGTGCGCGCAGAAAAAGACTTTTGAACATCTCCATAACCCTGGTTAAGGTCATATTGCAGCGCAATATTAGCAAATTCTGATTAAAAAACCGGGTCGGATCGCAAGTGTTTGAGATCGATCAACAAATCGACTGCCGCGTCGCCTCGGCCAACCCGTCACAGCCCCCGAACTGGCTAGCGGCGGCCCGAGGGGCGGCTTTAGTACTCTCGTGCCCTGCGCGGGGAATTCACGTGGCAGTCCGAAGACTCCGATCGAGGTGGATATCACGCCGCCGGCCGGTCCCGATATTGGCGCGGAACCGAACACCCGGTAGCCACCTCCGCTGCCACGCCATGCTGGCCCACCCGGGATCAGTTTAGCCGACGTCCGCCAAGTCACCGCGTTCCTGCAGCCAGGCCTTGCGGTCTGCGGCACGCTTCTTGGCCAGCAGCATGTCCATGACCTGGTTGGTGTCGTCGCCGTGTTCGACCGTCAGCTGAACCAGGCGCCGGGTGTCGGGATGGATCGTGGTCTCGCGCAGTTGCATCGGGTTCATCTCGCCCAGGCCCTTGAAGCGCTGGATGCTCACCTTGCCCTTGATCTTATCGGCGGCGATGCGGTCGAGGATGCCCTGGCGCTCGTGATCGTCCAGGGCGTAGAAAACCTGTTTGCCGACGTCGACGCGGAACAACGGCGGCATGGCCACGTACACATGGCCCTGCTTCACCAGGTTGTGGAAATGACGCACGAACAGCGCACACAACAGGGTCGCGATGTGGGCGCCGTCGGAGTCGGCGTCGGCCATGAAGATGATCTTCCCGTACCGGCTCTGCTCGGGGTCGCAGGTGCGGCCCGATCCGGCGCCGACCACCTGCA
>JAGRHE010000120.1 GCA_020445165.1 Gammaproteobacteria bacterium
CATACTTCTCGACCAGCGCCGGGTAGGCATCGCCAAACAGCGAGTCCGGCTTGACGCGTACGTTCTGACCGATGAAGTCACCCTTGAACAGGGCCACGTTGGACAGCACCTCGTCTTCCCGGTAGGTGAATTCCCAGTGACCGACCATGACGTCCAGGCCGAGGATGTTCGAGGCCTCGACCATGTCGACGCCGCGCGTCCACAGCGAGGTGCCGGATCCCTGCCACAGGTCACCACCATCGATGGTCAGCGTGTTCTCGCGCCCACCTGCCTGCTCGCGCAACATGTCGAGCAGGGTCTTGACGTGGGCAAAGCCGCCGGTGCGGCCGTACTTGAGCGCCTCGGCGGTGAAGTCGAGGTAGGTGTAGGCGTACGCCTCGGGCGTGTTCGGCTTGAGCCCCATCGCGTCGAGCAGCCTCTTGCCGACCAGGTGCGGCGGCCGGCCGAAGGCGTCACCGACGCCGAGGTTGACATTGGGCTCACGGAAGTAAACAGGCTGAAGCTGCCCGTGGACGTCGGTGATATGCAACAAGCGCGCGGTGCCCTGCATCGGCAGCTTGTAGAAATCGTCCGGCATTGCAGGGCCACTGAAGGCCTTGCTCGAGAGCATCGGTACGGCGCCTGCGGCAGCCCCCAGGCCCATCACCTTGAGAAAATCACGACGGTCGATCTTTGGCATTTCGCTCACTCGCTCGGTTGCGTTGTTGTGAAAGTTTGGGCAGCCTTCGCTCCGCTGGAGGCCGCAGGATCAAGGCGTCGAAGTCTAACAACGCCGAGCCCGCGCCTCTAGTCGAAAACCCTAATATGCAAAGCGACTTATGCGTTGCCTTGCGGCTTTCCACTTGCGTCAAGAACCTTCAAAGACGGGCCAAGCACAATGTTTATTCCCTGGCGCCCGTTGCTGCTCCTGATCGCCTTGCTGGCGTTCTCGCCGACCCACGCGGACATCGTCAAACCTGCACTGATCGAGATCAGCGTGTTCGCCGAGGGCCGCTACCGAGTCGAAATCCGCGCCAGCATCGAGGCCCTGCTGACTGGCATCAACGCCCAGTACAAGGACACCCGCCAGGCACCGACGGCCGAGGAATACGATCGACTGCGCGAACTGGAGGCGCCGCAACTGATGGTCGAATTCGCGCCGTTTCGCACGCGCATGCTGCAGGCGGTCGAACTGCGCTTCGACGCTGAACAGGTGATCGGCGAGATCACTGAAGTCGACATTCCGGTGCCCGGCTACACCAAGGTCCCACGCATCAGCCTGATCGTGATCGAAGGCAGTGTGCCGCGCGGCGCAAAGTCGCTGACCTTCTACTATCCGGCCGCCTTCGGGGACAGCGCAGTGCGCGTGCGACAGGTCGACCAGGAGAAACAGCAATGGCACTGGTCAGGGTGGCAGTGGATCCGCGATGACAGCGTCAGCGACCCGTTTTCGTTGACCGAGGTGATCAATCCACCGGGCTTCGTCGACGTGCTGCTCGAGTACACCGGTGCCGGATTCGACCACATCATTCCGCGTGGTCTTGACCATATCCTGTTCGTGCTCGGACTGTTTCTGTTCAGCACCCGGATGCGCCCCCTGCTCTGGCAGGTAACCATGTTCACAGTCGCGCATTCGATCACCCTGGCGCTGGCGATGACCGGCTACATCGAACTGCCGGCGCGTATCGTCGAGCCGCTGGTCGCGCTCTCGATTGCCTATGTCGGTGTCGAGAACCTGTGGCATCGCAGCCTGCACCGCAGCCGCCTGGTGCTGGTGTTTGCCTTCGGCCTGCTACATGGGCTGGGATTTGCCAGCTTGCTGGCCGACTTCGGCATGCCCGATGATGCGTTCGCCACGGCCCTGATCGCGTTCAACATCGGCGTAGAGATCGGCCAGTTGACGGTCATCCTGGCGGCGTTTCTGGCGGTGGGAATCTGGTTTGGCAGAAAGGACTACTATCGACAGCGTGTCGTGATCCCGGGCTCGCTGATCATCGCCGTCGTCGGTCTGTTCTGGACCTGGGAACGGCTCAGCCTGCAGTGAGCCGGTCCGGTGACGCCAAGTTACGCGGGGCTAACCGCGGGCCACGCCCTGCGGCGCAGCCTCGTAGCTGAGCGCCGCAGCGTAGTCATCGAGCAGCATGGGCGGCGCGACGCCGTAGCCCTGGGCGTAGTCGACGCCGATCTCGCGCACCATCTCCAGCGTGCGTTCATCGACCACGTATTCCGCGATGGTCTTCTTGCCGAGGAAATGACCGATCTCGTTGATCGATTTGACCACGGCAAAATCGTCGCGGTCGTTGGCGATGTCGCGCACGAACACGCCGTCGATCTTGAGCCAGTCGACCGGCAGTTCCTTCAGGTAGGAGTACGATGCCTGCCCGCTGCCGAAGTCGTCCAACGCGATCCTGCAGCCAAGATTCTTGAGCCCGTGAATGATACCCGCCGCGGTCGACAGGCTCGCGACCGCGGACGTCTCTGTGACCTCGAAGCTGATCCATTCGGGCGCGACACCGGTGCGCTGGAACTGCTGGCGGACGAACTCGACGAAGCTGGCATCGCTGGCGGTCTGGCCGGACAGATTGACAGCGAGCCCGTGAATCATCGGCATCAGCTTGCGGTGTGCCGCGATCCAGTCGAACACGGTGCGGGTGACCCAGCGATCGACCGCGCGCATGCGCTTGTAGCGCTCGGCCGCATCGATGAACTCGGCAATCGAGAGACTCTCGTTGGCGGAACTGGCGACACCGAGCAGCACCTCCAGGTGCGGTGCAAGCCCGGCATCGGGCCGAACCGGCACAATCGGCTGACAACGCAGGCGCAGGTGGCCGTCAACCAGGGCCTCGTCCACCCGCGCCAGCCATTCCACGGAGTCACGCTGGCGCGCCATGTCCGGGTCATCGTCGCGGTACACGAATACCTGGTCACCACCGGCCTTCTTCGCCGCTGACAGCGCGTTCTCGACCGCCCGCGTGAGATCGCCGACCGCTTCACGCGCCAGGTCAAGGCTGGCCACACCGATCGACAACTGCAGCGAGGTGTTGCGACCCTGCCAGTCGAACGGCATCGCGCGCACGGCTTCGAGCAGGCGAGCGGCCCAGTCCTGGGCCTGTTCGATCGCAAGCCCCGGCAGCAGCACCGCGAAGCGATCGGCACCGAGATGACCGACTGTCTTGGTGGCGGGACAGTTCTCGATCTGGTCCGACAATGCCACCAGCAGGCGGTCGCCGGTCGCATAGTCGTGCAGCTCGTTGATCACCTTGAACTGATCGACATCGATCCAAAGGAGGGCGCCGCTTTCGCCAGCTGCAACCGCCTTTTCCAGCGTGACCTGGAACTGCATGCGGCTCATCTGGCCGGTCAGCGAGTCCTTAACCGTCTGCTGCGACAGGCGCTGCTCCATCTCACCCAGCATGCGCCGCATGGCACGTTCGCTGAGCGGGCTGCCATCGACCGCCTCGATGCTGGCACGGCCCTGGGTGAGCGCCAGGGCCAATTCGCGCAGGGTCATGTCTTTTACGCGAACACCACGGTGATCGACCAGGGTGTACATCTCGCGGTTGGCGCGCATCCAGGCAACCCGCGTCACCTTGCTGTCACTCGATTCGAGCGTCACATGATCGCCGAGCCGCAGCCCGCGACAGCGATCGATCGCGTCGCGCCAGGTGCTTTCGCTGATGTTCTCCGGTCGCTCCTCCAGGGCAGGTTTCTCCAGCTGCCGCTGGGTCGGCATCTGCAGCATGGGCACGGTGTCTACCGGTCCATTGAGTTCATTGCGCAGGCGGGTCTCGACCGCGTCGCGCCGAAAGGGGTCGACTGCCGTGGTCTCGAGCTGCTCGGCAATCCTCTGCGCCAGGCGCCGCCGGTCGCGCTCACCCTTGCCGGGGGCGAACGCCGCACCACCCAGGTGTTCGACCAGGCTGTCGAGCAATGCCAGCTGACGCTGGAACTCGCCGCGACCAGTCTCCGCATTCAACCACGCCAGTTCGAGGACAGCGCGCCAACCCACGTCGAGCAGTTCGGGCAGCAGGGCCGGCACGCGGCGACCGGCATAGCGGTGATCGATTTCGTTGGCCACGACCAGGCGTGCGCGGCGCACACGGTCACGCCCCTCACTGCCTTCGATGACGCGCTCGACGTTGCGCTGGTAGTCATTACTCTGGGTACGCGTCAGCGCATCGATGCCGGCTGCCGCCTGGCCGATGGTCTTGTCGTCGGGCTCACCGCGACCAAGGGGGCCGAGCAGTTCGTCGACCTGGCGGCGCAACTTCTCGGTCAGCTCATCTGCGGGCCGGGTAAAAAACTGCTGCAGGTGTCCGAGCTGATCGATGATGCTGCGCAGCGGGTGCCGGTCATTGTGGAAGAACTGCGGGTCGGCCGCGGCGTGATGCACCAGCGGCTGACCGATCAGGTCGACCCAGTTGCTGAGCCCGGGGTCATGGACCAGTTCCGCACTCAGGCCGCCCACCAGCGCTGCCGCCTGGCGTTCGCGCATGGCCCGTTCCTGGGCCAGAAGGGCCTGCAGGCGCTGCGGGTCGATCGTGACCGGCGCCGGCACGGTAGCCGGTTCGACGTTGGGTAACGCGGCTGACGCGGGCTCGGCGCCATCAGCGACCGACCCGGCGTCGTCTGGCGCCGCATCACCGTCGCTGGTCCTGCTGCCAATCCCCTTGACCGCACGCATCGCGCTGGCCACATCGCGCGCCGGCGCGCCGAGGCCATCGAGGGTCGCATCGATCTCGTCGTATAGAACCGCCAGCGATTCGCTGAGCAGGTCGGCACAGGTCTCGAAAAGTATGCCGCGGGTGAACGCGCCCAGTTCGATTTCGCGCGCAACACCGGCCAGCGCATCGGTAAAGTTCTTCGGTTCGAACGGCACAACCAGCGATGCCGGGGAACTGTCCTCGCGCAACGCGCGCGATACGCGCCCCGATGGTCGCCAGGCGCGGGCGAAACTTGCGTTCGAGCAGAGTCGCGGTGCGCGAGGCCTCGAGCCAGCGCTCGAACTCGACGGTATCGATCAGTTTCAGCTCGCCCGGTACCACGTTCGATTCATCGCCAGCCGTCGGCGTGACCGCGTTCGCAGTGACCGCGCGCACCAGGCTGTCCTGTCCACGCAGACGTTCCAATGCGTTCATGTCACCGTAGACCTGCTGTCGCTCGGTGTCGGACGAGACGCGGTCGACGGTTTCGACGAGTACATCGAGGGTCTGGTTGACGACCTCACGCAGCATGCCCGGCAGCAGACCCTGGGCCGCTTCGGCGATCTTGACCACGCAATCGCCCTTGGCGATTTTTGCATTGCGACCGGCGGGTTCGTTCTGCTGCCGCGCGTAACGATCGTGTCGGGCAAGGACCTCGACGATCAGGTTCGAGGGTTTCGCGAACTCGATGCCCAGGTAGTTGCCATGCAACCAGGCAATGGATGACTTGATCGTGATCGGACGTCTGCCGGCGTGGGTCAGAAGATGGGTCTGCAGGCGTGCCGGCTGGCCAACCTCGAACAGGTCTTCGGCCACCTCGCCCGCCTTGAGCGAAAGCAACATGCCACCGCTGCAATAGTCGCGCACCAGGCATTGCACGGGACGAGCGTCACCGGCCGCAATTGTTGCCGGCAGCTTGATCTCGAACCTTTCGTAGCGTCGCCGTTCCGCCGGATTCGTCATCTTCCGACCGCGGCCCCCGGCACTTCCCTTGTCTTCATGTCGCGTGTTCCGCACACAATCCGTCTGCTGTATGTTCAGGATGTGATAGCGTCCGTGGGCGCAAGAAGTTTACCCGGACGCATTGCAGCCGTGCCGTGCCGACCGATTCCTCTTTGCGGGTGATCGCGGTGGCATCAGGCTGGTGGCGGCAATGGCGGTGCCCGCCCCGCCGGCTGTCATCCCGGTCACAAGGCAGCGGGCCGCTGCAGACGAATACGATTCCCTGAACTGCCGGGAGGCCGGTGATGAAATGTCCATTTGCCGCACTACTCGCTGCCGGCGTCGGCCGCTGTCCGAAGGCGGTCGAGGTGGTCAGGCGCGGCGGATCCGAGTACGACTGCAGCGAAGCGGTCGCCTGGCAACGCTGCGTGCCGCTGCAACAGCATCTGCTGACATTGGGCCTGGCCGCACTCGGCCATGTCGATGACCTCGGGGCCACACCGAAAAGTGTTTACGACCGGGTGATGCTGGGCGGCTTGTGCGGTATCGCCGAATTGCTGCCGGACGAGCCGCGCCCGGCCGTCGACGGCGACATCGGCGGCCTGGTCGAAGCTGCCTACGCCCGCTTCCAGGAGCCTCGGCTGCTACCCGCGGACAGCCTGGTGCGCAGCATCGAACAGACGCAATTACCGCGCCGGCGTAACAGCCGCCGCTGACGCTCGGATTCGTGCGACCGGTCGGCCAGCCCTACAGACGGATCCGGGTGTAGCCGAGGGCTACGTAGTCGTTGATCTGGGCCGGCCCCGACGGCGAGACGTCGACGAAATCGGCGAAATCCGCTTCCGTATGTCCATACCAGCCGGCGTGTGCGCCGCACACGTGCAGACCGATGTCGTCATCGATCAAGGACTTCGCCTGTGCATGGATTGGTGCCAGCGGCTCCCGTTCCGACTTCAACAGGCCGAACTGCTCCTGCCCGTGACTGACCACAACGATCGGCAGGCCGGGAAACCTGGCACGCAGCCGGGTGGCGATCTCGCGCACCCGGGGCAATGCCCATTCCAGGGCCGCTGTCTCGCCCTCGACGATCTCGATCACGACGCCGTCCGGGGCCTGGTCGGCAGCCAGCAGCCTTTCCAGGCCGGCGGCATTGGCAGCCACGAGAAACGTGGCAAGCGTCAGTAGCAATCCAGTGAACAGGCTTGCGGGGCGCATGCGGGTGTACCGGGTGGGCGACCAGTCAGCTGGCACTGCCGACAGCATAGCGTCATGGCTGCCGACCCCGCAAAGAGCCGGCGCCTGGCACAATGCGCCGGTCGGCATTCACCGGACCGGCGCCGGCGCCGGCGCAATCACCGTGCCGCAAAATGCTCGGGATAACGAGCGACGTAGTCATGTTCCTTCAGCGGTGCATGGCAACCGCGACAGGCGGCGAAGTCGTTGGTTGCCTGGGTGGTGGCGTCCGCCTGGTAGGCCGCATAGACCCAGTCACCGTTGTCGATGGTGCCAGCTGGCTGTGCCGCTCCCCAGCCCTTGCCCTTGGCCATGACGAAGATCTTCGACAGGTCGCCCTTGACCAGGCGGCCATCCGCATTGCGGACAAGGGCACCGCTCGCATTCTTGCGCGCCGAGTAGATCTCCATGACCGAAACCGTACCGGACGGGAATGCCTCGCCGGAGGTTGCTTTCAGTCCGGTGTCGTTGATGTAGATCTCGCGTACTTGGCCGGCCTGGTCCTTGTCCACCGTCGGCACGAAATGGGCCCACTGGCGGTAACCGGCAGGGACCGGCACGCTGCCGTCGACCTGAGCCGACGGGTTGCTGCGCACAGTGTCGTTCGGGGCACACGCGGACAGCGCCACCAGCGACACGCCGGCGATTGCGGCAAGGCCAGGCGTGCCTTTGAGCATGGATTCGATATTCATCTCGCTTCTCCAGGGTTATTGCTTTTACGTGTTGCACGCAAGCGCAACACACCTGGCAGATACGCAGCACGCGCGGATCCGGATGCAGTGGATGCGGATATTTCTCCGAGCGGCCGGAAACCGTGACGAAAATCACAATGACGTGGCAATCAGATTCGACAGAAGACCGATCGGTGCCGAGCTGCAGATCCGCTTTGCTGCAGGGCAGCAGAAGCGCAATCCGCCTGCCCGGGTTGCTCAGTCCTGGGGCTCGTAGGCGAGGTTCGGCCCGAGCCAGCGCTCCATCTCCGTCAGCGGCATGCCCTTACGTTCGGCATAGTCGACGACCTGGTCGCGGTTGAGTTTGCCGACCGCAAAATAGCGCGCCTGCGGATGGGCGAAATAAAGCCCGCTGACCGCTGCGGTCGGCACCATGGCTTTCGACTCGGTCAACCAGATACCGGTAGTGGCCTCGGCATCGAGCAACTGCCAGAGCAGGTCCTTCTCGGTGTGGTCGGGTGACGCCGGATAGCCCATTGCCGGACGGATGCCCCGGTACTGTTCGGCGATCAACGCGTCGTTATCGAGTGCTTCGTCGCTGGCATAACCCCACAGCTCTTTGCGTACCTGGAGGTGCAGCCATTCGGCCAGTGCCTCAGCCAGACGGTCGGCCAGTGCCTTGAGCATGATGCCCTGGTAGTCGTCGTGATCGGCTTCGAACTGCTTCAGCTTGTCATCGATGCCGATACCCGCCGTTGCTGCAAATCCACCGATATAGTCAGCCATACCGGAATCCCTGGGTGCGATGTAGTCACCAAGACACTCATTGAACTTGCCCTCG
>JAGRHE010000121.1 GCA_020445165.1 Gammaproteobacteria bacterium
CGATTCATGGCGTTCTTCAGCTTCTCGCCATCTTCCGAGTTCTGGAAACGGTCGACCGCATCGACATCTTTGAACACGAACGGCAGGTCGAAGATGCGGTACTTCTTGGTGAAGGTCTCGAACTTGGACAACGACGGCGCTGCCAACTGCACGTTGCCGTTGAGCATGGCCTCCAGCACCTTGTCGTCGTCGTACAGGGTAGAGTTCGGGAAGACCTGCATACACGCCTTGCCATTCATCTCGGTGTTCACACGATCCGCCAGGATGTTGGCAGCGATCCCTTTCGGGTGCTTGTCGGCGTTGGTCACGTGGCTGAACTTGATCACCATTTCGCCCGGATCACAGTCTGCCCAGACCGGTGTTGCAGAAACGGCCAGTGTGGCGGCTATGGCGAGGCCAACGAAGTGCTTGCGCATATGCTTAATCTCCTAACGCTCTGTTTGAATTCTGTTGCGATCGCTGTCACAAAGGACGACGCGAACGTCTGCACTGCAACGCTGGTGCCAACCACCTGGCGATCACGCTATATCCTTGTTTTCATTCGTCAACATCGCGAAGCCGGCAAACCCGTCCGCGACCTTTATGGGTGGAATCCCACACAAGCGGGCATTGCAGGCGTGCGGCAATCCACCCAATTGGGCGAGGTGCCGCTTTCACTCGACATGGGACTGGACCAGCGCGACATCGCAAAGCAACCGACTCGATCAGTCGATGCTGACGTAAAGGGTATAGAAGGCTGTCGCCGCTTTTACAACCGCCACCCCGATCACAGGGCAGCACAAGGTGCTGCATAAATTAGTTTATTAGCATTTGTTGAAATCGAACGCCTATTCGGCCGATAATCCCCGCCGCAAAAAGAAAGCGCCGGAGAAAACTCATGCCAAAGATTCAGTGCCGTTCATCACTCGTTGCGGCTCTCGCCCTGTTGTGTGTCACCCAGCAGGTGTTTGCCGGCGCGGTCAGCGAGACGCTGATCTTTCTGCAGGCAGACGGAGAGAGTTTCCTGAGCCAGCGCGCCCTGCGCTCGGACGCCCCCGAACACCGTTTTCACGTCGACAAGTCGTTGACCCTCGACCAACTCGGTTACATCGATCCCAATGAGTTCACTTGGGACGACAGCGGCGAACAAACCAATGTGCTGACCTTCCGGCAAGGTGATTTCACGGTCATGTACCCGGGACGTTTCGACCAGCCGGCACTGACTCGCGAGCGTGACGGCACCTTCGTCTACAACAGCTGGGACGGCATTACCCGGGCAGACGGCCACTTCGGAATGTGGCATGAACCGGGCAATTTCTCGCGCTTCAACTATGCCTGGATAATCCCGGCACACTTCGAACTGGTCGATTACGTCGCCAACCGCGAAGGCCAGTGGGTTGAACGCAACAACACGCTCACCTTCTTCGCCGAAGACGTCAACGATCTCACCTTCACCATCCGCTACCGTGAACGTGATACCGACGGCGATGGCGTCACTGATCGCAGCGACCGCTGCCCGCAGACGGCGCCAGGACTGGCCGTCGATGCGCATGGCTGCGAACCGGACAGCGACGCTGACGGCGTGCTCGATCGTGATGACCAGTGTCCTGGCACGGGAGCCGGGCTGGCCGTCGACGACAAGGGCTGTGAACCGGACCGCGACAACGACGGCGTACCCGATGTCGTCGACCTGTGTGGCACGACGCCCGAGGGCAGTGCCGTCGACAGCAACGGCTGCGCGCGCGATAGCGACGGCGACGGTGTCAAGGACTATGCAGACAACTGCCCGGAAACCGCTACCGGCCTCCTGGTCGACAGCGCCGGCTGTGAGCCGGACCTCGACGGCGATGGCGTGCGGCTGAGCCAGGACCGCTGCCATGACACGCCGGCCGGGCGTGTTGTCGACGAATCGGGATGCGAACTCGATGGCGACAATGATGGCGTGGTCGACGGCAATGACCAGTGCCCTAACTCCGCTACCGATGCCGAGGTCGATCGCAAAGGTTGCGAAATCGACTGCGACGGCGATGGCATCGTCAACTCGGCCGATCAATGTCCACGCACTGCAGAAGGTCGCAGCGTGAACGATGTCGGCTGTGAACTCGACAGCGATGGTGACGGTGTCGTCGATGCCAACGACCAGTGCCCGAACACCCCGGCCGGTCGCACCGTCAATGACACCGGCTGCGAACTCGACAGCGATGGTGACGGTGTCGTCGATGCAATCGACCAGTGCCCGGACAGCGCCGCCGGTGCGGTGGTCGACGCAGTTGGCTGCTACCCGGATGACGACAACGACGGCGTTCGCAACGCGGCCGACCTGTGCCCCGGCACCGAGGCGGGTGTCGAGGTCGATGCCACGGGCTGCGCCAAGCGCACCCCGATCCGACTCGAAGGCGTGAACTTCCTTTCCAACTCCGACCAGTTGACCGACGAGTCACTGGCAATTCTCGATGCCGTTGCCCAGACCCTGCTACAGCATGGCTACCTCGAACTGGAAGTGGCCGGACACACCGATGCCCAGGGGGATGCGACCTACAACCTCGACCTGTCGCAACGCCGCGCCAATACGGTTCGGGACTACCTGTTGGGCCGGGGTGTCGAACTGAAAACGCTGGTCGCCAAAGGCTACGGTGAAGACCGTCCCGTGGCAGACAACGGCAGCGCGGCCGGCCGTGCAATGAACCGCCGTGTCGAACTGAAGCGGCTCGACGACTGAAGTACCGGAAGCGGACTGCGACAGTCCGCTTCCGCGTTTCAGTGACCCGGCTGGTGCCCGGTATGCGGTGAGCGGGCGCGGCGCGTCGAGATCAATAACCTTCAATTTTTCGACGTTCCCATCGAGTGCGACATACAAGGTCGCTCCCGACACCGTACAATCGCAGCTCCATTCCAGCGGCAGGTCTCCGTGCACTGGCTCACTCTCAGTCTCGTCTGTGCCTTCGCCCTGGCCAGCTCCGATGCCGCAGCCAAGCACTGGCTACGCGACGCCGGAGCACGCGAGATGGTTGTCGTGCGTCTCGGGCTGAGCGGGCTCCTGCTGCTGCCGTGGGTACTGACATTCGACCTGCCACCCCTGCCCCCACCCTTCTGGGCCTGGATCGCCGTGCTGATCCCGCTCGAGACGCTCGCCATGTTGATGTACATGCAGGCGATCCGGGATCACGCACTGGCACTGACCGTGCCCTACCTCGCGTTCACCCCGGTGCTGGTGGTCATCACCGGATGGCTGGTGCTCGGCGAGACTGTCAGCGGCAGCGGCCTGGCCGGGATCCTGCTCGTTGTGGCGGGTTCCTGGCTGTTGAACTTCGAACAGACCGGACAGCTCGGGTTGTCGCGACTGCTTGCACCACTCAAAGCCATCGTCGTCAATCGCGGTTCACGCCTGATGCTGGCCACGGCGAGCATCTATGCCGTCACGTCGGTCGGCGGCAAGGCCGCGATGCAATGGATGCCACCACAGCAGTTCGGCGCGTTCTACTTTGCCGTGCTCGGCAGTGCGGTGTTGCTGCTGATGGCGGTCACCCGCCCGCAGGCACTGCGTGTACACCGTTTCGGACTCTTGCCACTGCTCGTCGTCTCCGGCTTCATGGTGCTCATGGTGATCGTGCACTTCATGGCCCTGGCCGAGGTCGAGGCCGCTTACATGATTGCCGCCAAACGCACCAGCCTGCTGTTCGGCATGCTGTATGGCGCTATCCTGTTCGGGGAACGACACCTTGGACGGCACCTCCTGGCCGGCGCGCTGATGGTGGCCGGCGTGGTTGTCATCGCTGTTTGACCGAACAACCCGCGGGCACATCATGCGCACCCGATATGAAGATCAATCCACGTACCAGACCCGGGACGGCTCGCTGATCCGCGAACTGATGCACCCGGCCGAACATGGCAACCGGGCGCAGAGCCTGGCAGAGGCGCGCGTGGCGCCGGGACAGCAGACCGCGCTGCACCGCCATCATCGCAGCGAGGAGCTGTATCACGTCACGGCTGGTCGCGGATCGATGACACTGGGCGACGCACAATTCGAGATCTCGCCCGGTGATACGATCGCGATTCCTCCCGGCACCGCGCATCGTGTGCGCAACCCGGGGCCGGATGAGCTGATCATCCTGTGCTGCTGCAGCCCGCCCTATTCACACGACGACACGGAACTGCTCTAGACCCGGGACTTTGCCGGCGACCAGGCCGGAGAACCTTGATCCCATTGCATTTTTCTATGTTCGGAATGGCAAATAACAATTGCCAATTCGGCCCTGGCATGGGCAGACTCAGGTCATCCTGAACCACGAAGCAGGTGACCGAGATGCCCACAAGTCGCGACAAGAAAGACAGCAAGACGATAGAGCACGTCGAGCGCCTGGCGCAGCTTGCGCGGGTGGTGTTCGGCGGGACATACGGCGAGTCGCGCCCCCTCCCGCAGCCGCACCACGGCGAGCGCCGCTCGATACTGCGTCCCTGACGACAGATTCGCAGCCATCGGTGCCCGACTCTCCGCAGCCGGGCCAACCCTCGGCTGTGCGTCTTGACGGCATATATTAGATTACGCTAATATCATCGCCGTTTTCAGACCGCTGAGCCGTATCCCTGCGGTTTCATCCAGCACCTCTCGGAGAGAAACCATGTCCATCGAACGAATCGTTTTGGCATTTGCCGGTATCATGATCATGTTGACCGTGGCCCTGGGCGTACCGGCCAGCCCGATCTTCCACCACGAGTACTGGTTGTACTTCACCGCCTTCATCGGCCTGAACCTGTTTCAGTCGGCCTTCACCGGATTCTGCCCGCTGGCAACGATCCTCAAGGCCTTCGGCAAGAAGCCTGGCACCGCTTACTGAGCGGCCGTTGCCAGGGAAGCAACAAAGCCGGCCTCGCGCCGGCTTTTTCGTTGCCAGTGGATCGCCCCGCCTGCAATCGGCCGTAGGGCAGGCTGTGCCTGCCATTGTCGGGCACAGCCCGACCTACCGCGCGATGCATGTAGTGATCGATGCAGAAAAAAGCCCGGCCGACTCACACCGACCGGGCCCTTTTGCTATTGGACGCCGCTTTATGAACCTACCACGCCGCCATTCTTGCGCGTGATCACGAAGGTGCAATCACGTGGCACGGTAACGCCATCGATCGGTGCCGGGAAGTTGGTCACGCTCGGATCGCCATTGCCCGGGTGCTGGGTATTGACGAACAGGGTACGCCGGTCAGGGGTAACCGTCAGGCCGGTGATCTCATCGTCGGTGACGCCGGTGAACAAACGCCGCAGCTCACCCGTCTTGGTATCGGCGACCAGCAGCTGGTTGTTCAAGCCGTCCTTCTGACCACCATCGGTCTCGATGAACAGGCGGCCATCAGGATCGGCCCAGATGCCGTCCGGATCACTGAAGGTGTCCTCGGTGCCGTGCGTCGTCTGCGCGATCAGGAAGATGTCCCAGGTGAAGGTCAGGCCGGTGTGCTTGTCACTGTCCATCCAACGGATGATGTGGCCGTCCCGGTTCGGCGCCAACGGATTGGCAGCGTTCGGTTCGGTACGCGCGCTGTTGTTGGTCAGGGTGCAGTAGACCATGCCGTTCGGATCGATGGTGGTCCACTCGGGACGATCCATCGGCGTTGCACCGGCCAGGTCAGCGGCCACACGGGTGTAGGTCAGCAACTCGCCGATGTCGTTGAAATTCGCCGCCAGGACCGGGTTGTTCATCGACAGTTCCAGCCACTCACCAGTACCGTCGGCATTGAACTTCGCAACGTACAACGTGCCTTCGTCGAGCGGGCTCTTACCCTGCTTGCGCATCCGCTTCCAGTCGTCGGCAGACACGAACTTGTAGATGTAGTCGAAGCTCTGATCATCGCCCATGTAGACCACGGTACGTCCGTCCTTGCCGATCACGCTGGTCGCGCCTTCGTGCTTGAAGCGGCCCAGCGCGGTGCGCTTGACCGGCGTCTGCGAGGCATCGAAGGGGTCGATCTCGACCACCCAGCCGAAACGGTTCTCTTCGTTGCGATAGTCCTTGTCGGACAGGTCGAAGCGACGATCGAACAGGTGCCAACCGTAACCGAAGCCATTGGACGAAAAGCCGTAGCGCTGCTGTTCCTCGGTCGGCTCCCACTCGCTTTCCTGGTTGGTCGCACCGAAGTAGCCGTTGAAGTTTTCCTCACAGGTCAGGTAGGTGTTCCACGGGGTCGGGCCGCTCGAGCAGTTGTTGACCGTACCCAGCGGGATGTTGCCGTTCGGGGTCTGCAGCAGCGCGTGACCGGCCACCGGGCCGCTGAAGGCCATCGGGGTATTCACGTGGATGCGGCGTGCAACATCGCTCTTCACGGTCTGCCAGTGGCCCTTCTTGTCGCGCGCAATCTCGACCACCGACACGCCATGGGCGTGCTGCGACACGCGCACGTCTTCGAGGCTCTCCGGCATGTCCTTGCCCAGCACGTGAGTGTTGATGCCGAACTCGTGGTTGATCGCCAGCACGCCGCGCGTGCTCTCGCGCAGGTTCCTGAGCAACCCGGACGCCGGGCCCTTGCTATCGATCGGGAAGAACCACATGCCGTCGTGGCCGATACCGATCTGCTTCGCCTGGTCTTCGGCCGTCGGCGGCCAGCTGAACGCAGGGCCGTCCGGCTCGATCGGCTCGCCCCAGGGGATCAGCACGTCGTATTGATAGTCAGCGGAGATGGCCGGCTCGGGACCGGTCCCCTCGGCCACCGGAACGGGCTCGAAGCCGATCAGGCGATTGTGGCGACGGCCGGATCCGTAGTTCTGCCAGTCCTCGCCGAAGCGGGCGCTGGCTGCCGTCGGCAGGAAGCCGGCCGCACCTGCGGCCAGTCCACCGATCAGTACCTCGCGGCGGGTCAGGTGAGCTTGCAGCACGTCCGCAAACGGGCGGTTACCCGACTTGTTGGTGATGACGTTGTCGTTGTCGAGGGCGTCGTCGTTCTGATTCATCGTTCTCTGCACTCCGAATTGGTTTGGCGATTGCTCGCGGCATGATTCGGCGGCAGACGGTAGAAGGCGGGCGTTGCAGCAGCGTGTCGCACGCATTGCCGGGGAATGACATTCACATGACAGAACCGGTGCTGCGCTACAAAGGTTCTGCGAACAGGTCGTGGTCGTCGTAACCGGTCACCTGCACCTCGATGAAATCACCGGGACCGACATCGTCCCAGTCACCGTCGATGATGACCAGGCCATCGACCTCGGGCGCATCACCCGGGCCGCGTGCGATGATGCGACCGTCCTGCACCTCGTCGATCAGCACGACCATCTCGCGACCGACCTGCAGCGCCAGCTTGTCACGGCTGATCTCGGCCTGGATCTCCATGAAGCGCTGCAGCCTGTCCTGCTTAACCTCCTCCGCTACCGGGTCGGGCAGTGCATTGGCCGCTGCACCATCGACCGGTGAGTACGCGAAGCAGCCGACGCGATCGAGCTGCGCCTCCTGGATGAACTCGAGCAACTGGTCGAAGTCGTCCTCGGTCTCGCCCGGAAAGCCGACGATGAAGGTCGAGCGCAACACCAGTTCAGGGCAGGTCTCGCGCCAGCGGGCGATACGTCCGAGTACCTTCTCGGTGGCCGCCGGTCGCTTCATCGCCTTGAGCACGCGCTGACTGCCGTGCTGCAGTGGCATGTCGAGATACGGCAGGATCAGCCCCTCGGCCATCAGCGGCAGCAGGTCGTCGACGTGTGGATACGGATACACATAATGCATGCGTGTCCAGGCCGGCAGCTGGCCGAGCTCTTTGGCCAACGTCGTCAGGCGCGTGGCCAGTGGCCTGCCGTTGAAAAAGTCGGTGCGGTATTTCAGGTCGACACCATAGGCGCTGGTGTCCTGCGACACCACCAGCAGTTCGCGCACGCCGGACTCGACCAGCCGTTCGGCTTCCACCAGAACCTCGCCAATCGGGCGGCTGACCAGGTCGCCACGCATACTCGGGATGATGCAGAAGCTGCAGCGATGATTACAGCCCTCGGAGATCTTCAGATAGGCATAGTGCTTCGGCGTCAGCTTGATACCCTGCGGCGGGATCAGGCTGGTGAAGGGATCGTGTGGCGCCGGCAGGTGGGCGTGCACGGCACCCATGACGGCTTCGTAATCGTGTGGACCGGTTACAGCGAGAACGCCCGGATGCGCGGCCCGGATTTCGTCCTCACGCACGCCCAGGCAGCCGGTCACGATCACCCGGCCGTTGCCATCGAGCGCCTCACCGATCGCATCCAGCGATTCAGCCACAGCAGCATCGATGAAACCGCAGGTGTTGACCACCACGAGGTCGGCACCCGCGTAGCTCGGCGACAGGCCATAGCCCTCGGCACGCAGCTGGGTCAGGATCCGTTCGG
>JAGRHE010000122.1 GCA_020445165.1 Gammaproteobacteria bacterium
GGCCTTTTTCGAGTCGTACTGGAAGTAGCCCTGCACGTGTTGGTCGGTGTTTTCGCCGATGATCTTGATCGAGTTCTTGTTGGCCGACACGGTACCGTCCGAGCCCAGGCCGTAGAACACGCAGCGGGTGATACCGGTCGCGGCGTCGGGCTTGAAGCTGTCGTCCCAGTCCAGGCTGGTGTAGCTGACGTCGTCGTGGATGCCGATGGTGAAGTTGTTCTTCGGTTTGTCGCGCGCCAGTTCGGCGAACACGGCGGCGATCATGGCCGGGGTGAACTCCTTCGACGACAGGCCGAAGCGACCACCTGTGATGCGTGGCATAAGTGTGCGTTCACTATCTGCAAATGCCTGAAAGAATGCTGTCAGAACATCCTTGTACAGGGGTTCGCCGTCGGCGCCGGGCTCTTTGCTGCGGTCGAGCACGGCGATGCGGCGGACACTGTCGGGGAGCGCGGCCAGCAGATGTGCGGGCGAGAACGGCCGGAACAGCCGCACCTTGACCATGCCGACCTTCTCGCCGCGTGCGACCATGGTCTCGACCGCCTCTTCGGCCGCGCCGATGCCCGAGCCCATCAGGATGATGACACGCTCGGCATCGGACGCGCCGAGGTACTCGAACAGGCCATAGTGGCGTCCGGTCAGCTCGCCGAAGCGTTGCATCACGGCTTCTACGATGTTGGGGAATTCCGAATAGTAAGTGTTTACTGACTCACGTCCCTGGAAATACACATCCGGGTTCTGCGAGGTGCCACGCAGGACCGGGCGATCGGGGCTCATGGCGCGCTTACGGTGCGCGATCACCAGGTTTTCATCGATCAGTGCGCGCACCGTTGCACGGTCGATTTCACTGATCTTGTCGACCTCGTGCGAGGTGCGGAAACCATCGAAGAAATGCAGCACCGGAATCCGTCCCTGCAGGGTCGCGGCCTGGGCGATCAGGGCGAAGTCCTGCACCTCCTGCACGCTGGCCGAACACAGCATCGCGTAGCCGGTCGCGCGACAGGCCATCACATCCGAGTGATCACCGAAGATCGACAGCGCCTGCGCGGCCAGCGAGCGCGCGGCCACGTGCAGCACCGTCGGCGTCAGCTCGCCGGCGATCTTGTACATGTTGGGGATCATCAGCAGCAGGCCCTGCGACGCAGTGAAGCTGGTCGCCAGCGCGCCGGCCTGAAGGGCGCCGTGGATGGCGCCGGCGGCACCGGCCTCGCTCTGCATCTCGATCACCTGGGGCACCGTGTCCCACAGGTTGGTCACGCCGGTGGCCGACCAGTCGTCGGCCCATTCGCCCATCGGCGAGGCCGGCGTGATCGGGTAGATCGCGACCACCTCGTTGGTCAGGTGGGCGATGCGCGCGGCCGCTTCGTTGCCGTCGATCGTGATCTTGCTGGACGACATCAATATATCCGACGGTGGCTGGTGACCGCGCCAGAATGGGCGCGCTCACGGGCGGCCGGCAACCGCGCCCGCGGGGTTGCTTGACGTGCGTCAAGCGGCCGCAAATGCCATTTGCGTCAGATCAAAACAGGCCCTCCTCGCTGCCCAGGGGATCGGGCACCGGTTGCCACTGCGAACGCAGGTTCTTGCGGAACAGCAGCTTTTCGCGTGCCGATTCGGGCAGATCGGTGAAGCGGAATACCCCGCGTGCTACCAGCAGGTCGATCACGTCTTCGAGCACGCGGACCAGGTCGACGTCCAGCTTGTGCAGGAATTCCTGGACCTGGGGATCGTCGATCGAAGCCGGTTCCGCATTGGTCGAGGCCTCGGAGGACAGACCGCTGATGTGGCCTTCGGCATCGCGGACAACGAACAGCTGCTGCATGAAGAACGACCCGAAAGTTGGCGAAACTGTTCAGGTTTTCGGACGAATAGGCGATAACTTTACGCAACCGCGCTATCTTCCCTGGAATCCCTGCGCGTCGGAAATCACTGTGAGCCAAGCCGCACTCGAACCATTGCCGCCAGAAACTGACGCCAGCGACAACGATCAGCTCCTCGGCTGCCTGTTGCTTTTGGCGCGCCTGCACGATCTGCCGGCATCGGCATACGCCGCCACTTCCGGCCTGCCGCTGGAGCAGGGCCGGCTGATGCCGTCGCAGTTCGCGCGTGCCGCGCAACGGATCGGCCTGCGTGCACGCCTGGTCAGGCGTCCGCTGGAACGCCTCGACAGGCTGGTGCTGCCGGCCGTACTGATCCTGGATGACGACCGCGCCTGCGTGCTGCTGGAACGGTCGGACGATGGCCAGGCACGCATCCAGTTGCCGGACAATCCCGAGGCCGAGAGCCGGCTGTCGGTCGCTGAACTGGAGGCGCTTTACTCGGGCTACGCGATCCTCGCCAGTCCGGTCCATCGCTATGACACGCGCACCCCGCAGCATGCGGCCGACGAGCGCGAGTCGCACTGGTTCTGGGGCACGTTGGCCGGCAACTGGCGTATCTACCGTGACGTGATCCTGGCCACCATCCTGATCAACCTGTTCGCCATCGCCAACCCCCTGTTCGTCATGAACGTGTACGACCGGGTCGTGCCAAACCAGGCGATCGAGACACTCTGGGTGCTGGCGATCGGCGTGACCGTGATGTACCTGTTCGACTTCGTTCTGCGCGGGCTGCGTGGGCGATTCGTCGACGTGGCCGGCAGCCGCGCCGATGTCGAGATGTCGTCCCGGCTGTACGAGCGTGTGCTCGGTCTGCGACTGGATGCGCGGCCGTCATCGGCCGGAGCTTTCGCCAACAACCTGCGCGAGTTCGACGGCATTCGCGAGTTCTTTGCCTCGCTGACGCTGACCGCCTTCGTCGACGTGCCGTTCACGCTGCTGTTCCTGCTCGCCGTGTGGTGGATAGGCGGTGCGCTCGTTCTGGTGCCGCTGGCAGCGATTCCAGTCATCCTTATATATGGACTCTTCATGCAGCCGCGCCTGCGGCGCGCAGCCGAGCAGGGCATGCGTGCCGGGGCGCAGAAGAATGCAACCCTGGTCGAGGCCCTGGTCGAGGCCGAGACGGTGCGGGCGTTGGGCGTCGAGGGGCGCCTGCAGGGTCAGCTCGAGGCCAGCGTCGCGCAGAGCGCCCACTGGGGTGCGCTGGCACGCGGCTGGGCGCTGTCGGCCAGCAACCTGGCGACCCTGCTGCAGCAGTTGGTCTCGGTCGGCGTGGTGGTTCTCGGTGTTTACATGATTGCCGATGGCCTGATGTCGATGGGTGCGTTGATCGCGTCGGTGATTCTCAGTGGTCGTGCGGTGGCGCCGCTGGCCCAGATCGCCGGCCTGCTGACGCGTTACTTCCAGGCCAGCACCGCGCTGGAATCGCTCAACGGCGTTATGCAGATGCCGGTCGAACGTCCGCCGGGCAAGGTGTTCGTGACCCGTCCGGTCATGCAGGGGCGGATCGAGTTCGACAAGGTCGGCTTCACCTACCCGGGACAGGAAATCCCCGCGCTCAAAGATGCCAGCTTCCAGATCACGCCCGGCGAACATGTCGCCATCATCGGCAAGGTCGGATCGGGCAAGACCACGATCAACCGCCTGATCGCCGGCCTGTACCAGCCACAGGAAGGCGCCGTGCGCATCGATGGTGTCGACATGCGCCAGCTCGACCCGGGCGATCTGCGCCACAACATTGCCTACGTGTCGCAGGACAGCCAGCTGCTGTTCGGCACCATCCGCGAGAATCTCGGCATGGGCATCGCCCATGTCGACGACGAGCGCATCGTGCGGGCGGCCGAGCTTTCCGGTGTCGCCGATTTCGTCAACCGCCATCCACTCGGCTTCGACATGCCGGTCGGTGAACACGGCAGCATGCTGTCGGGCGGTCAGCGCCAGGCGGTGGGACTGGCGCGTGCGATGGTGCAGGATGCGCCGATACTGCTGCTCGACGAGCCGACCGGCTCGATGGACAACAGCAGCGAGGAGCACATCAAGCGTGAACTGGCCGGCGTGATCGAGGGCAAGACGCTCGTCCTGATCACGCATCGGGCATCGCTGCTGGAACTGGTCGAGCGCGTGATCGTGCTCGACACCGGCAGCATCGTTGCCGACGGTCCCAAGGCGCAGGTGCTCGAAGCCCTGCGTGCCGGCCGCATCAAGCAGACGCGTTGAGGACTGGCAATGACGGATCTGCAGACAATCAGCAGGGGTGCCAGCGGCGATGGCTTTGTCGTCGACGCCGGCGACGCGATCCGTGCCCGCAGCGTGCGCGGTGAGCAGTTGCTGGTGTGGGTGATGCTGGCCTGTGTCGTCACATTTTTCGTCTGGGCCTATTTCGCGGTGCTCGACGAGGTGATCCGAGGCAGCGGCAAGGTGATCCCCTCGTCCCAAGTCCAGGTGGTGCAGAACCTCGAGGGCGGGATCGTCAAGCAGATCAACGTCGCCGAGGGTGACCTGGTGGCGCGTGGCGATGTGTTGCTGACCATCGACGATACGCGCTTCGACTCGTCACTGCAGGAAAGCCGCCTGCGCACCCTCAGCCTCAAAGCGAAGGCGATCCGCCTGCGCGCCGAGGCCGAGGGTCAGGACGAGCTGCCGGCGTTTCCGGACGAGATCAACCAGGCACTGCCCGAGCTGTACGTGCAGGAACGCGAACTGCTGGACGAGCGCCGCCGCGAGCTCGAGGCCAATCAACGCATCCTCAGCGAACAATTGACGCAGAAGCAGCAAGCGATCACCGAGCTCAAGTCGCGTGCCGAACGGCTCGAACGCAGCCTCGGCCTGACCGAACGCGAGCTGCGCGTGACGCGCCCGCTGCAGGCCCAGGGTGCGGTATCCGAGGTCGAGGTGCTACGCCTGCAGCGCCAGGTCAACGACCTGCGTGGTGAGCTCGACGAGGCCCGCCTGTCGGTACCGCGTGCCGAGGCCGAGCTGGCCGAGGTCGAGCAACGCCGGGTCGAACTGGATGCCGGTTTCCGCAAGGAGGCGCGCACCGAGCTGAGCGAGGTGAACGCCGAGTTGAGCTCGATGAGTGCCGGCAACGTCGCGCTCGAAGACCGCGTGTTGCGCACCCAGGTGCGCTCGCCGATCCGCGGCGTGGTCAAGAGTCTGCAGGTGCGTACCGTCGGCGGCGTGGTCCAGCCCGGGATGGACCTGGTCGAGATCGTCCCGGTCGGCGACAGCCTGCTGGTTGAGGCACGCGTGAAACCGCGTGATATCGCCTTCCTGAGCCCCGGCCTGCCGGCCAAGGTGAAGCTCACCGCGTACGACTTCGCCATCTACGGCGGGCTCGACGCTCAGGTTGAACACATCAGCGCCGATACCTTTGTCGATGAACGGGACGAAGCCTACTATCTGGTGCGCGTGCGCACGAGCGAGCCGGACCTGGTCAAGGATGGTAAATCCTTCTCGATCATCCCTGGAATGACTGCCGAGGTGGATATCCTGGTCGGAGAGAAAAGCGTGCTGTCCTACATCATGAAACCGGTGCTTCGCGCCCGCGCAAGTGCACTCCGGGAGCCCTGACACGTGGCATTGATCTGGTTATTCGGTACGGATCTCGCGCGCCTGTCGCAGTGGTCCGCGACACTCGACGCCGCCGGCCATGATCACGGTATCCTGCCGCTGTCCGCGCTTGCCGCATCGGCGAAGGTGTCAGCAGACCTTTGTCTTTTTGACCTCGGTCCCCGCGGCGATGCCGAGCAATCGGTGTTGCGCGACGCCGTGAAGGCGCATGGATCGTCGCGATTCATTGCATTGAGCGCGCGGCCTCATGCCACAGAGGGCTTGGCATTGTTGCGCGCAGGCGTCCGTGGCTATGCCAACCGGCTGGCAGCAGGCAAGGTGATTCAGGCCGTTGTCGACGCGGTTCTCGCCGACGAGGTCTGGGCTGGCCGCGAGGTGACCGAACACCTGCTGCAACAGGCCCTGGCGACACCCGTGGCGGAAATCCCCGAAGGAGAGCAGTTGCTGGCTGCCCTCACGCCGCGTGAGGCCGAGGTTGCCCTGGCGGTGGCCACCGGCCACAGCAACAAGGTGATCGCACTGGACAGTGGCGTCTCAGAACGCACCATCAAGGCACAACTCAACAGCATCTTCCGCAAGACCGGTGTCCGCAACCGCGTGCAGCTCGCGCTGGCCTTGTCTCATCTTCAGCCGAATCCGGCCGGTCACCGAATCTCAAACGCCTGAAAAGGCTCCGGCACCCGTCCTTAGTACCAAAGTACTATTCAGTACGCGCGTCAGGCGCCGATCATGCGGACTGAAACGTTTTGTTCAGCCCGGAGATCCGCATGGCCTCGACCAACCCAACCGCACCCCAGACCCCCGCCATCGGTGAGGTCCAGTCCGTCAGCGGACGCGTCGTGGCGATCGGTGCCAACGGCAGCGAACGGCAACTGGTTGCCGGCGACCTGGTGTATGCGGATGACCTGATCAAGACAGTTGGTCGCAGCACGGTCGTCATCGCACTCAACGATGGCACCCGTTTCGATCTCGGCCGCGAGTCCGAAGCACTGCTCGACGACAGCGTGTACAGCGATGACATCCCGGCCCTGCGCGCAGCGGCCGTGCTCGATGCGGCCGAGATCCAGCGCGCGATTGCCGCAGGCGCGGACCCGACCGAGATTGCCGATCCCACTGCGGCCGGTGTCGAAGGCGGTTCGGCCGCCAGCGAAGCGATCCAGGAAGGCGTGAGTGTTACGCGTACCGGGCGTGTCGGGCTGGTAGAGGCGGGTTACGAGACGAATGGCCTGGAGCAGGACTTTGACCCTGTCGCTTTCCTGGCTGGCGACATCCTGCCAGGTGATGAAGCCGACGCGGCCGGCCCGCCGGCCAACGTCATCCCGGTCGCCGCACCTGATGCGTACACCACTGACGAGGATGTCCCTGTAAGCGGTGATGTGTCTCTGAACGACAGCGGTCTCGACGACGGCCCGGTGGTATTCAGCGTCGAGCCGGGTGATGGTCCGACGAATGGTACGGTCGTCATGAACCCGGACGGGACCTTCACCTACACGCCAGCACCCGATTACAACGGCTCCGATAGCTTCACGTATACCATCACCGATGCAAACGGCGACGTGGCGACCGCCACGGTCAGCCTGGTCGTCGACCCGGTCAACGACGTTCCGATTGCGGCGGACGATAGTTTCAGTGTCAACGAGGATGCCTCGCTGACGTCGACCGTTGCCGGCAACGATACCTTGAGTCCGGACGGTGGTAACACCTTCGCGCTGCTGACCAATCCGGCGAACGGCACGATCAGCTTCAACGGCGATGGAACCTTCACCTACACGCCGGCAGCCAACTACAACGGACCCGACAGCTTCACCTACTCGATCACGGATGCGAACGGTGATGTCTCCACCGCAACCGTCAACCTGACCATCGATCCGACCAACGATGTGCCGGTTGCGGTCAATGACAACTTCAACGTCGACGAGGACGCCTCACTGACCTCGACCGTTGCCGGCAACGACACGCTCAGCCCGGACGGTGGCAACACCTTTGCTCTGGTAAGCAATCCGTCGAACGGCACCGTCAGCTTCAATGGCGACGGCACCTTCACCTATACCCCGGCGGCCAACTACAACGGGCCGGACAGCTTCTTGTACTCGGTGACAGACGTCGACGGCGACAGCAGCACGGCGGTGGTCAACCTGACGATCGATCCGACGAACGACGTGCCCGTGGCAGTCGACGATAACTTCAACGTCAATGAGGATGACGCGCTGACCTCGTCGGTCGCCGGCAATGACACGCTGAGCCCGGACGGCGGAAACACGTTTTCGCTTGCTTCCAATCCCGCGAACGGCTCGGTGTCCTTCAGCCCGGATGGCACCTTCACCTACACGCCGGCTGCAAACTACAACGGCCCGGACAGTTTCACCTACACGATAACGGATGTTGATGGCGACGATAGTACGGCGACCGTCAACCTCATGGTTGGCGCCGCCAACGACGTGCCGGTTGCAATAAACGACAACTTCAACGTCGACGAAGACGCGTCGTTGACGTCGAGTGTCGCGGGCAACGACACGTTGAGTCCGGACGGTGGCAACACCTTTTCGCTGCTGACCAACCCGGCCAACGGCACGATCGCCTTCAACGGTGACGGCACGTTTACCTACACCCCGGCCGCCGATTACAACGGTCCGGACAGCTTCACGTATTCGATTACGGATGCAAACGGCGACGTCTCGACCGCCACGGTGAACCTCACCGTCGACCCGACCAATGACGTGCCGGTCGCCATGGACGACAACTTCAACGTCGACGAAGACGCGTCGGTGGGGAAAGAGGGCAGAGCCCACGGGACGCTGAATCCGGAAGAAAGAAACACCTTTGCGCTGCTGAC
>JAGRHE010000123.1 GCA_020445165.1 Gammaproteobacteria bacterium
AAGAAGGGGACCGCCAGCAACTCCTTTTTGAGAACCCATGCCTGCACGGGAAACAGTTTTTGAATCGCCAGGGTTTCCCAGGTCGACTGGTGTTTTGAGAACAGGATGGCGTTAGCCGTCGTCACGTTCTCCAGCCCGCGCACTTCGTAGTGAACACCGCAGGTCACCCTGAGCCACCACAACACAAACCAGGCCCAGCGGATAACGAACTGGTATCGAACCGAAAATCCGAACGGGAGCGTGAACAGGGCGCCGACTGAAAACACCACGGTCGCCAGCAGCATCCCGAGGGAAAACAACGCGGACCGGAGAAAAATCAACATTGCAGGCTGAGCCGGATCAGGAGGCCAGCAGCGCGTCCACGGCTGCTGCAAGGTCTGCGTAAACGGGTATGGCCGCGTCCAGTGCCGGGTTCGCCAATGTCCGCTCACCCTTCCCGGTGCGCACCAGCACGGGCGACGCGCCCGCCGTCACCGCTGCCTGAAGATCCCGCAAGGAGTCGCCGATCGCCACCACACCTTTCAGGTCGACGTCGTATCGCGCCGCGATCTCTTCAAACAGCCCTGGCCGGGGTTTGCGGCAACGGCAACCGTCTTCGGGACCGTGTGGACAAAAGAAGATGCCGTCGACATGGCCACCGCACTCAAGCAATAACTGACGCATCTTCTCGTGGATCTGGGCAAGCATGTCGAGGTCCAGCAAGCCCCTCGCCACACCCGATTGATTGGTCGCGACGACCACCCGATAACCCGCCTGATTGAGCCGCGCGACCGCCTGCAGACTCCCCGGGACCGGAATCCACTCATCAGGCGTCTTGATGAACGCGTCCGAGTCCTCGTTGAGCACACCGTCCCGATCGAGAATGACGAGCTGCGCGCGATCGCTGTTAGACATCGCGGAACTCCGAAACCCGGATACGGCCATTGACGACCCGAGCCTCCCGTTGCATCAGCTTTTCAAGCTTCGCCCAGAACGCCGCGTTCAGATCGAAGTCGACCGCGATGCCGGTGCCCATCACCAGAATAAGCAAATCGGCCACCTCCTCCGCAAGCGCCTCCCGCGACTTGCCTTTGGTCACGCATGACGAGATCTCCCCGAGCTCCTCCGCCATCAATGCGACCCGGTAGGTCAACTCCTCGCCGCCGGTATCCCGGAAGCGATGCTTGTCATGAAATGCCTGCACCGCCTCCAGCATCTGCTGGTAGGAATCCGGATTGCGCTGCACCGCCACCCTCCGATCCGCCCAGCCGCTCAACCCTGCAGCCGGGAGAAATCCCCGGCGCCAAGGAACATGCGGGAGAGATCCATCAGCAGGGCCAGCCGATTCCGCTTGAGCGCATTGTCGTCAGCCATGACCATGACGCCATCGAAGAACGCATCGACGGGTTCGCGAAGATCCGCGAGCCGCGCGAGGCCCGCCTCATAATCGCCCGCGGCGAACGCTTCGGCGACAGGCCCACGAACCGCATCGACCGCATTCGCCAGCGCCGTTTCGGCAGGTTCGACGAAGGCGCCGCGATCGACGGCCAGATCCGCGAGATCAAAGTCGACCTTCTTGAGTATGTTGCTCGTCCGCTTGTTGGCGGCGGCGAGGGTCTGACCGGCGTCGGTCGCCCGGAAGGCCTGCACGGCCCGAACGCGAAGATCGAAATCCAGCGGGCGGGTCGGCCGGACGCCCATCACGGCATCGATCACGTCCGCGTCGATACCTTCGTCGGCGTAATAGACCTTCAAACGGTCCATCACGTATTCGAAGACCTCCTCGACGCTGCCGCTCGCATCGACCTTATCGGCCAGCACCGCCGCACTCCTGCCGATAAGCGCCAATAGGTCGAGATCGCGCTTGCCCTCGATCAACATGCGCAACACCCCGAGTGCCGCGCGGCGCAAACCGAACGGGTCCTTGTTGCCGGTCGGCTTCTGCCCGATCGCGAAAATACCAACCAGGGTGTCGAGGCGATCCGCGAGCGCGAGCGCAAAGCCGATCGTCCCGGTCGGCAGCGCATCACCCGCGAAGCGCGGCAGATACTGTTCCTCGATCGCCAGACTGACCGAGGCAGGTTCACCCGCCGCCCGCGCGTAGTAACGCCCCATCACGCCTTGCAGCTCGGGGAATTCGAACACCATCGCGCTGAGCAGGTCCGCCTTCGCGAGCCGCGCCGCGCGACGCGCTTCCGATGCATCACCGCCAATCTGCTCGACGATGCCGGCAGCAAGCTCACCAACCCGTGCCGCCTTATCCGCCAACGAGCCGAGTTCCACCTGGAACGTCATCGCGCCCAGGCCTTCGCCGAGTTTGTCGAGGCCGACCTTCAGATCCTGCTGCCAGAAGAACTCGGCATCCGTCAGCCGTGGCCGGATGACACGCTCGTTACCGGCGCGGACGATCGCAGGATTCTTGCTCCGCAGGTTCGAAACCGCGATGAAATGCGGCAGCAGCCGACCGTCGTCCCCGACCACCGGGAAACACTTCTGATGACCCTGCATGCTGGAGATAACGGCTTCCTGCGGCAGCTCGAGGAAACGTCGATCGAACCCGCCGATCAGCGGTACCGGCCATTCGACCAGCGCCGTCACCTCATCGAGAAGGTCTTCGTCGACCAGCGCATGTCCGCCGACCTCAGCCGCGATGCCGATGACACCGTCCCGCACCGCCGCCTTGCGCGCCGCCATGTCGACGATCACGAAGCCTTGATCGCGCAGCGTGTTGACGTAGTCGCCGACCGAACCGATGACGATGTCACCGACGGACATGAAGCGATGGCCGCGACTGACATTGCCACTCGTCAGGCCGAGCACCGTCCCGGGAATCACCTGATCGCCATGCATCATGACCAGCCAATGAACCGGGCGGACGAATTCCGCGGTCCCGGCGCCCCAGCGCATGCGTTTGGGGATGGGCAGCGCGCCGAGCGACGCCTCCACCACACCGGCAAGCGACTCATCCAGCGTACTGCCACCCACGATCTGGCGATGAACCAGCCACTCGCCCTTGTCGGTAGCCAGCCGTTCGAGCGCCTCCACCGCGACTCCGCAGGATGCCGCGAAGCCCAGCGCTGCCTTGCTCGGGTTGCCGTCCGCGTCAAACGCCGCCGCGACCGCCGGGCCACGACGTTCCTGTTCGCTCGCGCGCTGCGCGAACGCCACGGCGGCGATGCGCACCGCCAGGCGACGCGGCGACGCGAAGGCCTCGGCATCGCCATGAGCGAAACCAAGCTTGTCCAGGCCACTGATCACCCCATTGAGGAATTCGCGGGACAGGCTGGCCAGCGCCTTCGGCGGGAGCTCCTCGCTGCCGAGTTCGATCAACAGATCAGCGATGCGTGCGGTCGACTCAGCCATTGGCCACCTCCACCGTGCCCGCAGCGGCACCCGCAAGCATCGGGAAACCCAGTACCTCGCGCGCGTCGTAGTAGGCCTGTGCAACCGCACGCGCCAGGGCCCGCACGCGCAGGATGAAGCGTTGCCGCTCGGTCACGGAAATGGCGCTACGCGCATCCAGCAGGTTGAAGGTGTGCGAGGCCTTGAGCACCTGTTCATACGCCGGCAGCGGAAGTCCGGCTTCGATGAGCTTCTGGCTCGCCCGCTCGCAGGTATCGAACCAGGCGAACAGGGCATCCGTATCCGCATGCTGGAAGTTGTAGGTCGACTGCTCCACCTCGTTCTGATGAAACACGTCCCCATACGTGACCGTGCCCTGTGGCCCGCGCGTCCAGACCAGGTCGTAAACGCTCTCCACGCCTTGCAGATACATCGCGATGCGTTCCAGGCCATAGGTGATTTCACCGGTGACCGGACGGCAGTCGAGCCCGCCGACCTGCTGGAAATAGGTGAACTGGGTGACCTCCATGCCGTTCAACCAGACCTCCCAGCCCAGGCCCCAGGCACCCAGCGTCGGTGACTCCCAGTTGTCCTCGACGAAGCGGATGTCGTGTACCAGTGGGTCGATGCCCATCATCTTCAGCGAACCCAGGTACAGGTCCTGGATATCCAGCGGCGACGGTTTCATCGCGACCTGGAACTGGTAGTAGTGCTGCAGGCGGTTCGGGTTCTCGCCGTAGCGACCGTCGGTCGGTCGGCGCGACGGTTGCACGTAGGCCGCGTTCCACGGCTCCGGCCCGATCGATCGCAGAAAGGTTGCGGTGTGGAAGGTACCGGCGCCCATTTCCATGTCGTAAGGCTGCAGTACGGCACAGCCCTGTTCGGCCCAGTATTGCTGCAGGGCGAAGATCAGGCCCTGAAAAGTGGATACGTCTGGCGCGTCGTTCATGTTGGTCGAGAACCCGTGGCTTGCGCGTTTCTTGCTGAAAGCCGGCAATTATACAGCCCGCGCTGACGACTATCTTTATAATGTCGCGCCTTTGCCGGATCTTTCAGCGAATCGATGAGCAAGCAAGTCAAAGCCCTGTCCCTGATCTCCGGCGGACTGGATTCGCTGCTCGCCACGCGCGTGGTGCTCGATCAGGGCGTACACGTCGAGGGAATCAATTTCTTCACCGGTTTCTGCGTCGAGGGCCACACCCATGCGATCCGTCAGAAAGACCGGGCCAGGCCCAAGCGTAACAACGCCCTGTGGGTGGCCGAGACACTCGGCATCAAACTGCACCTGGTCGATGTCGTCGACGAATACAAGGACGTGGTGTTCAACCCGCAGTACGGCTACGGCGCCAATCTCAATCCCTGCCTGGACTGCAAGATCTTCATGGTGCGCAAAGCGCGCGAATGGATCGAGGAAAAGGGTTTCGACTTCGTCATCACCGGCGAGGTGGTCGGCCAGCGGCCGAAATCACAACGCAAGCACACCATGCCGATCGTGCAGCATGATTCGGGCATCGAGGATCGACTGCTGCGTCCCTTGAGTGCGCAGAACCTGCCCGAAACCCTGCCTGAGCGTGAAGGATGGGTCGACCGCAGCCGCTTGCACGGTTTCGCCGGGCGCAGCCGCAAGCCGCAGATGGCCCTGGCCGCCGAATACGGTATCGAGGACTATGCCCAGCCGGCCGGTGGCTGCTGCTTTCTGACCGACGCCAATTACAGCGTCAAGCTCAAGGACCTGTGGGCCGCGCGCGGCACACGTCGTTACGAACTCGACGACATCATGCTGCTCAAGGTCGGCCGTCATATCCGCCCGCGTCCGCATTTCAAATTGATCGTCGCCCGCGAAGAGGGCGAGGCGCGCTTCATGACCGGGTACCGACGTCAGTACCCGAGCCTGTCCATGCTCAGCCACGGCGGCCCGGTGGCGCTGATGGACGGGCCGCTCGACGACGCCGACATCGAGCTCGCGGCGCGCATCGTCGCACGCTACAGCCAGGGCCGTGACGCGCCATCGGTGACGCTGGAATACCGTGCCACCGACGGTGCCACGCGAACGGTGTCGGTCGTCCCCCTGCACCCCGACGACCTGCCGCAGGCATGGCTGCTTTGAAGCCGGGCTGCACCGCGTACGTGCAGGTCACATCGATGACCGCATGCAGAGCCGTATCCAAAGAACGCATCACTGCCAGCCGAACTCGCGCGTCCATCGCCTGCCCTCGTTGCGGTGGGTCCTGAAGTCCGCCGCTGCCGGGTGTCGTTGTAGCGACGCAGCAGATCTTCCAGGGGCGTTAGCAGTCGATCATGCATCGTCAGCCGAATTCGCCGCGGCACGATGCGGCTCAAGTGCGCGTCGGACCAGGAAGTACCCGATCCCCAGCGCGACGATCAAGGCCGACATGCCGAGCAGAAGCTCCACGGGGGCCTTCTCGTATTCGAGGATGATCACTTTCCGTGATACCGCAACGATTGCCACGAGAAACACGACCTCGGCGTGCACCCGATCCTCCTTGAGATAGGCCTTGATCGTTTCCAACAACTCCAGCCCGATCAGGACCATGAGGAAGAATCCGAACACCTCCAACATCTCTTCGACGTTGAGGCGCATCAGGGGCGGCTTCAGCAGCTCCCCGACCAGCACGAAGGCCAGCTCCACGGTCGCCGCAAGCACGGCAAACATCATCATGGCGAGAAGTCCCATTACGACGACACGTTCGAACAGCTTCGTGAGCTTTTCCATGGATATCCTGTCAGCTAAGACCACAGCGGCGCTGTGTACCGTGCCTGTGCCGTCGCTGCACTCACTCCGGCTCGATCCGCTGGCAGCGAATCGTGCCGTCGATCCGCTTCTCACGGGCGAGCAACGAGGTGCGCACACTGGTCGCCGAGAAGGTGCAGTCGAAACCCTTGGCGACCGTCGCCTGGCTGTGACTCGGATCTGAATTCGGCGCCATCTCGAGCAGATGGAACTGCTCACCGACGTCGACAACGACGACATCATTGAATGCCGCGCAGCCGCTCAGTGCCGCCATGCTCAACAGCACGGGGACGTGCCGGGTGTGGATGCGCAGTCGTCTTTCCTCGGTCATGCTGCGCAGCTTAGCCGGACTGCCGCGGTCCTTGCACGCGGCATCTGCGATACTGTTGGCGCCGGCTTCTCGGCTATTATCAGCCCCCTATGAACGTGACCGCCGATATCCTCGACTGCTCCCGACTGTTGTGTCCGATGCCGGTGATCCGGGTCCAGGACCGAGTCGAACAGTTGCCGCCGGGCGCGACCCTGACCGCGCTCTGTACCGATCCCGGTGCGCTGCAGGACATTCCGGCCTGGTGCCGGATAAATGGCCACACCGTTCTGGCCGTCGAATCGGATGATGGCGAATACCGGGTCACCCTGCGCGTTGGCGAGATCAGCGAATCGTGAGCGGCAGTCACGCACATCCTCACAGTCACGCCCAGATGGCGCATGAGCAGCGCACGGCGCGCGGCCGTGAAACACGTCGCGTCACGCTGGTCAGCGGCACCGTCAACCTGTTGCTGTCGATTGCCCAGGTGATCGTCGGCCTAGTCGCCAACTCGGCGGCGCTGGTGGCCGATGGGATCCACTCGGCGTCGGACCTGGTCTCCGACGTCATGGTCTGGTTCGCCGCACGTGCCGCATCCGAGGCACCGGACAGGGATCACCCTTACGGACATGGCCGTTTCGAGACGGCCGCCACGCTCGGCCTGGGTGTCCTTTTGTTGCTGGTGGCACTGGGCATCGTCTGGAACGGTGTCGAGCGGTTGTTCGACAGCGACCGGCCGGTGCCGGGCCAGCTGGCGCTGGTGATCGCGGCGGTGGGGATCGTCGCCAAGGAAGGACTCTACTGGTACACGATCGTGGTCGCGCGTCGCCTCAAGTCGGAGATGTTGCGCGCCAACGCCTGGCATCACCGATCCGATGCGATCTCCTCGGTCGTGGTTCTTATCGGTGTCGGCGGGGCCGTGCTCGGTTTCACCTACATGGACGCCATCGCTGCGATCCTGGTCGGCCTGATGGTGGCCAAGATCGCATGGGACCTGGGCTGGTCGGCCATGGCCGAACTGGTCGATACCGCGCTCGACGAGGAACAGGTCGACGAGGCCAAGCGCGCGATCATGGCGGTCGACGGCGTCCGTTCGGTGCACATGCTGCGCACCCGCCGGCACGGCGCCGAGGCCAGTGCCGACGTGCATGTGCAGGTCGCGCCCCGGCTGTCGGTGTCCGAGGGCCACATGATCAGCCAGACGGTGGAGGACAGGGTGATCGAGAAAGTGGCCGCGATCACCGATGTGACCGTGCACATCGATCCGGAGGACGATGAAGACGCGCCGACCTGTCGCGGACTTCCGCTGCGCGCAGACGCCGTGCGCGCGCTGGAATCGGCCTGGGAGAAGGCGCACCTGCTGCCGGCCCAGCGCGAGCTGCGCCTGCATTACCTGTCGGGGCGGATCGACGTCGATCTGATATTGCCCCTGGCCAGCTTCAACGACACCGCCGCAACGCAGCGACTGCACGCCGACCTGTCCAGCGCGGCAACGGCGCTGGAATGGTTCAGCCGTTTGCGGATCCTGTATGGATAGCACCAAGATGGTGCACTATGGCTAGGCGTGCGCACTAACTCAGTGCATTTCCCGTAGCACTCCCTACTCACCCGATCCCACTGCACGGGTCGGAATTGCCCCAGGGTTGCGCGGAAAGCAAAAATATCCATTTTATTCAATTAGTTGTGCGATATTGTCCAGGTCCGCAAACGGTGCAGATAGCGCTTGACGACGAAAATCACCCGGTGGCATGGTTCCTGCTCCCGCAAGACCACGCCGTAAGTCAGGCCAAAAACGGCCGCGCGGCACAGAATCGAATCGCTGTCTGCTCGACAGCCGCATCCACCCAACCGCTTGGAGAGATCGAGAATGGGCGCAAAGAAAGT
>JAGRHE010000124.1:0-3086 GCA_020445165.1 Gammaproteobacteria bacterium
TGGAGAAGGCGTTGGCAGAGAAGGCCGGCCTGGGCTGGATCGGCAAGCACAGCAACCTGCTCAGCCGTGACGCAGGTTCCTGGTTCTTTCTCGGCGAGTTGTTCACCGACCTGCCCCTGCCACTCGATGCACCGGTCGAGCCGCATTGCGGCAGCTGCCGCGAATGCATCGACTGCTGTCCCACCCGGGCCATCGTTGCGCCCTACCAGGTCGACGCGAGACGCTGCATCTCCTACCTGACGATCGAACTGCACGGCAGCATCCCACATGAATTCCGCCGGGCAATCGGCAACCGCATCTACGGTTGCGACGACTGCCAGCAGGTCTGCCCCTGGAACCGCTTCGCCACCCCAACCCCGGAGGACGACTTCCTGCCGCGCAACGGTCTGGACAGCGCAACACTGTTAACGCTTTTTGCCTGGTCGGAAAGTGAATTTCTCAGCAATACGGAAGGTTCGGCGTTGCGCCGCCTGGGTTATCTGCGCTGGCAACGCAACATTGCGGTAGCACTCGGCAACGCACCGCCATCACCGGCCGTGGTTGCGGCTTTGCGCAGGTCATTGGCGGATGCAGACCCGGTACTGGCAGAACACGTCAGCTGGGCGATCGAGCAACAGCAGAAACGAGCCGATGGATAGTTGGCTCAGTGCTGTCAGTGACGAACGCCGGACATGCTGACCACTGCCCCGCCCTCGGCAAGAGCAACCAGGGCCTTGCGGTCATGCAGCACGATCGTGCGCTTGTCGATGCCGATCAGGCCCTGCTCCTGCAATCGATGCAGCTCACGCGAGAAGGTTTCTGCCGAGATGTTCAGCGTGCTGGCGACAACGGCCTTGGCCGCCGGCAGAACGATCCGGTCATGCGGCGCCGGCGCTTCACCGGCCGTGCGCAACAGGTAGCTCACGGTCCGCTGCAGGGCATTCTGCAGGCAGCAGGTCTCCAGATCGGTGATCAGATTGCGCATCAACGCACTCATGCTGCGCAACATGGTGTGCGTAAAGTCAGGATCACGTACCAGCGCGGCATTGATCACATCACGCGGGAAATAGGCCAGGCTGGCCGCAGTCAGGGTATCGACGAACACCGGGCTCGGCAGGTCGTTGAACATGATGGCCTCGCCAAAGCTGTCACCCGGTTCGAGCACGCGCAACACGCGTTCGTCGCCGCTGCACGACAGCATGTAGAGCTTGAGGCGACCCTCGGTGATCACGTACAGACCTTCCAGGCGGTCGCCACGACCGAGGATCCGTGAGCCACGCTTGGCCTCGACGACTGAAGCCCCGCGCGCGATTTCCTGTACATGGCGCGGATCGAGGCCTGCAAAAAGGGCTTGGTCGAATAGCAGATCGACATCGACGGGGCTGCGGCTTGAAGGCATGTTCCTGGCACCGGATCTGTTGTTTGTTGAAGACACACAACCTGCCTGCGTCCGTACGACAAATTGTGCAACACGACAAAATGCAGCGACACGACACAGGTCATTCCTGTACCCGCGAAAAATTGATGCAGGTCAAGTGAACAGCGTTTGTGGCCGCACGAACGAAGCTGGATCCTGATTCTTGAGCCGCCTCAAGGTTTAACCCGGCAATCGCTGGGTAATTTGCGCCCACATGCCCGACCGCTATGCGGTGCCGAGGCATTGGACCTGGTTAACAAAGAAGAACGGCCGGCGCAGTTGTGATCGGTCAATGCCACACCTGGAGGAATCCACGATGAGCCAAAGCCAACACATGGCCGGCCACTGGCCTGCCTGGTCGTCGCAGCAAGCAGCGTGCTTGCGGCACGCCCAGCCGGCGAAATAGGAAAGGACTGGGGCGACCCTGAAGGCGAGAAATGTGTCGAATGCCACATGACCGAGAACCCTGGCCTGACCATGGAATGGAACCACAGCCAACACGGTCAGTCGGGCGTCAACTGCCTCGACTGCCACAAGGCCGAGGAAGGTGACACAGACGCCTTCATGCACAAGAAACAGCTGATCTCGATCATCGTTTCGCCGAAAGACTGCTCGCGTTGTCACCAGCAGGAATTCGAAGAAATGGACGGTTCCCACCATTCCAAGGCGGGCCAGATCCTGGCATCTCTCGACAACCTGCTTGGTGAAGTGGTCGGCGGTCCGGCTGCGGTCAACGCCGGTTGTCGGCAGTGCCACGGCGCCAAGGTCGAAGTTGGCAAAGACGGCAAACCGACCCCGGGAACCTGGCCCAACACCGGCATTGGCCGCATCAACCCGGACGGTTCAGCCGGCTCTTGTACTGCCTGCCATGGCCGTCACCGCTTCTCCAAGGCTCAGGCGCGTACGCCTGATACATGCGGCAAGTGTCACGTCGGTCCCGACCATCCGCAAATCGAGGTCTACAACGAATCGAAGCACGGCATCATCTATCGCGCCAAGGTCGACGAGATGAATCTCGAGTCGGACAAATGGGTCGCCGGTGTTGATTATTCAGCTGCACCGACCTGCGCCACCTGCCACATGAGCCGTGGCGGTGACCAGCCGAAGACGCACAACGTCGGTGAGCGGATATCCTGGACCCTGCGTCCGCCGATCTCGCAGAAAATCAACCTGGTCAAACTCGAGAACGGCGACGAGTTCGACGTCAAGGAAGGTGGCGAGATACCGAAGGTCGGCGATGAAGCCAAGGGCTCGAAGGTGGTCGAGGTGCTCACCTGGAAAGACCGTCGCGCCAAGATGGCCGAGGTCTGCGCCGCCTGTCACAGCGAAGGCGTGATCGATGGCCACTACAAGCAGTTCGATGACGTTGTCGATCTCTATAACGACAAGTTTGCCAAGCCGATCGCTGCCGTCATGGGTGAGTTGAAGAAGGCCGGCTACACGACGCCCGGCCCGTTCGACGAAAAGATCGAGTGGACCTGGTGGGAGATCTGGCACCACGAAGGCCGGCGCGCGCGTCATGGTGCATCCATGAACGGTCCGGACTACACCTGGTGGCATGGTCTGTATGAAGTGGCCAAGCATACCTACTTCAAGTGGATCCCAGAACTGAAGGAAATCGTGCACAAGAAGGATGGCAACGAGAAGTTCGCCGATGCGATGTTGGAAAAGTACTTCAAGCCGATCGACG
>JAGRHE010000124.1:3096-8197 GCA_020445165.1 Gammaproteobacteria bacterium
CACAGCTGGTACTTCGAAGGCATGAACAAGGAGCAGATCGACAAGGTCCGCAAGGGCTTCGAAGAGCGCTACGGTAAGGGCGCATTGAAGTAATCGTTCACTGGCTTGTGGGCGTGTCCGGGAAACTGGACACGCCTTTTTTTTGGAGAACATCTCTGATGCACAGACTGATACTGATCCTGAGCCTGTCGATCGCGCTGGCGCTGGCCGCAGGCAACGCAGCCGTTGCGCAGGCCGCGCCGTCACTGGCAGACGGTGAACGCAAGGCCGCGGCTGGCGACATCGAGGGAGCGGCCGAGATCTTTCGCGCATTGAGCGAGGCGCAACCTGATTCGCATGACGCGTTTGCACACCTCGGTGGAATGCAGTTGCTCAGCCAGCGATACGCGGACGCGGTACAGAGTTTTCAGCGCGCGATCACACTGGGTGACAGTGGAACACGCTCGTTCATCGGCATGGGCATGGCCTATCTGCACATGGGCCAGTTCGGGCCGGCGCGTGCGGCCTTCGTCGAGGCCAGAACTCGCACGCCCGCCAACCCCGACGAGGTCGAAAAGATCATTGCCTGGATCGATGCAAGGGACCCGGCGACCCCCCGCTCGCATCCCTGAGCACAACGACACGCAGCGTGTTCAGTGCGCGCTGCGGGTCAACACAAGTGAAAGATCTGAATCCCGGTCGGCACGGCGCACCGTGCCGATCAGGCTCTGCCGATCGTCGCTCAACTGCAGCTGATGCAGGTACGGCGTGTCATCCCGATCGAACACCAACATGAGCCGAACATCCAGCTTGCCGTTACTGAGTTCGGCCGGGCCGCGCTTCCAAACCTGGCGTGACTCATGGTGGGTCTCCTCGACCCAAAAGCCCTCATCCTTTGCACGCACCGACCAGTAGTTGCCATTGGGCATGTGCCAGAGGCCGAGGTAGTCATCGGCAGTCGCCCGCCCCTGCCAGCACCACAAACCGAGCGCCAGCAGCAGCGCCGCCATCGCAGCCAGCACCGGAACCACCCAGCGCGGCATCCTGTGGGCGGCAGCGCCCTGCACACCGGCAGCCTGCAACACCCGCACAAGATGCGCCATGTCGTATTCCCAGCGCGATTCACTCAGCTCGACCGCCTGCAGTCGGGCCAGTGGTCTGATCGACTCGGGCAAGTCCTCGGCAGCCGGCATCGCGGCCCCTTCCAGCAGCACCGGCAGGATCGTGAGTTCGGGGTGCGCCAAGGCGAGTTCGACCTCGCGCCGAACAGGGTCATCGGATCGATCGAGACGGCGTTCGCCGTCGACGGAGCGCGCGTCGAGCCAGGTATCGCCGATCAGTACCAGGCACACCTTCGCCGCACTGATTGCACGTTCGAGCGCCTGCACGAAATCACTGCCAGCAGCGATCGCGTCGATGTCACGAAACACCCGCACGCGGCCGAAGTGACGCACCAGGCCATCGGAGATGCGGCCGGCATGACCGGATGTATCCGCTCGCCGGTAGCTCAGGAAGACACCGGGTTCCATCGCCTTATCGCCCGTCGCTCATCGCCGCAGATGCCGATCATGCTTTCAGCAGGTGTTCGCGGTAGTGCCGCAGCTCGGCGATCGAGTCACGGATATCGGCCAGCGCCAGGTGCGACGAATCCTTGCTGAAGCTGCTGTAGACCGACGGTGCCCAACGCCGTGCCAGCTCTTTGACTGACGAGACATCCAGGTTGCGGTAGTGAAAATACGCTTCCAGATCCGGCATCAGGCGGGCCATGAAACGGCGATCCTGGCAGATCGAATTGCCGCACATCGGCGATGCACCCTGCGGGACCCATTGCCCCAGGAAGGCCAGCGTCTGGCGCTCCGCTGCGGCGGCATCGGTCCGGCTGCCACGCACCCGTTCGGTCAGGCCTGATTTTCCATGTTGCCGGGTGTTCCATTCATCCATGCCGGCAAGAACTTCATCCGCCTGGTGAATGGCCAGGACCGGTCCCTCGGCAAGTTCATTGAGTTCAGTATCGGTCACCACGGTGGCGATCTCGATGATCTGGTCGTTGGCCGGGTCCAGGCCGGTCATCTCCAGGTCGATCCAGATTAGGTTGTTCTCCGACACCGCCATCGCGCTCCCCCCTGATACAGGCGACAATTCCCGGATTCTAACGCGCCGGCGGCCCACGTCGACGTGCATCGTGCTGCCGTGCGCTGATCACGCCCACCGGCAAGGCTGTCCGAGCGCCGCAAAAACCCTGCTGCCCCTGCAGGTTGAGTGAAAAAACGCCGCGCTGACGTAGAATTGCCGGCATGACGACCATCACCCTGACATTCCTGTTCCTGGTGGCTGCCGGCCTGGTCCTGCAGCTATGGCTCGCTGCACGCCAGGCAGCCCACATCCTGGCGCATCGCGATCGGGTGCCCGAGGCCTTTGCCGATCGCATCTCGGCCGATGAGCATGCAACGGCTGCAAGCTACAGCCTTGCGCGCCTCACCGTGCAGCGCTGGGATCTGCTCCTGAGCACAGTGGTGATGCTGGCGTGGACCCTCGGCGGGGGCATCGACCTCCTGGCCGGAATGCTGGCCGGGACGACGCTGTCACCTTTGTGGCAGGGCGTGGCACTGATCCTGGTAATGATCCTGGTCGGCGGGCTGATCGAACTGCCGCTGTCGGTCTGGCGCACCTTCGGGATCGAACAGCGCTTTGGCTTCAACCGGACGACACCGGCCGCTTTCGTCAAGGACCGACTGCTCGGCGCCCTGCTGACCCTGCTGCTCGGCATACCACTGCTGGCTGCCATCCTGTGGCTGATGGAAGGCGCCGGCAGCCTGTGGTGGCTGTGGGCATGGGTGGTCTGGATGGGCTTCACGCTGTTCGTGACCTGGGCCTACCCGATCTGGATCGCACCGGTGTTCAACCGCTTCGAACCTCTCGCCGACCAGGGGCTGCGACAACGCCTCGAAAACCTTCTGACACGATGTGGATTCCGCAGCAACGGAATGTTCGTGATGGATGGTTCGCGTCGCTCGGCACATGGCAACGCCTATTTCACCGGGTTCGGCACCAACAAGCGGATCGTCTTCTACGACACCCTGCTCGACGGCCTCGATGCCAACGAGGTGGAAGCGGTGCTGGCGCACGAACTGGGCCATTTCAAACGGCGCCACATAACGAAGATGCTGATTCTGTCGGCGATTGTCGCCCTGTTCGGGCTGGCGCTGCTCGGCTGGTTGTCGCAGCAGGCATGGTTCTATCATGATCTGGGGGTCAGCAGGCAGTCGCCGGCAACCGCACTGGCCCTGTTCATGCTCGTCCTGCCCGTGTTCACCCTGTTCCTGAGCCCACTGAGCGCGCGCCTGTCGCGGCGGCACGAATTCGAGGCCGACGACTTCGCGGCCGAACAAACCGACCCACGCCACCTGATCAGCGGTCTGGTCAAGATGTACCGCGACAACGCGAGTACGCTGACGCCAGACCCGGTCTACTCGGCGTTTTATCACAGTCACCCGCCGGCTCCGGTGCGAATTGCCCATCTCGAGGGCAAGCTCGCTTCAGACGGCATTTGACAATGCATTCACAAGGAGCTCTTCACATGAACACCCTGATTCCTGTGGCTATCGTGCTGTTCGCACTTTCCGCTGCGGCGACCGGTGCCGATTTCGATGCTGCGGATTATCACGACAAGAGTTGCACCCGTTGCCACGACGAAAACGTCTACACGCGCCAAGACCGCCGCATCCAGAGCTACCCCAAGCTCGAGGCACAGGTGGCACGCTGCGATGCCAACCTGGGCACCAAGCTTTTTCCGGACGACCTGCAACAACTCACCGATTACCTGAACGAAAGCTACTACCACTTCAGCCGGTAACGGTGGATCCGCGGCGATGGCGCGACGGCGGCTCAGCGAACAACAGAAGAACCGCATCGCCAGGATCCAGCAGGCGCGCCGACAACGCGCCGAAGCGTCAGCGGAACAGGCGCTGAACGATTCCGAAAAACACCTCCAGACCTTCGCCGGGCGGGTGGTCGTACGGCATGGACGCAACCTGCTCCTGCGCGGCGATGATGGTCGCAACATCCACGCCATGTTCCGCGCCAATCTCGGGGAAGTGGTATGTGGCGACCGTGTCCTATGGCAGCCGACCGCCGATGACGAAGGCGTGGTCACGGCGCTGCTGCCGCGCTCCAGTGCGCTTTCGCGGCCCGATTTCAACGGCCAGGACAAGGCGATCGCCGCCAACATCACGCAACTGGTGGTGGTGCTGGCCGTACGCCCGGAACCGGCCGGCTACCTGCTCGACCAGTACCTGGTCGCTGCCGAACGAATCGGCGTGAATGGGCTGATCTGCCTGAACAAGGTCGATCTGCTGAACCAGCAGGAGCGTGAAGCGTTCGAGAAACGCTACGAAATCTACCAGCGCATCGGGTACCCGGTGATAGGAATCAGCGCCAAGACGGAACATGGCCTGGACCCGCTGCTCGACAAGCTGCGCGACCAGACCAGCATACTGGTCGGCCAGTCAGGGGTCGGCAAATCCTCGCTGATCAACACTCTGATCCCGCGCGAAAACGTGTTGGAGGGAGAATTGTCCGACAGTACCGGTCTGGGACGTCACACCACCTCCGCGGCAACCTTGTACACCCTCGCCAGCGGTGGCGAGCTCATCGATTCGCCCGGCGTACGAAGCTTTCGACTCGGCCAGGTCAGCCGGGCCGAGCTCGAACAGGGCTACCCGGAGTTCGCCGACTACCTCGGCCAGTGCCGTTTCCACAATTGCGCCCACCTGGCCGAGCCGGGCTGCGCGATTCGTGCGGCCGCCGAACGCGGTGAAATCGAGCAGTCACGCCTGGCAAGCTATCGCCACCTGCTGGCTGAAGCCATGTCGTCCAGCTGACCCGGGCTGCATGTGACTTCACGTCGGGGTAATCTGCACATCCGTCAACAGGAGAGCTGACCACAGATGAAGTATTGGTTGATGAAATCGGAACCGGACGTGTTCGGTATCGATCACCTGAAGAAGATGCCGAAGAAAACCGAGCATTGGGACGGTGTGCGCAACTACCAGGCGCGCAACAATCTGCAGGCGATGAAGAAGGGAGACCAGGTGCTCTATTACCACTCCAACGAGGGCAAGGA
>JAGRHE010000125.1 GCA_020445165.1 Gammaproteobacteria bacterium
ACTTACGCCACCTGGTGGATTCGCCAGACTATCGAGCGCGCTATCATGAACCAGACGCGCACGATCCGCCTGCCGATTCACGTCGTCAAGGAAATCAACGTTTACCTGCGCGCAGCGCGCCAGCTGACCCAGAAGCTCGATCATGAGCCGACCGCGGAAGAGATTGCCGATGTCCTCGATCGGCCGATCGACGAGGTCAAGCGTATGCTCGGACTCAACGAGCGCGTCACCTCGGTCGACACGCCGTATGGCAAGGATGCCGACAAGCCGCTGCTGGACACGATCGCGGACGAAAACGCCACCGATCCGACCGAACACATCCAGGCAGGTGATCTGTCTGGTCATCTGGACGAGTGGCTGGGCAAGCTGAACGACAAGCAGCGCGAGGTGGTGGAGCGGCGTTTCGGATTGCACGGCTACGAAAACTCCACCCTGGAACAGGTCGCGAACGAACTCGGTGTGACCCGGGAACGGGTGCGCCAGATCCAGATGGATGCGCTGAAGCGTCTGCGCGGCATTCTCGAGCAGGAAGGCTTTTCAATTGACACCATCTTCAAGTAGCTGCGAGGCCAATGGCCGTCGCAACTAATTGTGGGGTTGAGCGCGTGGAATAGCGCAGCGTCATTCGGGTAACCTTGATATTTTGTTCAACCAGGTGTGCCGGCATGGCGGAAGACATAAGCAGGAAGGAACGCGAAATTCTGATGGTGATGCGCAAGGTTTTGGCGCAAGTCATCAAGGACACCACACCGCCCAGCCGGGCGATGAAACATCCTTTGTCTGACGATACCATCCAGGATGTCAGACACTGCCTGGGCCTGATTTCGGCGCGTGAACGTGAGCTTGCCGATGCGGCCGGTGTCGCCCAGGAACGTCCTTACTTCAGCGATGAGAAGCGTGCGGCGGACGTGGTGCCGATCGCACGTATCGGCAAGGCCGAAAAGCGGGAAGACTGAGTCCTGCCCAGCAGTTCGACGCCGGGCCGACGCTGAATCGGTCTGGCGTTCGTTTACTCGCCGTCGAGTTTCTGCACCTCGACGTCCGCGGCCTGGCGGATCTCGAGTAGCATGTCGGCCACGCGCTGCTCGCGTAGCTGCTGCTCAATATCGTCGCGCACGCTGGCAAGGTCCGGAACAGCCAGTTCGCGACTCTCCTCGCGCAGGATCACGTGCCAACCGAACTGGCTCTTGACCGGCTCACGGGTATAGCTGCCATTGGCCAACTGGCTGACGGCGGCAGCGAATTCCTCAACCATCTGGTCTGCCTCGAACCAGCCGAGGTCGCCGCCGACCTGCTTGCTCGGCCCCGTGGAATGCTGGCTGGCGAGTGTCGCAAAATCGGCGCCGCCGTCGAGCGCTTCGATCGCAGCCACGGCGGCGTCACGACTGTTCAATAGGATATGCCGGGCCTTGTATTCGAGGCCGGGTGTGCCGCCATATTGTTCCTGATAGGCTGCCGTGACCTGCTGTTCATCGATCACGACCTTGTCCAGGGCATCGCGCACGAATGCCTGCGCCAGCAGGCGCGCCCTGGCCACCTGCATCGCAGCGGCGACCTCGGGCGATGTCTCCAGGGCCTTGCCCTGCTTGGAGTTGGCGACGATGAAGTTGTTGACCAGTTCATTGAGCATGCGGATCTGCTCTTCGGCCTGGTCCGGCTCACGGCCGGTCTGACTGGCGAACAAGGCCAGATGCAGCGTGGTAACGGAAAAACCATCGATCTTGACCAATGGCCTGTTCAGTTCGTCGTCGATCTGCGCAGCGGTTGGCATGCTGGTCACAAGCGCCAGCAACATCGCCGGCACGAACCCGGTACGGCGTCGGCGGATCATTTGGGGAACACCTGCTTGAACGGCTTGACCACGACCTCACTGTAAACGCCTGCGGCCACGTAGGGATCAGCATTGGCCCATGCGCGCGCGGCATCCAAGTCACTGAACTGGGCAATGATCAGGCTGCCGCTGAAGCCGGCTTCGCCGGGGTCATCGCTGTCCGCTGCCGGGTTGGGGCCGGCGATGACAAGGCGGCCCTCGTCCTGCAGCGCCTGCAGTCGTTCCAGGTGAGCCGGGCGAGCACTCTTGCGCAGAGGCAGGCTGTTCTCGACATCGGTTCCAACGATCGAATAAAGCATTCTGTTAATCCTCGGCTGTGGATTCTTCGGGTTGCATGTGCCGTGCGAGATAGAAGCCCTGCGCGAGCATGAATACCACGGTCAGACCGAGAAACCCGAACAGTTTGAAATTCACCCAAACCTCTTCGGAGAAGGTGTAGGCGACATAAAGATTCACCACGCCCATGGCAAAGAAGAACACGACCCATGCAACATTCAGGCGCGTCCATATAGCTTCGGGCAGGGTGACGGCATGGTCCATCATGCGCTGCAGAAGGCTGCGTTGCATGAACAGCTGCGACAGGAGGAAGGCGGCGGCGAACAACCAGTTGACGACGGTCGGCTTCCACTTGATGAAGGTCGGGTCATGCAACGCCAGCGTCAGTCCGCCGAAAACCACCAGCAGGCCGAGGGTTACCCATTGTGCCGTCTCGACCTTGCGCCTACGCAGCTTGATGTAGGCCACCTGGACGGCCGCAGCCGCGATTGCCACCGCGGTTGCGATGTAGATGTCGTACAGCTGGTATGCGACGAAAAACAGGATGACCGGAAACAGGTCGGCGAGCATCTTCATCGTGTCATCCTTCGGATAGCGGCTTCGGGGCTCATTTCGTGCACAGCACGAATCGAAATCAATGCAGTTGCCTGGTGTTGGTGCACGCCAGGTAATAGCGCTTCATCATGTCACGTACCTGCTCCGGGCAAGTCATCTCACTTATCTGCTGCATGCCCTCTGAAAAAAAGTGCTGCGCATCTGTTGGCAGCTGTTCAACGACGGCGTCGAAGGCGGCAGACATCAGTTCCATATTGTGGCTGCGCGTGGCGATGATTGCGCGGTTCAGCAACAGCAGGCGCCATGGATGATCTTGGTGGATCGGTCCTTCCGCGCAAGCGGGGCTGGCTGCGTCGAGCAGCTCACAACAGTGCGTGAAAAGCACCGCCATCGCCCGCGGCTCGTTGGTGTGATTGGCTAGGTCCGCCAGCGCGTTTACCGCCGGCGCGAGATTGCGGATTTCGCCGCCGTGGCGCGCGATCCACAATGCCAGCGGTAGATTCAGTTGTTCCAGGCGGACCTGGATATCGGGCGAGTCGAGATCGATCGCCAGGGTTTCCAGTTTGGCGAGAAGGTGCTGACCGTATTCGCCCAGGGTGGTGATCTCGTCCGACCAGGTCGCATCGAACGATTCCTGGCGTACGTTCATGCTGAGCGCGTCGAAAAGCTGGGTTGCTGCATTGCCGAGCAGGCGTGGTGAGTCGCCGTCGTCGCTCGCGATGGACGCGGCCTCCCGGCGTTCCTGGAGGATTGCGGCAAGCTCGGACAGCTGATCACGCAGGTAAGCGAGGTCGGCCGGTAACAGGTTCATGCGGCGCGATATTAGCATGTACCGGGTGTCCTCCGGCATGCCTGCGAGGGCCGCTTGGATGACCGGCTGATAGAATAGCGAAATGGAACAGAAATTCGATCTGCATGCGCATTCCACCGCCTCGGACGGGACCCTGACGCCCGCCGAGCTGATGCGCCGGGCACATGCGGCCGGGGTCGAGGTGATGGCGCTGACCGACCACGATACGGTCGCCGGGCTGGGCGAGGCGGCGGCAGCGGCCCGCGATCTCGGGCTCGGGTTTGTCCCCGGCGTGGAGGTGTCGGTGACCTGGCAGGGTGGGACGGTCCATATCGTCGGACTCGGAATCGATGAGCAGTGCGGCGAACTCCGCGAAGGTTTGCAGGGTCTTTGTGCGTTCCGCGACTGGCGTGCCGAGGAGATCGGCCGCCGCCTCGCGGCCAAGGGCATCGAGGGTGCTTACGAGGGCGCCAGGGAACGTTCCAATGGCCGTCTGATCGGGCGCACGCACTTCGCGCGTTTTCTGGTGGATAATGGCCATGCGCGCGACGTTCGCGCGGTTTTTCGCAAGTTCCTGGTCAACGGCAAGCCCGGCTTTGTTCCCGGCCAGTGGGCAGAGCTGACGGATGCGGTGCGCTGGATCCGGGCGGCAGGTGGACAGGCGGTGGTCGCGCATCCGGCGCGCTACACGATGAGTCGCAGCAAGCTGCGACGCTTGCTGGCCGAGTTCAAGGCAGCGGGCGGCGAGGGTCTCGAAGTGGTGTCCGGCAGTCACAGTCGTGATGATTATTTCCGGATGGCTTATCTGGCCCGCGAGGCCGGCCTGCTGGCCTCGGCGGGATCCGATTACCACGGCCCGGAGCATCCGTGGATCGAGCTCGGCAAACTCCCGGCGCTGCCGGACGGATGTAATGCAATCTGGAAAGATTGGTCGTTAAACCATTGAATAAAAAAGAATGTCGCAGTTTTTCCAGATTCATCCTGACAATCCGCAGGCGCGTCTGATACGCCAGGCCGCCGAGATCGTGCGTGGCGGCGGCGTGGACGTTTACCCGACCGATTCCAGCTATGCCATAGGTTGCCCGATCGGCGACAAGACGGCGATGGACCGGATCCGTCAGATCCGGCGACTCGACGACGATCACAACTTCACGCTGGTCGGACGCAGCCTGTCCGAGTTGTCGGCCTACACCAAGCTCGACAATCAGGCCCACCGCCTGATCAAGAACCTGACGCCGGGACCCTACACCTTCATTCTGAAGGCGACCAAGCTGGTGCCGAAACGTCTGATGCACGCCAAGCGCAAGACGATCGGCGTGCGCATTCCGGACAACAAGGTGGCGCTGGCGCTGCTCGACGAGCTCAACGAGCCCCTGCTCAGCAGCACGCTGATCCTGCCCGGTGATGAGATGCCGCTGACCGATCCCTACGACATGAACCAGACCATCGGGCATGCGGTCGACCTGATCATCGACGGCGGATACTGCGGATTCGAGCCCACCAGTGTGATCGATCTGCACGAAGACGTTCCCCGGGTGCTGCGAAGCGGCAAGGGCGATGTTTCGCTGTTTGTCGACTGATCGGGCCCGTCGCCGCCCGCGCACGATATAATCCCGCCGATGGAAGAACTCACGCTGGTGCAACGCATTGCGATCTGGGCGCTACCGCTGGTGTTCGCGGTGACGGTGCACGAGGCCGCGCATGGCTGGGTGGCCGACAAGCTGGGTGACCCTACCGCGCGCAAGCTCGGCCGCATCACGCTGAATCCCCTGCCGCATATCGACCCGGTCGGAACCTTGCTGGTGCCGATGCTGATGCTTACGTTCACCGGCTTCCTGGTCGGCTGGGCCAAACCGGTGCCAGTGGCTTTCAACCGCCTGCGTTCGCCCAGGCGTGACATGGCCATCGTTGCAGCCGCCGGCCCGGGCTCGAATCTGGTGATGGCAGTTCTGTGGTCGCTGGTGCTCCTGGTCGCGCACAACCTGGTGCATACCGTGCAGTCGATCGCGCTGCCCCTGATGCTGATGGCAGTGGCGGGGGTGTTCGTCAACCTGGTGCTGATGGCGATCAACCTGCTGCCGGTGCCGCCGCTCGATGGTGGCCGGATGCTCAACGGTTTTCTGCCGCAGGGACTCTCGCGGCTCTACATGAAGCTGGAGCCGTTTGGGATCTTCATCCTGATCGCGCTGATCATGGTCGGGGTGGTCAAAGTGCTTTTGTGGCCGGTCGTGGTCGGTGGCATCGTGCTGCTGCCGGGCACCGAACTGGTGTTTGATAGACTGCAGGACCTGCTTCCCCGTCAGTCATGATTACCTAGGAGTAATTGTTCTTGGTCGCTGTATCTGCACAACACGCGCGTGTCCTGTCCGGCATGCGTCCCACCGGACGCCTGCATCTGGGGCATTATCACGGCGTGCTGAAAAACTGGGTCGAGTTGCAGCACGAGTACCAGTGCTTCTTCTTCGTTGCCGACTGGCATGCCCTGACCACGCACTACGACGATCCGAGCATGGTGCCGCAGGCAACCTGGGACATGGTGATCGACTGGCTCGCCGCCGGCGTCAACCCGGGTGAGGCGACACTCTTCATTCAATCGCGTGTGCCTGAGCATGCGGAACTGCATCTGCTGCTGTCGATGATCACGCCACTTGGCTGGCTCGAACGTGTGCCCACCTACAAGGATCAGCAGGAAAAACTCAAGGAAAAGGATCTGTCCACCTATGGTTTTCTCGGCTACCCCCTGCTGCAGTCGGCCGACATCCTGGTCTATCGTGCCGGGCTGGTACCGGTGGGTGAGGACCAGGTGGTCCACGTCGAGCTGACAAGAGAAGTCGCGCGTCGCTTCAACCACATCTACGGACGCGAGCCCGACTTCGAGGAGAAGGCCGAGCAGGCGATCAAGAAGATGGGCAAGAAAAACGCCAAGCTGTACAACGGCTACCGGCGTGCCTACCAGGAGCAGGGCGATGACGCCGCTTTGGCCGCCGCGCGCGCGCTGCTCGAATCACAGCAGAACATCGGCATCGCCGACCGCGATCGCCTCTTCGGCTACCTCGAAGGGGGTGGCATGGTGATTCTGCCGGAGCCGCAGCCGCTGTTGACCAAGGCCTCGAAGATGCCGGGCCTCGATGGTCAGAAGATGTCGAAGTCGTACAACAACACGATTGCACTGGACGCCAAACCCGAAGAGGTCGAGAAGCAGATGCGCACCATGCCGACCGATCCGGCGCGGGTTCGGCGCACCGATCCCGGAAACCCGGACATTTGCCCGGTCTGGCAGTTCCACCAGGTCTATTCGAGCGATTCGGTCCAGGAGTGGGTGCAGCAGGGCTGCCGCTCGGCGGCTATCGGCTGCATCGAATGCAAGCAACCGGTGATCAACGCGGTGCTGGCCGAGCTCAAGCCGATCCAGGAACGTGGCCAGGAATATGCCGCCCAGCCCGATCTGGTACGCAATATCATCAATGAAGGCTGCGAACGTGCGCGCGAGGTCGCGCGCGAGACCATGGAAGAGGTCCGTCATGCCATGTCAATCGATTACTGACCGTTGTTGGTGATGCCACGTTGAGCAAACCAAAGGTAGAAGCGACGACTCCACGCCAGGAGGAGATGCCGTTCGCCATCGTGCTTGGTGAACCGCAGTTCACGCTGCCCAAGGATCTGTACATCCCGCCGGATGCGCTGGAGGTGTTCCTCGATGCATTCGAAGGTCCGCTCGACCTTTTGTTGTACCTGATCCGGCGGCAGAACCTGGATATCCTGGATATTCCGATCTTTGACATCACGCGCCAGTACATCGAGTACATCGAGCTGATGCAGGATCTGCGGCTCGAGTTGGCGGCCGAGTACCTGGTGATGGCAGCCATGCTGGCCGAGATCAAATCACGCATGCTGCTGCCACGACCGCAGAGTGACGACGAGGATGAACAGGACCCGCGGGCCGAGCTGATTCGTCGCCTGCAGGAATACGAGCGTTTCAAACAGGCGGCAGAGGACATCAGCGAGATGCCGCAACTCGGACGCGACGTGTTTCCCACGGTGGCGGAAGCACCTTACAAGCACGTCGAACAGGCGCCGCCCGATGTGGATCTGAAAGAGGTGCTGCTTGCCTTGAAAGACGTACTGCACCGCGCAGACATGTTCAGCAGTCACCATGTGACGGCCGAACCCCTCTCGTTGCGCGAACGCATGAGCCGCGTGTTGTCGTCGGTCAGGCACGACAGCTTCACCGTGTTCACCGACCTGTTCGACATCAGCGAAGGTCGCCGGGGTGTCGTCGTGACCTTCATGGCCGTGCTCGAACTGATCAAACAGCAGCTTATCGAACTGGTTCAGGCCGAGGCCTTTGCCACGATTCACGTCCGGGGGCGTGTGGAATCCGAATGAACGTGGTCGACCACCTGAAAAATATCGTCGAGGCAGCGCTGTTGGCCGCGGGCAGGCCATTGTCTCTGGATGCGCTACAGGCACTGTTCAACGAGATCGAGTGTCCGGAAAAGAAGGATTTGCGCGACGCTCTGCAGGAGCTTGCACAGGACTACGAAGGGCGTGGTATCGAGATCGTCGAAGTGGCCAGCGGTTGGCGCATCCAGGTTCGCGAGGCCTGCTCGCCCTGGATATCACGCCTGTGGGATGAGCGCCCGGCGCGCTACTCGCGGGCCCTGATGGAAACCCTGGCCCTGATTGCCTACCGCCAACCGATCACACGTGGCGAGATCGAGGACATC
>JAGRHE010000126.1 GCA_020445165.1 Gammaproteobacteria bacterium
ATGGACCCGGTGCGTGACACCACCCTGGTCGAGAACACGCCGATCGACTATCTCGACTTCGCGTCACCGGTCTCGGGATTGGGCGGCAAGGTCGGTTTCGATGCGACCAACAAGTGGCCAGGCGAGACCAGCCGCGAGTGGGGGCGACCGATCACGATGGACGCGGCGGTGAAGGCGCGGGTGGATGCGATTTGGGGCGAGCTGGGTATCGGCTGAGCCGGCACTCCCGACCCGACCTGCTAACCTTTTCCCTGTACACAGAGCGAGATCATGCGAGCTCGTGCGGGTCTGGCGGAGGCTGCTATGGCACCGATCGGTCAATCGGGCAGGTACAGACCGGTGGCCGGTTTTCTGGTCGCACTGTTGGTCTGCCTGTTCAGCGCGCGTGTCGCCGGTGAAGGCCCGGTAGGTCTTGTCGATGTCGACACGATCACGATCATGCCGGTCGCCTTTCCCGCCGACCCGGCCCTGGTCGAACGCGATGAGCCCCTGACCGGCCTGTACGGCGAACTCGACGAATACATCTACAAGGCCCTGCTGAGGAATTTGGCGCTTAAGGGCTACGTGCTGGAAAGACCGCGCAACTGGCAGCGTCCTGATGACTGGCATGTCGATGCGCTAGCGGTGCTGTCTCCGGCAGAACTTGCCGCGCGCCTGCCGGCATCGGCGACCTTCGCGGCACTGCTGTTCGTCGAGCGCGTGGCGACCACGTCGCGCAGCGGCGTTGCAGACGCCGGGGCCAGTGCCACGGTTTCGGCCATGATCGTGCACCGCCCGACTGCCACACGGGTCTGGGACGGTGCCCAGACAGGTGTTTTTCAGGAAGGCCTCGGGCAGTTGCTTTTGTACGGGCCACTGGTGATGCTGCTGACGCCGGACAAACATGCGGCGGTGGAGCGGGCATTCGGCCGGCTGTTCGCGGCCCTGCCCGAGAAGCGCTACTGATCGAACAGGCCGGAATCCGGGGGAAGAATGAATCCGCTTTGCCGCTGCCGAATATGCTGCCTGCTGGCGCTGGTGGTTACGCTGCTGCTGACGGGATGCAGCATAAAGACCGATGGCCTGGTGCCGGATCATCCGGTCGCCGTCACCACCAGGATCGACAGCAGTGTCGAAGTCATGCCGGTGCAGGGTGGGCGTGCATCGTCATTTGGGCGCGAGGCCTACATCACCAATGCCCAGTATCGCGATGCGCTCTACCGGGCACTCAGCGATGCCCGCCTGTTCCGCGAGGTCACCCTCGACGGACCTGCCGACTGGCAGCTGCACAGTGAGATCATCACGATCTCGACCGAGGGAGGCGTCAGTCCGCTGTATGCCATCGTGGTGCAGTACTGGATCGTCGATCCGGCCAGTGGCACGGAGATCTGGCGCAAGGGCATCAATACGCGTCATCAGGTGAAATGGAACGAGGCCTTTGCCGGGGCCACACGGATCATCCGTGCGGTCGAGGGGGCGACAAAGAAGAACCTCACCGGTCTGATCGAGGCCCTGTCACGCGAGGCACCGGGGCTCTGAGCCACCCGTGCCGCGCAGGCTTGCGGGTCAGAAACGGAAACGCTTGAGCAGACTTTCCAGTTCGACCGACAACTGCAGCAGGTGATTGCTGACCGCGGTGGTCTGCTCGGCGTCGTTCGCCGTGCGGTCGGCCAGCTGGCTGATGTTGATCACGTTGCGGCCCACGTTTTCGGTCACGACACTCTGTTCGCTGGCGGCCGCCGCCATGCGTGCGTTGAGCTCGCGAATGTGCGCCACCCGGTCGGCGATCAGGTTGAGTCCCTTGTCGGCAACCTCGACCTGTTCGCGGCGGCTTTCCGCGCTGTCCCGGGCACGGCTCATGACAGTCACCGCATCACGTGCACCCAGCTGCAGGTGTTCGATGATGCGCTCGATCTCGCGGGTGGATTCGTGCGAACGGTTGGCCAGGGTGCGCACCTCGTCGGCGACGACCGCAAAGCCGCGACCTTTTTCGCCGGCCCGCGCCGCCTCTATCGCTGCATTCAGGGCCAGCAGGTTGGTCTGTTCGGCGATCGATTTGATCACGTCCAGAACCGCGCCGACGCTCTTGCTGCGCTCATCGAGCCGCTCGATCACCTCGGCAGCCTGCTCTATCTCGCTGACCAGTTCGTGGATGCCATCGATTGCCGCGCGCGTCGTCGCCGCGCCCTCGTTGGCGGTACGGTCGGCCTCCACCGAGGCGTCGGCCGCATCGGTCGCGCCGGCGCGAACCTGCTCGGCCGTCGATTCAAGCTCGGTGATGGCCGTGGCCACGGCATCGGTCTCGCCGCGCTGTTGTGCCGCCGCCGCGGTGGTCTGCTGCGACACCGCGGCGATCTCGCCGGCCACCTGTTGCAGCTGGCTGGTGGCGCCGGCCACTTCGTGCAGGCTGCCGCCGAAGCGGTCAAGCATGCCGTTGAACGCGCTGGCGACGGACCCGATCTCGTCTTTGCTGTCGATCGTCAGGCGGTGGGTGAGGTCTGAATCGGCGGCGATCCGGGTCATGGTGTCACGCATGCCGGTCAGCGGGTGAATCACCATCCGTTGCAGCAACCATGCGATCGCAACGATTCCGACCACCAGCATCAGTACGTTGATCGCGCCGCTGACCAGGATATTGCGGTCGATGGCCGCGTCCAGTGAGGCCAGGGAGTAAGTGACCCGAGTGGCGCCGAGCACGCTGCCGTCGCTGACGACATGGCAGGTCAGGCAATTGGTGCCGCGAAAATCCGGTGTCGCGATGATCGGGCTGACCAGTGTGATGGTGCGGCCCTTCGCATCGGCGCCGGCATGGACGACGGTCTCGCCAGCGAGCGCCCGGCGATCGAGATCGTCGACAGCGCGCTGTTCGGGGTTGCCGGCACCGTATGTGTCGATGATCTGCCGGTCACGCACGATCCGGATCTCGGTGATGTCCGGGTTCGCCAGCAACTTCTGACGCAACAGGTCGCGTTGGGCCATGGTTCCGGTCAGCATCATGGTGTTCACGCCGTCGAAGAACGAGGCGGCGGTGTCAAATGCCTTCTGTTCGGCCATCTCGCCTGCCATGGCCCGCTCGCTCACCGTCATGTGCCAGGTCGTGGCGACCATCAGGCTGGCGAAAATCAGGGCCAGTGCTGCCAGGACCTTTACACGTAGCGACAGCTTGGTGATCGACATCGGGGTGTCTTCCGTTGACCATTCGGGAACCTGTCCTGTGAAGGCGGCCTCGGGACGCAAATCTTTAAATTCGCAGATCCCCCCAGCCGCTGTCTCCGCCATTGCCGCACTCCTTGCGCGGCATAGCCGGGTTGGCGGACGGCTACCATCTGCCTGAAAGCCAGATGAGTCGGGGAGCGACCGATGGAGCAAGAAATTCTGCAGTTTGTCGCGGTGACGTCCGCCGGGCGCGCTTATGACATCGATTTTCCGCTACACCCGCAGACCCGTTCGGCGCGGGTGGTTTCCGACCTGATCACGGCCCTGCTCGAGGCCATTTCGCAGCAGGCGGAAAGCCGGCAGGACATCAGCGATGGCGACATCCTGCAGGCCCTGGCGATGACCCTGGCGATACGGGGGCGAATGCTCGAGGCCATGGCCGACACGATCGCCGCTCTGAGTCACGAGCTGTATGAGTCTGCCTGGGGTGCGGCGAGGGACGCGCAGAGCTACGCCGCGGCGCGTGCCTGATGACTGCATTTGCACGCAACGCCCTGGGTGGCGAGCTCCAGGCCTGCGGATTCGATCCAAAGACGGGGTACCTGCGCGACGGTCATTGCCGTACCCGGGACGACGACGTCGGCTCGCACATAGTCTGTGCGCAGATGACGGATGCTTTCCTCGAATTTTCGCGCGCCCGTGGCAACGATCTGGTGACGCCGGTTCCCGCTTTCGACTTCCCCGGTCTGCGAGCCGGCGACCGCTGGTGCCTGTGCGCGCGCCGTTGGCAGGAGGCGCATGAGGCCGGGTCGGCGCCGCCGGTCTTCCTGCAGGCGACGCACGAGAAGGTGCTCCGCCTGGTGCCGCTCGACGAACTGCTGCCGTACGCACTGGATCTGCCGCGCAACGGCTGAGAGACAAACCGCCCCGGCCGGTTGCCGCGCGCCCGAGAGTCGTCTGTAATGCGTCCCGAGACTGACCGACGCAGGAGTTGACGAGATGCAGACAATCCTCTGCATGAATGCCAAGGGTGGCTGTGGCAAAACCACGATCGCCACCAACCTGGCAACATGGTACGCAGACGATGGCTACAAAACCGCGCTGATGGACTTCGATCCGCAGCGTTCCAGTATCGACTGGCTGGCGGCGCGCGAAGACTACGAGGGGGTCCCGCAGATCGAGGGCGTGGATGCGGTTGCCGGAGACGCCCGCACTGCGCATGGCACCGACGTGGCGGTCATCGATGCCCCGGCTGGCACCTTCGGCAGTGCCATCACGCCCTTGCTGCGGCGTGCCGATGCGCTGCTGGTGCCGGTGTTGCCGTCGCCGATCGATATGCGGGCGGCATCGCGTTTCATCGCCGAACTGCTCGAATCCGGGCGGATCTCGCGCGGCCAGACCCGGATCGGACTGATCGCCAACCGGGTGCGAGAGAACACCCGTATTTTTCACAGTCTCGAGGATTTCCTCGCGGGCTACGATATTCCGGTACTGACGCACCTGCGCGAGAGCCAGAACTACATCCGCGCGGCCGAGACCGGACTCGGGATTTTCGAGTTGGCACCGTCGATGGTGGCCCAGGACGTACCGCAGTGGGATCCGGTGATCGCATGGTTGCGCAAGGGCTGATTCGTCGCCTGGCACTGGGCCTGCTATGCGCGATCGCCGTACCGGCGATGGCCGGGCAGGCGGACGTGCTCAAGGTCGAAATCCGCAATGCGGGCAGCGGCAGCTATGACATCGACGTGACGGTCCGGCATGCCGATACCGGTTGGGACCATTATGCCAACCGCTGGGAGGTGATCGGCCCCGATGGCCGGGTGTTGGCGACCCGGGTGCTGTACCACCCGCACGTCAACGAGCAGCCGTTCACGCGCAGCCTGTCCGGGGTGAAGATACCGGGTGAGTTCACCTGGGTGAGGGTGCGTGCGCACGACCTGGTGCATGGCCATGGCGGGCGCGAAGTCACGTTGAGCGTGCCGCGCCCCTAAGCGGGGCACGGCTTGCGGTTGCGCTTACTCGGGCAGGGCCTTGCGCTTGCCGAGTGCGAGATAGTAGCCGGCCAGCGATGCGATCTCGTCGTCGCTGAGCTGCTTGGCGGCCTTGCCCATCACACCATCCGCATCGTTGGCGCGTTCGCCGCTGCGGAAGGCCTTCATCGTGGTCGTGAAGAAGAGCTTCGGCATGCCGGCCAGGGCCGGTGCCTCGTACTTGTCCTTCTTGCCGCGGCCATCGGCGCCGTGGCAGTCCGCACAGGAATCGATGCCGCGAGCTGCGTCGCCGGCGCTGACCAGTGCCGGTGCATCGGGCACGCTGACTCCAGCCTCTTCGGGGAGTGATTTGCCGGCGTACAGGGCGACCAGGTCGGCCATCTCCTGGTCACTGAGCTTTTTCGCGGTCTTGTTCATGCGCCCGCCCTCGCGCGCATCCGCCTTGAAATCCTGCAGCTGCTTGTACATGTAGGCCGCGCTCTGGCCGGCCAGGTGCGGTACTTCGGGATCGTCGCTGACGCCCTCATCGCCATGGCACTTTGCACACTTCTTCAGTTGTTTGGCATCGACCCGGCCCGGGTCCGCCGACGCGAGCATGGCCGGGTCGGCAATGGTTGTGGTGCTGAGCAGCAGGGGACCGACGAACAGGCCTGCCGCAAGCAGCAGGGGCGACAGTTTCGCGGTCGAAGGGCGTCGCAGTATCAGGGAATCGAAAGACATGGGTTTCCTCTCTGGATTTTCACTGGATCGGTATTTTTTTTGTTCTACGCCGCCATTATAGGCAGCGGCCGGCATTCCTTGAGTCCGGCGTCGTCGGATCAGGGTGATCCGGTCATGCCAGGCCATGCGCCTGCAGGGCCTCCTGCACAGCGCCGGGGTGCGTGACATGCACGGCCCGCAGCCCGGCAGCAAGCGCACCATCGACATTGGACCGCATGTCATCGAAAAACAGGATCGACTCCGGACTGCAGCCGATCGCTGCGGTCACGGCCTCGAAGGCCGCGCGATCCGGCTTGCGCAGTCCCATCTCGGCGGAAGAATAGATGCAACGGAAGGTCTGCGTGACACTGGGATAACTGCGCGACCATGCGCGCTGGTGACTGGCGCTGGTGTTGGTGAAGGCATAACAGGGCAGCGTTTCGGCCAGGCGCGCGGCGAGTGCCAGGTTGTCGTCGATCAAGCCGACGAACACCGCGTTCCAGCCGGCCAGCAGGGTCGCGTCGGGTGCATCGCTTTGCAGCACCCTGCGCACCTCGTCGAAAAACACGCGATCGCTGATCTCGCCGCGTTCGTAGCGGTGGTAGGTGGCATCGAAGCGGAAGCGTTGCGCGATATCTGCCGCGCCAAGCGGCGAATGCAGGGCCCACTGTGCGAAGACACGGTCGAAATCGATGTCGATGATGACGCCACCGAGATCGAACAGCAGGGCAGCGGGACGGGAATTCAGGGACCGGCTCATTGACCGGCCGAAACGGGTGTCTGTTCGGCTGCGCAGGCTGCAAGGCCGTCCGTGAGGGTTGGGTAACGCAAATTCACGCCGAGTTCGTCGAGCATGCGCCGGTTGTCCAGGCGTCGCGATTCGCCGAGGTATGACAGCAGGCCGGCGGACAGCCTGCCGTCGGCCTCGGCCAGCCGTACCAGCGGTGCACGCGGCAGGTCGAAAAGGTCTGCCACACGATCGAAATAGTCGCGCATGTTGCCCGGCTGACCGTCGCTGACGTTGTACACCGCACCATCCGGCGCGCGCTCCATCGCTGCCTCACACACCTGCACCAGGTCATCGATGTGGATCCGGTTGGTCCAGGGTGCTTCTTCGGCTGCAACCATCGGTGTCTGCCGCTGTAGACGCTCAAGGGGCAACTTTCCCGGCCCATAGATGCCGGCCACGCGCAGAATCACCAGCTCACTGCCGCCGGCCGTGCGCCATGTCTGCAGTTGCTGCTCGGCATCGTGCCTGCGGAACGCGCGATCGACCTGTGGATTCGGGGGACGCGTTTCGTCCACCCATTCGCCGCCGCAGTCCCCGTACACGCCCGTAGTGCTGATGTAGACGATGCGCCGCATCCGATTCGGTGCCAGTGCGGCCAGAAAGTGCTGCATGCGCGGATCGCTGCGGCCTGTTGGCGGGGGTGGTGCGAAGTAAAAGATTCGATCTTGAGCGCTCAGTTCGGGAGGCAATGACGTTGACTGGTCGAGATCGGCTGTCATGCCCGTCAGGCCGACCGCTACCAGCCTTTCCCGGCTTTGCGCGCAGTGCACGATGCATTCGACCGACTCCCCGCGGGCACGCGCCGCCAGCGCGACCCGGGTCCCGACGTCACCACACCCAACGATTAGCATGTGCCCTCCGGGTTTAATCGACCGGGCGAATCAAGCAGACTTGCGGGTTGATTCAACCGGACCTGTTGTAACCGATGACCTTCACAGCAACCCTCGCCAGCAATGGCCACCAGTTCACTATCGAGGAAAACGAAACCGTCCTCGATGCGGCCGTTCGCCAAAATGTCGGCCTGCCTTATGGGTGTCGCAACGGCCGCTGCGGAAGTTGTGCCGCCGGCCTGGTTGCCGGCGAGGTCACGTATTATGGCACTCCGCCGGCACTCGAGCAGGCCGGCGAAGGCAAGTGCCTGCCGTGCCAGGCGTTCGCCGCCAGCGACCTGGTGCTCGACGTGCGCGAAGCTGAAACGACGGCCGATATCGAGGTCAGGATGCTGCCGGTGCGGGTGCATGCCGTCGATCACCTCAGCGAAGACGTCGTGCGTCTGAAACTCAAGCTGCCGGACAACCAGCGCCTGCAGTTCATGGCCGGCCAGTACCTGGATTTCCT